>JAIETF010000029.1 GCA_019745415.1 Candidatus Obscuribacterales bacterium | reverse complement strand
TGGGTTCGACCTTGACTATGGTCTATCTGGACGATGCTGAAATGCATATGGTCTGGGTCGGCGATAGTCGTGTTTATTTGCTGAGAGCAGGTGAGTTGATTCAGCTCACCGTCGATCACAGCCTGCCCTATCAGCGCAATGTGATTACCCGTAGTTTGGGGCACAATTCGGCAGAGCCGGACTATCGCAAAGAAGTGTTGAGGGAGGGAGATGTTGTTCTTCTCTGCAGTGACGGGCTGAACAATACCCTCTCTGAGGCGGTCTTGCTTGAGAAGCTCTCTGCGGCGGCTAGCGCTGCTGCAATCAACGAGTCTCTCATGCAGGCTGCGCTTGATGGCGATCCCAAAGACAATGTCACAGTGCTGGTCGCCAAGCATATCGTGCCGCCTGCGGCGCCGTCCACACCAGTTGGCCTGGCTGCCCTGGCTAAGTTGCTTTCGCGTGTTCTCTCATCTTTCGGTTCACTCTTTAAACGAGGAGGTTGATCATGGCTTCTTTCAGCAACCGGTTCGATGTCTGCAATCAGGGTGTTCAGGCGCTCAAGAGCGCCATTGCCCAACTGCGTGAAGATGGGCTGGGCACAGACCTGGCAGTGCTGCGCAAGCCCCATCTCGACTACGCTTGCGAGCGGGCTCAGGCGGCGTCGATTCCCTCTTACGAGCATCTCTTGCAAGAAGGACAGGCGCAAGCCGATGCCGCAGGCGGCAGCCGAATGATTGAGCGTCTGCTGCGGCGAGCTGAGTTGGCGCTGCAGCATGGCTGGTCAGCGTTCAATCAAGCTCGCGCGCTCCAGCTTGATGCGCTGAACAGCTAAGCTTCAACGCAGAAAAGGCAGTCAGACAGTTGGCTTAGGCACCTAGATGAGTTGCGCTCCAGTTGGATAATCCACTGGAGCGCAATTTTTCTTTCTTCTCTCTTTTGCTTCAAAACACTATAAGAGATAGTGGTAACGGCGAAAAAGTAAGTCTGGAAGAGCTTTTCAGCAATTTCAGACTTACCAAGAAAGAGCATGTTTAGTCGAGCTTAGAGCGAGCGAAGCCTATTTTTTGTTTTGCTCGACTAGGAGGGCGCTGAGCTTCGCTTAGCGCTTCTTCCAGGTGATCGAGCCGCCGGTGCGGGCGCTGTGGAAGGAGAGCACCCAGCCGCTGGCCAGGAAGTCGTTGTAGAGCTGGGTCTGGGCCTCGGGCTCGGGCATGCGGGTGCGCACCGAGAGGAAGGTGTCGCCCTTGCGCATGGCTGCCACGATGTCGTTCGTGAAGTTGGTCACGTCGGTCGGGATGCGGGCACGGCGTGCGGCTTCGTCATTCTGCGACTTGTCGGCGGCCAGGTCTTGCGGGGTGGGGATCTTGCTCATGATTTTCCTTGGTAAGGGTGCGCTTTTGGGCGCGGTTTGGGGTTGAAGAGTTTGTGCTCTTCGCTTTCATCCGATTTGCTTTACTTTTGCGGCAATGACGAGCAGCACAAAGTACTGCTTGGTTCGGTTCTGGAAAACTGCTCAGAGAACTATTTAGATAGCTAAATTGATTGCTTAAGAAGAACTGCCGATGAAGTAAAGATGGATGCAGTGAGAAGTTAAACCGACGACGTTTTTGGCTGCAAGTCTCTTAGCTGTGATGTTTTTCAGCTTATTTCCGCCCTCAGCCTTGGGCGCATTAATTTGGATAGGTTGTCGGGATTTTGACAGGGCCGCCATAGTAATGAGAAAATTTTCGTCTCGTTCAAGCAGGTTGCCGCAATTTGCGAGAAGTTCTAACGACCATCTACCAGAACAGGCGCTTATCTGTTTTTATAGGCGCTTTTGCTCTACTGCTTTCTTTTTTCATTCAAGTTGAGCCGTGTCTCGCCAAGGCTTCGCAAGAAAAGATGCTTGTTTTAGGCGGTCGAGGCGTGCGCAGCGGTGCCGTGCGCATTTATTTGTCCAACCAAGGTATTTTGGTGATTGATCATTTGGGCAGTGCGCTTTGGCAAGGTCCGCAGTTCAATAGTTGCTTGCTAATGAACCATGAGAACCATACCAAGATAGTTTCTGATGATAAGTTTGGTGTTAAAAATTTTGGTCATCCCCGCTTCAACCTAGAAAACAGCGAGAAGGTTCAGTCTGATCTGAATTTTTCGCCCTTACCCTCTTATAAGTTGCTTGTCTATAAGGGGCGGAGCCCGCGCAAGAAAGCTAAGAAGCTCAAGAAGGCAGAGATTATCTATCTTGAGAAAGTGCCTCTTTCTAAAGAAGTTATCGCCAAGTGGTCCCAGCTTTTAGTCGGCGAAGTAAGCTCTGACTCTGCCTTGCCTGTGTCTATCTATCAGTACAGCGGACGCTTCCATGATACCGATGGACCAGATTTAGAAAAACGCTATGAATGGATGCATCTACTTAGAATAGAAAAAATCGAGGTCAAGCCTGTCAAGGCAGAGTTGTTCAGAGCGCCTGCCTATAGATTGGTGCAAGATAAAGCTGACTTTATGTTCTCATCAGGCAAAAGACTAGACGAAAGAGAATTGGATGATCTCTATTCGGGGACACTAAAATGAAAATCCCCCTCTTTTTAGCCAGGCGCCTGCTTTTCTCGACTGTTTTTTTGTTTTTTACTTTTCTGCCTCCCGCCTTGGCCTTAGAGAAGATGCTCGTATTGAAAGGGGCGGGTGAGCTTTTCGATGTTTTTTCCATGAGATTATCAGAGCAAGGCATTCGCATTCGCACAAAGATTGGCGAAGGTCTATGGCTGGCAGCCAAGCCGCAGTCTTACATAATGATCAATCCTGAGAACAAGACCTTTCTGGAGGTTTCGTTTAAATGGTATGTGGAAGATCTGCGTGAGGACTATCCCAAGATCAAGTGGGACAGAAAAGTTGAGAAGTTGGTAGGCGAGAAGTTTGGGCAGAAAGTGACGCGAACTACTTTTATGCGCAAAGATTCTCTGTCTAAAGATTCTCTGTCTAAAGATTCTCTGTCTAAAAATTCTCTGGCCAAAAATTCTGGTCCCAAAGACGTAAACACAGAGCTCAATGCTGCTGAGCTGGACTCAATCAAGGTACAAGGGCTGCCTCCGGCGGTCTTGAAAGTATTAACCGATCTTCTCTCTGTGGAGAGCCGCGGCGAGATTTTGCCAATTTATTGTAAGCAGCTTATGAGGCGGCATTGGTTCGGTGAGATGATCACAGGGCCCGAGAGAAGATTAAAGACAAGAACAAATAATGGAAGAGAAAACACTACAAAAGTGATGTTCGAAGTGAAGGAATTTGGCTGGCAGCCCTACGATGCTAGTTTCTTTCGATTAAGTAAGGACCTAAAAAGAGCGCGTGATCGTGCTTCGCTCTTTCTTTCTGTAGACGGCGATATCAAGGAGAAAGATATCGAAGATTTCTTTATGCGCGAGTTGAAGTAGCCTTGAGAGACTGAAAGGCAGCTAGTGCTCTTTCTCTTGCTTTTCCGTGGTCTACGATTGGATGAGGGTAAGTTTCACCCAGGGTGATGCCGCAAGAGGCTAGCACCATTGGTGGTGCGGTCCAAGGGGAGTGGATATATTTTGCCGGTAAATTTTTCAGTTCCGGCACGTACTGCTTTACATAAATTCCGTCGGGATCAAATTTTGCTCCCTGCAGCATGGGATTGAAAATACGAAAGTATGGCGCTGCGTCTGCGCCGCAACCGGCAGACCACTGCCAGCCTAGAGTATTTTGAGCCAGGTCGGCGTCGACTAAAGTATCCCAGAACCATTTTGCCCCTTCTTGCCAGGGTTGCAGAAGATGCTTGACCAGAAAAGAAGCAGTAATCATGCGCACACGGTTGTGCATAATGCCGGTTTGCCAGAGTTCTCGCATACCGGCATCGACAATTGGATATCCGGTTTGCCCTTTCTGCCAGGCTTTCAAAAGGGTGCCATCGCTTTGCCAGGGAAAGTGCAGAAAATCTTTGCGCAACGGTGCGTCGGTGGTGCTGGGAAAGTGAAAGAGTAGATGGTGTGAAAATTCTCTCCAGCCCAGTTCTCTAAGAAAATGTGCTGCCTCTTCGGCTACTTTTTTATTTTGTTGGCAGAATTCTTTAGTCTGATACCAAACCGTCCGGGCGCTGATTTCACCGAAATGCAGATAGGGTGAGAGTCGAGATACACCAACCAGATGAGGAAGATCTCGATCATGGTGATAGTTCGCGACTTTCTTTTTGAGGAACTCTAGCAGCAATGCTTGTGCTTTCCTCTCGCCCGGTGTATAGGCTTCGATTATTGTTTTGTCCCAGTTTATCGAGGGCAACAAATCTAGATCTTCGATGCTGCATTCGCCCTCAAGAACTCCATAATTTTGCAGCCTAAGGTCGGGAATGGCTAGCGGCGGGTCTAAATCCATTTGACTTAGGCATGCCTTCCAGAACGGAGTAAAGACTTGAAAGGGTTTTCCTTCTTTTGTCTTTACCTGCCAGGGTTCGTTTAGAAGTGCACCACTTCTGGTTTCTACTTCGAATCCTAGCTCTTTGAGAGCTGCTTTGATATTGGTGTCTCTGGCAATAACAGCAGGTTCATAGCGTCTGTTCCAAAACACTGAGACGATCTCAAGTTTGCGGCAGAGAAATTCCAGTACTTCTCTGCTGCTCTGGAATCTTTCATTGGCGCCAATTTTGAAAATATGAAGCTTGGCTCCCTTTGCGGCCAAATCGCTTTGCAGAGCCTTGAGGCTGTGATGCAGCCAGACGAGACTGGCGCCGGTAGGCTGCCAGGGTGCTTCTTCTTCGGGGGCATATATATAGACTAGAAGTGCCTTACCTGGCGCTGCTTGAACTGCATCAAAGAGTCCCGGGTTGTCGCACAGTCTTAGATCTTGTCTGAACCAAAATAGACTTTTGTTGTCCACTTTTACCTGCCGCTTATCTTGCCAGAACCACTTCCCTAGAATATTTACAAAGCCGGAACCATATGTGAACGCCCCTTTGTACCCGGCTGAAACCTTGAAGAAAGAAATATTACTTTATCTAGAGTTTAGGAATGCACTGGCTTGCGAATTAAGTCTATAGGAGTGCACGAGGGACCCTTGATGGCGGAGAAAACTATTCGTGTCGGCGATTTACTGACTCGTGCCGGGGTCTTGCGTAAGCAAGATTTGAATGAGGCCTGTTTGATTGCTGAAGACACAGGTCAGATGATTGGGAAAGTCTTGATCATGTCAGGCTTTATCACCAAGGAGGATTTGCAGGCTGCGGTAGAAGCGCAGGCTTTGGTGCGTGATGGACACTTGGAATTGGAGCTGGCTTTTATGGCTCTTTCTGCAGCGTCGCGCAGCAAGATTACCCTGGATCAAGCTTTAGACCAGCTTGGCTGGCAACCTCAGGCTACTATGCCCTCTGCGCGCCTGGGTGAGCTATTGCTTTCAAGCGGCATTATTTCTATAGAGGAGCTTACCCTTGCCCTCAAAGAAGTTCATGACAGCATCACCCCTCTAGGTGGCGTTCTGATCAATATGGGTCTTATAGACAACAATATTTTGCGAGAAGCCTTGCAAGTTCAAACTGAAGTGCGCACCGGCAAACGTACTAAGCCGGACGGTATCAATGCTCTTTCAAAGTATGCCAGACAGAAGCAGACCTAGGCAGCGGCTCTGCTTCTGTTATCACTTTTTGAGTATGCCTCTAATGAATATGCCTCCAGGTACTAATCGAAGTAGTATAAGCTTGAAAAAAAACAGACTGGTCGGTTTTGCTTTGAAAAAAAGAAAAGGAGAAGGACCGCCGTCCCTCCCCTTTTCTAAAGCGCTCGCTAGAGCTCGGCGTCCAGAACCCAGGCCAGGGCGAGCTGTTCGCGGCTGTACTGGTGCGGGCCGGTGAGCCGCGGGGTGGGCTCGCAGAAGTCGGCCACGGTCATGTCCGCCTCCCTGATCAGCACCACGTCCTTGCGGGCGAGGAACTGGTCCAGGGTGTGGTAGTCGAACATGGGCTCGGGGTTGGGCTTGCGCCGCCCCTCGCGGTAGGAGATCTCGCCGGAGCGGCTCAGCCCGTAGGGGCAGTTGCGCGCCGAAGCGGTGGCCTGGGCCAGGGTGCCGCTCACCTCGTAGAGGCTGTAGTCGGAGCCGCAGCCGCAGTCGCAGCTCACCTTGAGGGGGTGGCGGCCACCGTTGCGGGCGGCGTAGACGCGGATGGCCAGGTCCTCGTCCGCTTCGATCACGAAGATCGTCTTGCGGAACTTGCCCGACATGGGCTCGAGGACCGTCCAGGTGGAGACCGGCTCCTCCTTGACGGGCTCCTCGGCGGCGAGGCGCACCTGCTCGTCGAAGTCGTGCTGCAGCACGGCGTCCAGGCTCTCGCGGCGGCAGAGCATGGAGTAGCGGCAGTGCTGCGCGTCGTTGCCGCCGAAGCGGTTCTTGACGCGCACGAGCTTGCCGCCGGGACGGGTGTGGAACTTGCCCTTCATAGTGCTCCTTTTCTTGGTTTGCACAGAGAAATAAAAACGACCGGAGCTAGCGCTTCGGTCATCGTTGCTTCGAGTCGGCATTCCTCAGCCATTAAAGGTGGGGTTGCCTGATCTGTTCGTTTATTGTGGATTGAGCTTTCTGGGTCTTTGGTTTTGTCAGGTGTGGGTGAAAGTAGATAAATCGATAATAATTAAAAGTTCGGCAACTTGCCTCACCTTGTCCACGTAACTACCCCACTGAAGGCAGCAATTTAACCTTATTCGCAGTCGCTACATTAGCGCTAGCTCTTTAAGCTCAATGTCTTTTGAAGAAATCCCAGATCGCTTCGCTGGCGCTGATATCTCTACATGTGGCGCCCACTGTCTTCGGCGAATAGCGGTTTATTCCGCCTGGCCAAGTATGACCTCCACCATCAATGCCGTAGACCATAACTTCCGAGCCCTTTAGACCCGAACCAAATACTGCTGCTTTGACGCGGCAACCGTCGGTTGGGTCTGTGTCAGGTAAGTCTTGCGAATTTGGGGTGCTTTGCCCTCTATTGCCCTTTACCCAAAACTGCACTGCTTCGGGAGCTGGAACCACCATGCCGCGGTCGCGATAAGACTCGAAATGGATAGGGCCGCCTCGAAAGGGTACCAGGGGATCGTTCATACCCAAGATGAACAAGACGTTTTGTGGTTTAAGTGATTGTCTGCTGTGATAGATATTCTCCGGCAGGGTGGCAGC
Organism: Candidatus Obscuribacterales bacterium; assembly: GCA_019745415.1. Taxonomy (GTDB): domain Bacteria; phylum Cyanobacteriota; class Vampirovibrionia; order Obscuribacterales; family Obscuribacteraceae; genus Obscuribacter. The sequence continues at coordinate 50,991 of JAIETF010000029.1, read as the reverse complement.
CACTGAGGCAATAGCCGAAAAATGTCCAGGCAGCATGAGAGCAAGATACTGGCTGAAGAAGCCACCATTGCCGATACCGCATGCGTAAACATGTTCATTGTCGATGTGGTAGCGACGCTGCATGTATTCGATGATGTGTTTGACAAATGAGACATCGTCAAACTTGGCATAAGCATCAATGTTGCGACCGTCGTTCCAGTGTCCGTTTATTCCCATCGGATAGACAACAACAAAGTTTTCACGGTCGGCTATGGCATTAAAACCGGTCATCTCATCCATATTTTGGGCAAGCTTGAAGCCGTCATGGAAGACGAGAACCAAAGGAATGCTTTGGGGTTGAATGCCGGCTTGCGCCTGCTGCTTTAGATTGGGTGGCAAGTGTACGGCAAAGTCTCTCATCATGCCGTCTGCGGCAATAGAGACAGGCATGAGATCGAGGCTGAAAGGATCTACTTTGGCGTTGTCCTTGCTTTTCTGTGCTTTAGCAAAAGCTGTCGGCAAAGCACTTTGATAGGGAAGGCAGAAAGAGAATTCACCAGCCAGTAAAAGAGCCAGACCTATTGAAGTGAGGGCTCTTTTATAAAGAGCGCGTTTGCAGAGAACGCTTTTGAAAGGTTGAAACTTATCCATACTCGGACTTATATCACTTATTGTTTTTTCTTGCGTTCTTTTTCTGCTTAAGCTCCTGAGCCTTCTGCTTGCCCCAGTTTTCCATCGAGCTTTGAAAGCCTGAAAAAAGAGCGTTGTTTTCAACGTCAAAGCCGAAGCTCTTGCATATTTTGACTGTGCCATCCCACATGGCGCTGGAATTGGTCATCATCAAATAACAGAGACCTAGACCTAGACCCATCTGCAAAACGAACTTTACTAGGCGCCAATTTGATTGATTATAACGACGGGAAGCTGAGTTTGCCGCCGTTGTCTGCCTTTGTTCCGGTCCGCTGCGTCCCTTCATAAGGGCTTCAATTTCACTGTCGCTCTTTGGTGATGTCATTGCTGCTATCTGTCCTGCTAGGTCAATTTGTCCGGTTTTTGAGCGGGGATAGGCTCCTCGATTGCCATCCGAGTCTGGTTTGTCAATCAGGCTATCAGGGCTTTGGGGTAAATTTGGAAGTGCTGTCTGCACTCGGTCCGCCGAGAGCCAAAGGGCTTGATTCAGTTCGGTGGTCGGTTTTCTTGCCGGGTCGAGAATGGCGTAATTTCCGACTTCAATTGCAAGCAATTTCCTAACTGCTTCATAACCGCTCTCACCAGTCATACCCAGTTTTGCGCCAAGAATAAAACCGCCTTGGCTGAAGAGTATCCGCCCTGATAGATCCGAATTTTGTTCATTGATTCTTAGGACGGGAGTGGCGCAGTTTTTTAGCTCGACCATGGTTGAGATAAGGTCGGACATTTTTTCATCTTGGTCGCCTTTACCAATTTGTCCTTCGATAATTACGTCCACTGGAGGCTCCTGTTCTGTAAATGGTGGTTTGCGGCAGGGTTCTGCAGTCTGATTGTTTCGCGGCTGGTCGCAACTGAGAGCATTGCAGCTAAGGGCTGTACTAATAATGAGCTGTACTAATTGTGGGCTTAGTCTAACAGAAGCTAATTGCTATAGAATTAGTGCTCGTTTGCAAGACAATTTTGTTGTCAAGCGAACCGGTGAGTAGATTGAGGAAGGTCGAGTCGGTGTCTATGAGAAAGAAGGTCATGTGTGTTTTCGGCACGCGACCGGAGGCTGTGAAGCTTGCACCAGTTGTGCATGCTCTCGGCGAGTCTAGTGAACTGCAGCCGGTAGTGGCAATTACGGCGCAGCATCGTGAGATGCTCGACCAGATGATGAAATGGTTTGATGTCAAGGCTGACTATGACCTAGACTTGATGCAGCATGGCCAAACCCTGGCGCAGCTTACAGCGAGGGTGGTGCTGGGTATGGACGAACTCTTGACCAAAGACCGTCCCGACCTACTTTTGGTGCAGGGTGACACCGTTACTGTAATGGCTGCCTCTCTGGCCGCTTTCTATCACAAAGTGCCCGTTGGCCATGTGGAAGCTGGTTTGCGCACCAATGATCGATACAATCCCTTTCCCGAAGAGATGTCCCGGAGGCAGACCGGGCGCATCGCCACTTTGCATTTCGCTCCCACGGCGCTGGCGGTGGAGAATCTCAAGGCTGAGGGCATCACTGAGAATGTCTTCATGACCGGAAACACCGTTATTGATGCACTTTTAGATACTGCTGCTCGTCTGAAAGAGTCTGACATAGACCAGGCTCTGTTTGGACGCACTGATTTCAATAAGTACAAAGTCTTATTGGTGACGGCGCACAGACGTGAAAATTGGGGGCAGGGCATGGACGAAATCGCCCTTGCCCTCAAGGCTATCGCTGATGAGTTTCCCGATGTCCAGATTCTTTATCCAATCCATCGCAATCCGGTAGTTCGCAAATCGATCGAACCGGTCTTCGAAGGGCACGAACGTCTGGTTTTAGTCGAGCCCCTTGACTATGTGCCGTTTGTTTCGGCCATGCGACGCTGCCATTTTATTCTCACCGATTCGGGTGGTGTGCAAGAAGAGGCGCCGGCTTTGGGCAAGCCCGTCTTGGTCATGCGTACCAATACCGAGCGCCCCGAAGCAGTGCAGGCGGGTGCCGCCAGGCTTGTGGGCGTGGTCCGCGATACCATAGCGCAAGGTGCGCGTGAACTTTTGACATCTCCCCAGCTCTATCAGTCAATGTCGGCTTCTATCAATCCTTTCGGTGATGGTTCAGCTGCCCGGCGAATTGTCAAAGAGGTGGAGAACTTCTTAAGGAGCCACTAAGATTTGTCCCAGGCTTCTCTTTTAGCGCTATGATCTTGCTCACTGTCTAAATTTTACCTATTCAGGGAGTAAGAACTGTGAGCACTGCAGTGTCTGATAACGACGTTTTGCCTTTTGGCGAATTTTTAAGCGGAGAACACCATGATATTCGCGAAGCCATTCGCGATTTCGCTACAAGAGAGATCGCCCCTAAGGCGCATGCTGTAGACCAAGAAGCTCGCTTCCCCATCGAGACCTTTAAAGAATTGGGTAAGCTCGGTTACCTCGGTTTGCCGATTGGTGCCGAATATGGTGGCGCTGGAGCTGATTACAGAAGCTATGTAATCGCTGTTGAAGAGATTGGCCGTGCCTGCGGCTCAACTGGTTTGAGCTATGCTGCTCACGTTTCTCTCGGCACCAACCCCATTTATAAATTCGGCACCGAAGAGCAAAAGAAAAAGTACGTCCCCAAACTTTGCTCGGGCGAATATATCGGATGTTGGGCCCTGACCGAGCCTGGAACTGGTTCTGATGCTTCTTCGCAGAAGACCACCGCCAAACTGGTCGGCGACCATTATGTCTTGAACGGCACCAAGCAGTTCATCACTAATGCCACCGATGCTGATACCGCAGTGATCATGGCAATGACCGATATTTCTTTGGGCAGAAAGGGCATTTCATCCTTCATCGTTGAGAAGGGAACACCTGGCTATTACGTCTCTAAAGTAGAGAAGAAGCTGGGCATGAGAGGTTCCCCTACTGCCAGTATCACCTTCGAAGATTGCAAAATCCCGGCCGAGAACATAATCGGACAGGAAGGTGAGGGCTATAAGCAAGCTCTTATGACCTTGGAAGGCGGACGACTCTCCATCGGCGCACTGGCCCTTGGTATTGCCCAGGCCGCCCTCGACGCTGCCTTGACTTATGCCAAGCAAAGAGAAGCATTCGGTCAGCCGATAGGCAAGTTCCAAATGATCCAGAGCTATCTGGCCGACATGGCAACTTATGTGAGCGCTGCTCGTCTTATGCTCTATCATGCTGCCTGGATGAAAGATCACGGTAAGCGCGTTACCCTAGAAGGTTCGCAAGCCAAGCTTTATGCTTCCGAAATCGCCAGTAAAGTATGCAATCTCTGCGTGCAGATCCACGGTGGCTATGGCTATATCATCGACTTCCCGGCTGAGCGTTTCTTGCGCGACGCCAAGCTTTGTGAAATCGGTGAGGGCACTTCCGAGATTCAAAGACTGCTCATTGCTCGTCAGTTGGGGCTCTAGGGCGCTCTTTTCTTGAGCCGTTGTGCATCGGCTAAGCAATCAAACTAGAAAAAGAGAGAGCCTTTTGGCTCTCTCTTTTGGCATAATGCTGTGCTAGCTACGGCAGCAGATTCTTTTAAGACGCTCTTCAGCTAGCTGTTCTGGGCTGCCCTTTTCTTTTGCCGGCAGGGTTTGCATTTGTCTGAAATGATTAGTAGCTAATGCCTGAATTGGTTTTGCTTGATTGCCGGAGCGCTCCTGTTCTAGAAGATGATGTACTGGTTCTGGTTTTTCAAATAGGTCTGCTGAAGCACAAGATTTAGAGCGCTCGATGCCCAAAATAGAGCTGGATAGGTGAAGTAAATGCGAAAGCAGTTCTTCTCTCTCTCGGCACAAGGAGACGCGAGTAAAGCAGCGGCGCTTTGATTTGATATGTGCTACAGCCTCAGCCTTGCCAGAGCCTTACTAAACCCAATCCAACTCGCATCTCAAAAATTTCAAAATGAATACCGTAAAGCAAGGCGCCTCTTCTGGTGGCGCTCACTTCCCATTCCTCCCGGTTTCTCTCTCCTCCGCAGCGCTCTTCTCGGCTTTGGTTTTGTCGGCTTCTCTCTTCTTCGGCTTTCTTGCGCCTCCTGTGCAGGCCGCCCAGCCTTCGTCGCCTGATCTGAGCCAGAGCCAGACGCAGGCGCAAACGCAAGCGCATCTTCGTCGCTTGCAGTACAACCGACTTGCCAGCCAGGCTCAGGAATTGGCTTCACTCCGGTATCGGGTTGCCGATGTCGAGAAGTCTCTTTCGGCGCTGAACACGCGTAACCAAGGTGCGGCCGTCGACAGCTGGAGCAAGAGCGACCGCCGCAGCTATGAAAGTCTGCACAAGAAACTGGTTGCGCTCAAGGCTCAGCACAATCAGCTGGCCGAGTCATACAACTCGTTCATGGCGGCGAATGGTTATCCCTTTACCGACCGTCATGACTTGCCGCGAGGCGCAAGTGTCGTCCTTCTTCGGCAGGTGATGCCTCTCACCGACGTGAAGCACTTTCTGTTGAACTGATATTGTGTTCTTGTCCGAATTCGAGCTTGGGCGGCATTGGCTGTTTCAGGCTCGAATTCGGGCTCTGTCTAATTTAATTCTGTATTCGCCAATTTTGTATTCGCCAATTTTTTTGTCGGCTAGTTTAGTGCTGGCGGTGGCGGTTTTAGCTGTGATGGAATCCCAAAAATTGACCTGAACCTGTTTGTTCTTGTGACGAAATGTTAAGCGGTAAACCAAAGTCTGGAAACTCCCGCCTGGCATGGGTTTTGGGTGAAAAGTCGGTTCGTGGCGGCAAGCGCTTGCTGGGCAAGTGTTTCGGGCATTTAATTAAAAGCTTAACATTTCGCAATATATAGAAGGGTGCTTGGCTAAATTTTCAGCTGCTATTTCTCTGCTGTGGGCTGCCAATTTTTCAAAAAAAATCGTCAAAAATACTATAGAAAGTAATAAAAAATTGCAAAAAAAGAATTCAGAAGAAGAGCAATGCCAAGAATGGCCCCGGGTTGCAAACAACGCACCTGGGTCCATTCTTGGCTATCTTAGAGTTCGATTTCTTGGCGACGCCTAGGACTGATCAGCCGAGAAGTGAAGCCAGGGCAGCTGCTTGCGGTGAACGCGCCAGTTTCTTCAGTGCGCCGGCTTCGATCTGGCGAATGCGTTCGCGCGAGATGCCGAAGCGTTCTCCCAGTTCGCCCAGGGTTTCTTCTTGGTCGCGGTCGATGCCGAAGCGGGCTTCCACGATGGCGCGTTCGCGTTCATCGAGGATGGAAAGAGCATCAGAAAGCAGAATCTTGAGGTCGGCTTCGCTGCGGCTTTCCACCGGGTCTTGGCAGTTTTCGTCCACCAGCGTATCCGCCAGGGTGAGATCGCCAACGCCAAGGGGCGTTTCGATATCGACCATGGTGATGCGCTGTCCGCCGGGGTTCTTGCGCCGTGCCGAGATCGGCATGCGCACTGCTTGGGCAGAGTTCGCCACGAGCAGGTTGAGGCGGTTGCGCACATACCAGCTGGAATATGTGGAGAAGCGGGCTCGCCCGGCGTCGAACTTGGAGAGAGCATCGAAGAGACCGAGGATGCCTTCTTGGATCAGATCTTGCAGCGAGATGCCACGACCCATGTAGTTCTTCGCCATGGAGACGACCATGCGCTGGTGCGATTCCACCAGGCGGGCGCCGGCAGTCTGGCGTTGCGTCACATTGCCGCGCAGGTCCGCGCAGAGCTTCCGCTCCTCTTCTGCGGTGGTCGGGGCAACGGCGCCGGCTTTCTTAAGGAGAGCCTTGACGGCGGGGTCGTTCCAGATTTCGAAACCTTCAGTTTCCATGCCAACAATCCTTTTCTGCTTGTGCAACTTGTGCTGCTTGGCGGAAGTTTGACAGCCGCCTCTCAGATGAGAGGCAGGTTGCCGGTGATAGCGTCGATACGGGTGGGGTCAGCCGGTCCGATGGCGAGTGCTGTGTAGGTGCGAACGCCGTTGAACTCGGTTTTGCCCAGGTCGGTGACCAGGTGGTGGTTGAGATCGCATTCGATGGCGCGACCGTAGAGTTCGAGCAGCTCGTCTTCGCTGTTGACGCTGACGACAATCTTGCGATAATCGCTGGCGAGCCAGGCCATGATAGCCGGTCGCTGTTTCAAGCAAGGCGTGGGACCGCTGCGGTCGAGAATGGCTTCCTGAGCGGCGTGTGCTGCCTGAGCTGCCAGTTTGCCTTTGCGCATGTTGAGGTCTTTGCGCACGACGATGACCATTTTTGTCTCTTCCATCGAGTCTCCTTCTGATTGTTGTTGTTGGTAAATTTGCCCAGCCCGGTCTGTCTGTCTGTCTGTCTGTCTGTCTGTCTGTCTGTCTATTTGTCATCAGGCCGCTGCGCGCGTTTCTACCGGCGGATACAGGTCCGCAGAATGAAAGCAGAGATAAGGCAAGTTATTTGGTCTCGCGCGGCAGTTTTATTAATCAGACAAAAGGGTGTGGTACTTAGATATTGGATGAGCTCTATGATCGAAAACAAGATTGACTGAGGTTTTGATCTAGGCTTGGTGACCAGAGTCTTGAAAAGATTTATAAAGGCGTTAGCGGACTTATCGAAAGCATTAACGAATCGTTTACAAGTTTTCTATATAACTTAAGCAGTCAAGGCATAACAAAAGCTCGCCCAAGCAGTTTCTTGGTGCGGGCGTTTCGGCGTTTCTTTTATTGTGGTGGCGCCGGTGGTGGCGTGAGTCTCGCTAGTCTCTTGGCCTGGTCAGCTATGTAAGATTCCCATGATTGCTCTTGTTTGCTTGCCTGTTTCGTCTTAGGTTGAGAGATATTTCGTCTCTCAATTAAGCAAGAAAGCCAGAACCTAAAAAACATCAGAACCTAAACTGCTCTTCAATCGACAAAGCTTTGCCCAGTATCCTACCTGGACTTTGCTTAGCCGACTATGAAAGCTTTGCTTGCTGCATCTGATGTGGCTAGACGAAATGAATAGCATTGGCTCTATCAAGACCAAGGAGAAAACTATGTCTATCATCGAGAAGAAGCATCGGCGTCTTCCCAAGGGTTGGCGGCTTTTCATCAATCTCGCTTATGTCTCTCCCCACGAAGAGGAGGCACGTCGTTTCGCCGAAACTGTCATCAGCGAGTATCAGCAGACCTTCGACTTCACCAGTGTCGGCTCGACTCAGGTTGTCTATCTGGTCGTCATGCCTTCCGACAAGGTGCTGCGCCGTACGCTCGAGCTTGCTTCTGACTATGGATTCAAGTTCGTGCTGCTCAATGCTGAACCGCCTTGTGGCGGCTATCGCACTGGGTCGATCGAAGTGACGCCCATCATTGGTGGACCTGTCCGGCGTCCGATCGGCTAAGAACTGTAAAAGCTGTAGAAAGTTCCCATGCTAAGAGTTTAGAGGGCAAGGTCGCTTGAGCAATCATCGATTTTGCCCTCTAGGTTCTTAGCCTTTAAACTTCGGCTTCAAGCTGGTTTCTTTTTTCTTTTCTTTTTTATTTTCTTCTTGAATACTAGGCGGTATAGCAGAAAATGTGATAAGCACTTTGACGGTCTCGAATTTATAGTCATGCGCGAATTCTTGCTTGATTTGGCAAGAGAGCGTTTAGTTTTTACTATTTGAGCGTTTAGACCTTCCGATTTGAGCGTTTAGGTTTTTCGGCCGAAGCACTGGTGCCCACTAAAATCGCAGATTGTCCCAGATTGCCTGTGCTTCAAAGCGACTCTCGAAGCGGCGCATCAGTTCTTTTGAATTGGCAAAACTTAGTATGTTCAAGCTACCTTCCCAGCAAATATTGTCATCGATGATGGCCACTTTCTGATGTATGCCTTTCATTACTCGCACCTTCCAGCCGGCATCGCAGAGTAGTTTTTCGGTTTCCTTCAGACTGCCTTTACTGTCGGGTTCCTGGCTGATAATAGCCTCAACGATACCGCCTCTTTCGACAAAGGCAGAGAGATGTTGTTGCACTATTTGAAAACGATTTTTTCGTACGAAAGGACTGACAATGATTACTTTTTCTTCGGCTTTTCTGAGATCCTTTTCAAAGGCAGCCCAGAAAGTTGTTTCGTCAAATAGATTAGGTTGCTGCTCTTGGGCAAATTTTTCTCTTAAGCGCGGCAGGCATTCTTTGCCTTCGACCATGGTTACTGTCTTGGCCAGAAAATGACAGCCGAGCAAGCTCAGATGAGAAATGTTGGTGCCGTTTGCAATTAGACAGTGGTCAAATTGATCGAGCAAATTTGCTGTTAAAAATGGTATCTCTTTTGGTGTCATATACAGAGAGCAGGCAGCGTTTATTTTTCTTGGCTCAGGCGAGGGCAAGTTGCAGCCATTCAAAGCTTCTAAAATGAGATTTTGCAATTCGGACGCCAGAGCCTGGCGGTAAGCACCATAGTCTTCCGGTTTAAGCCAGAGCTTTTCTTGTAAGCTCTTTGATTTTTCCAGATCTGCGCCATTGGCTCGTCCTGTCTTGATGCGGTAAGAGAAGTGTTCCAATGCCAAAATTTGTAAGTATATGCTGCAATCCCTTTGCAGTGAGGTGATTTCTTCTGCGATTGTCGTGTTAATTGTCGCGCATGCTGCAATTGCCTCTGCCAGTGTGGCAGTCTCGTCGATATCAAATGAGCGGGCTCGGCAATTGTTTTCGCTACTGACCACGAGCACTCTCTTGCCTTGGCTGCGATATGTTTGTGCCAGTCTTTCCACTTCAGGATTTGCTTCTGCTTGACTGGCGACAAGGCGTAAGGCCGTTTCTGCTGCGAGGTTGAGCCCTTCGCTTCGCTTTTGGTTGCATAAAAATCTGAGAGCGTGATAGCGCTGCCAGAGAGCTGGTTCGAGCAACTTTTGTTCGAGCAAATTTTCCAGGGCTGTAGAAAGTACTCTTGCGGCGAACTGATCTCGTCTTTGCTGCAGAAAGTTTGGTGGCTCTTTTCCCGACTTTTCGACGATCTCTTCGACCGCGTCTTGCCCTTTGCCGGCGGGCAAGAGAAGCTCGCGATGTTTGTTTGTCGCAAGTGCAATAGCATCTAGACCCGGCAGCATGTGAGTATTCATGTTCTTAGTAAAATGCAGCTTCGGCGAAAGGCCAATGTGCGAATGCACAGTAGCGTTTTGAACCCGCTTTTGACCTAAATCTGTCACAAGAATGCCATTGTTAGCTCGTCTCGTTCAGTCTCTAATGTTTGGCTTCACATGCCGGTTTGCGCAAGTTGCGCTGATGAAGAACTGCATTTTGTTTTTCTGAAAGGCATTAAAGAGCTGTCAAATACTGACTCTTTTTTATTTTTTCGATAAATAGCCTGTTGCTGCTCTTTGATTTTTTACCTGATAAGCGTAAGAGATTGTTATTGCCCTTTTATTTATTCAACTTGATTGAGGAATTGCTATAGCCCGCCAGAACATTTTCCCCTTTGACAGAGTGCAACGCTTTGACCAGTTCTTGAGCTGGCCAGGTTAGTTGCGTTGTTTGAGTTTTTCTAGTGAGGAGTTAATCATGCATCAACCTGTTTTTGAAGAGGGTCTCGACCTCGTCTATGAGGAGCCCGAAACCGAGCCCAGCGCCAAGCTGGTCGCCGCTTATCGTCAAGCTTTCGACGCCTATCGCTTCATCGGCGATGGTGAACACGGGCGTGCCGAGGCCGGTATGGTCACCTTTGCCGAAGGTTCCTTGGTCATCGCCATGACCGGCAGCCGTTTGCAAGTGGGCAAGGGCGCTCTCGCTTTGTTGGCGGCGGGCAGTCAGGCGGAGGTCTTCGCCGGCGGTCATGTCATCGCCTGTGCCGGCTCCATGGTGCTTGTCCACGAAGGCGCTCGCTACTGCCGGCACAACCGTTCCATTGTCTTTCAGATTTGAGGAGATTGTTATGCGTTTCGATCATTTTCACGGTCTGAACAAGGCCGGTCGTTCTTTGGTGGCGCGCCGCCTGGGTTGCCACCAACTGGTCATGCGGGTCTGGCCCGATGGTCGCCAGGAAACCATCGAATCGGACAGCATTCCCCTGGTGGAGAAGGTGGAGGTGCTCGGCCACGTGCGCGGCTTCTACCGCCGTTCCATCGGTCTGCGGCATCGCTACCATCTGGTGGGCGGCCGAGTGCTCGACGAGTTCCTGCAACTCGGTTGCAAGAACAACCACTGGCACAGCGGTCCGCACTACGGTCTGGCCCTGCGCAAGCAAGGCGGCACGGCTGTGGCGAACTCGCTCTGGACCGACGAGAAGATGGAGCCGCCGGCGCTCTACATCGAGGGTCTGAATCCCTGGGCTCGCGACCTGCTGCTCTCGACGCTCAACGTGCACGAACGGGTGCGTCGTACCTGGTCCTTCGGCCGTGTGCAGGAGTTCATCCGCCACGAGATTCCGGCCCTCAAGGCTGTGGAGGAACTCGAGGAGTTGGTCGATCCCACCGACGAGGAGCGGCGCACCGGCTACCGCCTCAAGCGCTACATCTTCGAGGACGGTCGTGTTTTCGATGAGTGCTTGCAGCGTGTGGTCTGCTATGGCGGCGACCACTATTACCTGGCTCTCGCAGCCAGCGGCCGGGTCGTGCGCCAGAGCCTCTGGCACCAGCGGTCGATGTACTGAACCAAGGGAAGTTGGAGTCCTGATTTTCTCTCATTACCAGACCAGACTAGACTAGAAAGGTCCAGCTATGCAACAGTCCACAGTTCCCCAGCGCACTGCCTTCGCCGTTCTGCATCGCGGTCCCGGCGGTGAGGGTACCGGCTACACCATCGTTTTCTGCCGCAACGAGGCTCTGGCCCGCGTGATCGTCGGCGACTATCTCATGGGCAAGGGCGAAGAGCAGTTCACCGCTCGCCACTTGCTCGAGGTGATGCTCCTGGAAGAGAGCATCTTCGCCGGTCATTTCATCGACGAGCAGGAGGGTGGCATCGTGGCCGAGTACTGGTTCAAGCCGGGCGAAGAAGAAGGCGAGCCGACCAAGCTCTACCCCGTGGAGGCGCAGCCGGCGCAGTAATCAGCCGTCTGAGCAGGCGTTGCAGCCGGGTCTTGAGCATTAGCTTGAGCCCGGCTGTTTTCTTTTTGCCTTCTTTTTTTGTCCTCAATATTAGACCGGTCGAATATTTCTGTAATACAAATTTGATTTATGGGATGAGAAAGGCGCATAATTTGATCATGCCTGATAAGCCTGATCAAAAGAAGAAACTAGAGGTGGAATTGGGGCGCGAAGCCTATCTGAACGCCTTTATTCTCTTGCTCATTTTGCTCATGCTGGCATTCCTTGCTGTATGGGGACTTTGGCATCTCAATCTACAAGGCTGGATGTTTGGGCTTGCTGCCAGCTTTGTTGTCATTGCGCTATTTCTTTTTATTCTATTTGGTGGTTTCTTTTCTTCTGTTTTAGCTGCTAGTCAGCAACTTGGCTTCGCCGCCCTGGTCGCTCAGTTAGATTTGGTTGTGGGTAGAGCTTTGCGGCAGTTGTTTGCCTTCGATTTCGGCATTTCTCGGCTTTCGGTTTTGATTATGGCTAACCGAGCAATTTGCGAAGGGCGCCTGCTAGATGCTGAGAAGCTCTTGAAGCCGCTCTTGGCTAATCCGGAAGGAGCAGAGCTAGCCGGTACCAATATTTTGAGTAGTATTGAGAATGGGATGATGGCTCAAATTTATGCTTGGACCGGCCGCCAATCAGAGGCTTTGGTTCTGGTCGATAAGTCGCTTAGCGAGGCGGAAAGCGCATATGGTCTGGATCAGAGCGACGATCAGAGCATCATGTTGGCCGAGTCGTATTGTAATGCCGGCTGTATGTTGGTTTTTATCGGCGACCTTGAGCGCGCCCAGCGCATTTTGCATAAGGCGCTCACGATAAGAGAGAAACTTTTCGGAGAAAGCAGCGAAGAAGTGGCTAAGGCACTCAATAATCTTTCACTAGCTCTGAGGGAGAAAGGTGATTTTGCTGGAGCTGAGGAAAGCTTGCGCAGAGCTAGGCGTATACTTGAGACTGAGAAAAAAGATACCACTGGCGGTGCAATTCTCGGCTATGTGTTGGATAGCCTGGCCGGTGTGCTTTTAGATCAGAATAAGGCTGAGGAAGCCTATGAGCTATCGAAGCGTGCCCTTAAGTTGGGGCAGCTGGATGAGCATGAACGTTCGGTAAGGTTGTTTACTATGGGCCGCTGTCTAGAGCAAAAAGGCGACACCAAAGCAGCGCTCAGCTATTACGATCGGGCTTTGAAGAATTGGCAAGAAATGCAGGGTTTCAAGCATCCCCTAGTTGAACGTTGTCGCGAAAGTCGCAGTCGACTGGGCTAGTGCCGGCAGGTCTTGGGCTGAGTGCGGGTATGAAGGCGCTTGGGTTTGGCTTGCTTCTTATGATTTAGATACTAAAACATATAGGAGAAAAATTCAAAAATGAGAACAGCAGAAAAAGGTCGCCTGGCGACCTCCTTCTAGCTGTTCTCGACCAGCTTGCCGACCGGGTTGAAAGCCGGACGGGCATAGCGGCGGTGTAGGCGCTGCCGTTGACCGGGGCGACTTTCTCTGGTCGCTGCACAGGTGAGAAGCGGAAGCGAGGGCGCCAAGTGATCGGGCGTGTACTTCATTAGCAGCGCTTCTTCGCCGTCGGCGTAGTGCTCTGGCAAATGCGCGTCAACGAAGAAGCCCAGGCGTTCGTAGAGAGCTTGCGCCTTATTGTTGGAGAGACGCACGTGCAGGGTGACCTGCTCGTTGCGCAAGCTGGAGAGCAGGTTGGCGATAAGTGCACTGCCGATGCCGAGGCTGCGAACCAGCGGATCCACTGCGATGTGCGCAATGTGGATCAGCTTGCCGGCTCGCTTCTGTTGCTTCTGGCAGAGCATGTAGCCCACCAGCACTCCGTCCAGCTCGGCTGCCAGGGCAATGTTGCCCGCCGTCGCCGCGAAGAGTCCGAAGCGCTCTGCGTTCCATGGCGACTTGAAGCTCTGCTTCTCAATGGCGATGAGGCGATTGAAATCGAGCATCCAGTCGATGGGGCGCAAGAGCAAGCGCTTGGTTTGAGAGCTATTTTCCATTCACACACTCGAGTTAGAGTTAGAGAAATGCGGGTCTCTCTCGTTGCAAGAGAGACCCGCAGGTTAGGTTGTCGGCTTGTTCAGCCTTTCTTGGTCACGTTCTGACCGTTGTTCGGACCCCAGATCTTCTCAGGCGGCGCACCGAAGTAGTGCCGGTAGAGTTCCAGGGTATAGCGGTAGTCGCTCTTGAAGCCGACCGTCTCTTCGGCGCTGCCTCCCGAAGGATTGTGGTGCAGCGGCTTGCCGACGGTGTAGAGGCAGAGGTCTTCCCAGTAAGACTTGGTGTAAATCAGATGGGTGTGCCAGGCCTCGTCGACCGTGATTGAGGGCGTCACCGAATGGTCGCTCACTGCCATCAGGAAGATGAAGCGGCGATATTCTTCGATCACCTGGGCGGTGAACTCTGGCGACCAGCCCTGTTCCTTGGCCAAGCGAGTGGAGAACGGCTTCTCTGCGCCTTCCTTGTCGAAGGGCAGGTCGCGAATGGCCAGCCACATTCTTTCGAAGTCGGCTTGTTCGCGCATCACCGGTGGAGGGGCAGGGGTACGGTTATCGCCGTTGCCTGCCCTCTTGCGAAACAGATTCAGCATAGCTGTACCTCCTATTGTTGTTGAGAGAGGTGCTATTTAGGTACCGCCGCCGCCACCGCAGCCACCGCCGCCACCACCGCCGCCACCACAGCTGGAACCACCGCTGGAGCCGCAGCTGGAGCCGCCGCTGGAGCCGCTGTGATGGCTGTGTCCGGAGTTGTCGGAATGGTGGGAGCCGCTGACCATGTGTCCGAGCAGGGCGCCTTGCGTGAGCGAGTCGTCACTGCGACGTCCCCCGCTGCTCGTGGAAGAAGAAGCGGAGGAGCGGCGAATCGGACGCCCAGCCGGCTTGCCGGAGCGAGCGGTGGTCTTGGCCAGCGGTACCGGCCTTGGCGCGACCTCGATTTTTCCCTCCGGAAAGATGAGCGGGGAACGGTCGCGAGCGGTGGTCTTGGCCACCGGCGGTGCTGCGCGCGAGCTGATGCGCTTTACCGCGCTGCGCCGCTTGACGATGACGATGAGACCGTAGAGGATCATGAAGAATCCTACGCAGGCCATGATGAGCATTGCGGTATGCATTTCGTGTGTTTCCCGTGTTCGGTAGATTTGGGGAAAGGTGAGCAGAGCTGGGGGCTCCGCTCACCGAAGTCACTGATGCCGTGACAGGTTGAGTCGGGGCTTAGGAGCCGCCGCCGCAACCACCGCCACCGCCGCCGCCGCAGCTGGAGCCGCCGCTGGAGCCGCAGCTGGAACCGCCACTGGAACCGCAGCTGGAGCCGCCGGTGCTGCCGCCGCCGTCGCTGGTCGTGGTGGTCGTCGTCGTGTCGGCGATCACCGGCGGGATGTAGGTGCTGTCGCCGCCGGAAGTGGACGAGGTCGAAGACGATTCGCGCTCACGGCGGGCCCGTTCGGCGGCTTCGGCCTGCTGGCTGCCGATCATGTGACCGAGCACGCCCGCACCGACGGCGGTGCCGATGATGGCGCCGGTGTTGTCGGTCTTGCTGCCGGTGTCGGTGGCAGTCGCATTCGGGCTGGCCGGGCCGGACTGACCGCGCTCGGTCTTGCGCAGCACCACCGGCGTGCTGGAGCGGGCCGGTGGCGTGGAGCGGGAGCTGGACTGGGGACCGCGGAAGACGGCCCGCAGCAGGAAGAAGACGCCGACTGCCGCGGCGATGAGGAGGGCGATGGTCATAGGTTGGATTCCTTCGTTCGAGTTGTTGTTGTCGCTGATGGCGGGCTCGCTCTTGACCGCGGTCGGCTCATCCGTACCACGATTGGTCTGCGAGTCCTTCTGGGCTTGCAGCTGCTTGCCGCGTTGCACCAGGTCGTTGACGTTGCCGAGCACGGCGAGCAGACATTGCTCGGGCATGACCGGCAGGTAGGTCTTCAGGGCCGGCACGATCGGACCATTGGGCGCGCTGAAGAGGTCGCGGTTGAGTCCGAGCTTGTGCAGGTCGTCACCGACGCGCAGTGCCACCGAGTAGTGACTCGGGTCGGCGTAGTCGCGCACCATGAGCAGAATGGCGCTGCGCTGCGCTGCCTGCTTGAAGTCGGCGGCATTGAGCCACTGATCCCAGAGCTTGTTGCGCAGAAGCGAGGCTGCCCAAGTGCGGCGTTCGCCGGTGAGGTCGTTGCCCCGCTCGGTGACCACCACATAGAACTTGAGGTTGTGCTGCGCTTCCAGCGAACGCACCTGCGCGGCGAAAGCCGAGTCGAAGCGCATCGAACCGGCGAGGCGGTCGTCGACATAGGTGTTCGTGCCGTACTGGAAGGAGGGCAGGTAGGTCGGCGCGCTGTTTTCGGCGCGGGCGACGGTGGTGAAGAGGGCGCAGCCCAAGCTCATGATCAGAATGAGCAAGAAGCTGAACCGGCCCGAGAGCAGGCTTGCCGCCTTGGTTTTGTAGTTCATATTCGGTTTCTCCTGTGGCTTTGGTTAGCTGGTAAATCCGTTTACTTTTCTTGTCCGATCCTGGCGGTGTCGGCGTCGAGGTTCCGGGCTGCGAAGAGCCAGGTGATGCCGCCGGCCAGCACCAGTAGTGATACCACCACGAAGGCTTGATTCATGCTGCCTGTGGCATCGGTGATGGCACCGATGACCAGGGGCGAGAGCACATCGCCGAAGAGGTGGATGACGAGGATGTTGAGGGCGAAAGCAGCTGGTCGAAGGACCGGCTGGATGACATTGGCCAGAGCGGTGTTGCTGGGGCCGGTGTTGAGGAAGAGGCAGAAGCAAGCCAGGAAGACGAAGATCCAGGCGAAGGGGAAGGGCGCATAGAGGATGCCCAGGCTGGCCGGGAATCCCAAGATCATTGCCCAACCCGATACCTTGAAGTACGAGCCCCTGACTTTGTGGCGCAGGCGGTCTGCCAACATGCCTCCGGTGAGGGTTGCCGAAAGCCCCGCCACCACAAGAATGGCACCGAAGATGATGTTCACCGATGCCAGGCTTCCGGCTTGGCGATACTCATGGATGTAGGTCGGCATCCAGAAGCCGATACCGCCGATGGCGAAGGTCATGAAGGTCATGGCCACCGTGTTGAGCAGGTAGGACCGATTCTTGAGGAAGCCCTTGTAGAGCGTCCAGCGCGACTGCGCAAGCAGTTCCGTCTGTTCGACGTTTTTGCTGGCGCTGGTCGGCTCCTTCATGAATAGGCAGATGAGCCCGAGCAGAATGCCGGGTGGCACCACCAAGTAGAAAGCCCAGCGCCAACCCAGTTCGCTGCCTGCCACCAGCCCGCCTAGAACGAAACCCAAGGCGCTGCCGACCGGAATGGCCAGGTAGAACCAGGAGAGGGCTCGCCCTCGTGAGGCTACCGGGTAATAGTCGGAGAGGATGGAAGGTGCCACCGGACCGTAGGCTGCTTCGCCCAAGCCGACCAGGCAGCGGGTGAGGAGCAGCGCACCGAAGGTGGTGGCGAGTCCGGAGGCGCCGCTGGCCAGGCTCCAGACTACGATGCCGCCGCAGATGATCCACCAGCGCTTGTACTTGAGCGAGCCCAGGAGCGGTGCGGCCACCATGTAGGTGACCATGAATGCCATGGCCAGAAGACCGACCATGGCATTCTCGGGATTGCCGCCCAAGAACTTGCCCAGCACACTGAGCAGGAAATCGATTACCGGGCCTTGTTCGGCGCCGGCGTTGTGCAGCAGGTCTTCCTTGATGTGGGGCACCACCGCCGCGAGAATCTGACGGTCGATGTAGTTGAAGAGATTGATGCTGAGCAGCAGTGCCATTGCGGCGCCGGCGCCGTTTGCCAGAGCACCGCTCTTGCTTGTCTGGGGTTGTTCGTCCATTTGCTAGCCTCAGAAATAGAGTCTCTTTGGCTGATCTGAACAAGCTGAACAGGAGCAGGACCATGCGGTCCTGCTCCTGTCAGTCAGTCAGCCGCCTCTTACTAGGCCAGCTTCGCCACCAGCGAGGGCAGCGACCAGCGCGAGGCCAGGTTGGCGCCCGGCACCTTGCGGCTCTTCACCTGGGCGACCAGGCTGGCCCGCACCGACTGCTCGACGGCGGTCCGCACCCACTGGGGCGCGTCGCCGTTCAGCTCGATGCCCTGGCCGCCGGCGGTGAGCGCCGTCACCGCCTTGTCCAGCACGCGGCGCAGCTCTTCGTAGCCGCCGTGCACCATGGTCGAGAAGCGGTCCTGGCCGTTCTGGCCCGGCTGCTTCCAGCTGTCGGCGGGGAAGCTGTCGGCCAGCGCGGCGGCGTTGCCGGTGCTGGGCTCGACGCGCACGCGGAAGGTGCTCTGGCTCAGGCAGCGGAAGCCCACCGCGCCGAGCGCCGTCGCCACCGGCACCATGTACTCGCCGGTGCCCTCGGTGCCGGCCATCGAGAAGGGGGTCTTGGAAGCGTTCGTGGTCATGTCAGTGTCCTCAGAGAAAGAGATGAGCCTCGTTGAAAGCAGCTGTCAGCTTGCGCTTAGCTGCCCTGACTGGACGAGACATTCCAGGCAGTAACAAAGGTGGTGGTAAGAAGTTGTCTGCCTCGAACTGCTAGCTGTAGAGGCTGGGCAGATCGAGACCTTTGAGCGCGAAGATGCCGCGCGCTTGTGCGGGCGTCTCCACGGCGTGGTGGCAGTGACGGCGCCGCGCTTCGGCGATGGGATCCTCCACATCCGGCTCCAGGAGCGCAATCAGCGACGCGATGAGCGAGCCGGTGCGGCCGTGGGAGCCGATGCAGAAGGTGAGGATCTTCTTGCCCTCTGCCAGGCGCGGGATGACCTTGCCGGTGAGGAACTGCTCCCAGTCGGAGGGCAGTCCGCCGAAGTCGGGCAGTTGGCCTGCCAGGATGGTCACCTTCTCGCCCTTGGGCAAGGCGGTGATGCGGCTGGGCTGCTTGCCCTGCCCGCCGACGAAGGTGTAGGTCTCGCCGAACTGCAGCTCGGGCACGCCGGTGAGCGGCAAGAGCAGGTCGTAGCCCGCCAGGTCGCTGGGCTCCATGTACTGGGTGCCGCCGGCGTAGATCAGGTAGCTGCCGACCGCCACGGCTTCACCGCGGTGGTTGCAACGTTTTCCAGACTTGGTCATATCAGACTCCTCGGTTGAGGAAGGAGGCGGTTGCCCGCCTCCTTCGGTTATGCCCTTAGGGGCGGTACAGTCCGAGCGCGAGCCCGCTCTGGTAGAGTGCCTCCACCGGTTGCGAGTACGAGCCGTAGCGGGACAGCTGACTGTAGAGCTGGCAGATGCCCTGCGCATGCTTCTTCTTGTCCAGCTGCATCTTGATGTCATGGCGGTCGCCATAGAGCATCTCGTTCTTGCCGAACACCGAGCCGTTGTTGTGCTCGAGGTCGAAAGCATGGTCGGCAAAGACGCTTGCCGGGTAAGCACCGGTGAGGTACTTCTCGGCCGCTTCGGCGATGGCGGCCCAAGAGGGACCACCGTAGCTCGAGCTCCAATCTCCCTTCTGGAAGACCTCTTTGCACAACTGCAGGAACCGCACGTGGTCCTGATGTCCCATCTTCTGCAGCTTGACCAGGTTCCTGCGCTGAGCCGCGCCGCGTTGACCACCCAGCTGGATATCGAACCGGCGCACCAGTTCGTCCACCAACGGAGCAGTGCGCAGCCAGCTCATCTGGGCGTGACGGATCTCTCCGCCAACGGCGACCACCAAGTACATGGCCAGCCGCGCTGCGACTGCACCATGCAACCGCACCTTCAGGTTCTGCGCCTGTTGGTTGAGATTGCTAGACCGGCAAGCCAGGGCCAGGGCGTCCACCAGGTAGAAGTCGTTGAGCAAGCCGTTGTACGACTGCCGCTCGAGCGTGAGGCTGAAGTCCAGCTTACCGGTCTTCAGCTTCGATTCCTGGTGAGCGCTGTGCCAGCGCAGGAAGAGATTCACCTCCTTTGTGTGGTTTTCGGTCGTCAGCTTGATAGCGCCACGCACGACGACACCGCTGCCGCCGTCGACCGAGATGGTTTCACCTTCCCTCAGGTTGAGGGTGCCGCAGCCGACCACAGCCGGCTTGCCCAGACCGCGAGTAACTACGGCGGCATGGCTGGTGCTGCCACCGCTAGCGGTGACAACCGCCCGGGCGGCAATCATGCCGCTCAGGTCGTCGGGCGAAGTGTCGGGGCGCACGAGGATGACGGCTCGCCCCTGGGCAGCGGCTTTCACCGCCGCCTGAGCGCTGAGCACCACTTCGCCCACTGCCACGCCCGGCGAAGCAGGCAGCCCGAAAGCCGCCAGCCGCTGGGCGCGAGCCGCCTGGAAGTCTTCCTGGTCGAAGCCCTTCGCCTGAACCGTCTCGAGCTCGTGGCTCGTGACGCGGTTCAGAGCTTCTTCCTTGGTCCATTCCTTGGCGAACACCTTGCGCACGGCTGTGGTGACGGCGGCCAGCGGGCTGAGCTTGGCGTTGCGCACTTGCAAGACATAGAGCCTACCGGTTTCCACGGTGAACTCCAGCTCCACAGGCGCGCCGCGCTGCATCGCCAGCTTTTCGGCGATCTCTTTGAGCTGGCAATGAATGGCCGGAGCCACTTGCTTGAGCCCATCCAGATTGAGACCGTTGTGGCTGCCATCAACCAGGTCTTCGCCCTGGGCCTTAACCAGGAACTCGCCCCACAGCCCTTCTTCGCCAGTGGCGACATTGGAGCTGAAGGCGACGCCGGTAAGGGACTGCTCGTCGCGGTTACCGAACACCATGGCCTGGATGTTGACCGCGGTGCCCATGTTGTCGTCGAGCTTGTGGTGACGGCGGTACTGCACGGCTCGCGGATTGTTCCACGAGTTGAGCACGGCATAGACAGCCATCTCGAGCTGCTGCCTGGCATCGTCGGGAATGACGCGACCCGCCTCCTGCACCACCTTCAGGTAGCGCCGGCACAACTCTTCGGCGTGCTCGCCAGGCTTGCCGTCGCCCACCACCTTCTTGTATTCGGATTCGAAGGCGTGCCGGTCGATGCCGAGCACGACTTCGCCGAACATGGAAAGGAAGCGGCGATAGCAGTCATAGGCGAAGTCCTTGCCGAAGCGCAGAGCCTGCTTGCGCACGATGTTGCCGTTCAAACCGAGGTTGAGAACGGTGTCCATCATGCCCGGCATCGACACCGAAGCGCCGGACCGGACCGAGACGGTGAGCGGGTTCTCTTCGTCGCCGAAGCGCTTGCCGGTCTCCTTCTCGATAGAGGCGATGCCCCAGTCGAGTTGGTAAGCCAGGCGCTTGGGCAGCTGCCCGTGCTGGGCGTAGGCGCGAGCAACGCCGGTGCCGACGGTGCAGGCAGGCGGCACAGGCACGCCGAGACTGGTCAATTCCACCAGCCCGGCGCCCTTGCCTCCGAGGGTGTACGCATCGCGAGCGGCTCCCTCGGTCGTGAGGAAAGCCACCTTCTTGCCTTTGTACCGCTTCTGCGGCTTGGCATTGGCCATAGTCATGATGGCTCTCCTTCACTGGTTAGAGGTTGAGGGGGAGGACTTCGTCGCGGCAGGAGCAACCACCGCCCAGAGTCTTTCGACCCGGTCCCCAGCATCCTGACTGCAGACTGCTCATATGTGTCTGCAGACGCCGCGCAAAGAAAGGGTCCTTTCTCTGCGCAAGCCGGTCGTTCAAATCAAACGATCTAGGATTTCCCGCATCTGTACATGCGAGTGCGCCAGCCACGGCAGCAATTTTGTAATCGAGAGACCGGCTCCCGACTTTTTGGTGAAGCAGCGGTTTTCAAAAATCTATTTTTAGATTTTTGAGGTTGCTGCCTCGCTGCTTGCTCCGGCATACAGACCGGAGCAAGCGCCGTCCCTGCTTCGAGGATTAAGCTTGACGGCTTCGTTTAATAAAAATAAATAAGAGGTTCTCTCCCAATAAATAGAGAGAACCTCTCCCACTCCAAGCAAAAAGATGACCTCACAACTTTTTGCTCTTGAGGAGCTTGGTGGTTATAAGTACGCCCCGTTGAAACCCCGCCTGGGTAGTTTCCGGTTACGCGTCTTAGCCGATAACTCAGACAATTTCGGACCCGAAATTTCTGAGAGATCGTCCCGGCAGACTCTGACGAAAATCTGCCTTAGGGCTCGCGACTTGGAGAAGGGGATAATTTATAAACTTCTCCCGGGATAGAGCGAGTCCCGACCTGTTCTGCCATCTGCACCAAAGAGGTGGTCACTGGCTTTCCTAAACAGGGTTTTTAATTGGTTCACTGTTCTGCGTGACTTCAGAACCACTTTAGCGGCTGACCTATGTCTCCGCGACGGAAAAGAACCATTCCCGACCTGAAAACACTGCTTGCCGTTTGTGCAAAGCACCGGCAATATCACCGTGTTTGTCAGGTTTTTGCACGGCTTACGTCGCCTGTGATGGGGCGACCATCTCCGTGCTGGTCAGATAGTCATAAAGGCCAAGTCATGACAGCCTCCCGAGGGGTTGAGTTGAACGGGCACAGCGACAGTCGAACCGAATCTCAACTCGAGTAATCGAATCGAGAGTTAGTTAGAGTGTCAGCTGAGTTCTATCTGGTTACTTGGGTTTCTCAGGATGGAGAAGATGTATAGACTTACAACCTATACGGAACTCTTGATAACTCCAAGAAACTCCTTCCAGTTTTAATCTTCGAGACTTTTCGTAACCTTATTGTTAATCTGTTACAGTCATCTTTCGATAGTGTCAGGGGCGGGCTTGCTAAGACTTCACTCAGTTTACGCAAGCTAAAATTGTCCAAGAAGCGTAAAAAGTCTTGATTGTTAGCGACCTAGCGCCGCTAGCGCCGTGTCTAGGTTCTATGGATTGCCCAGCATGTCTGAGAGACCGTCGAAAGTCTTCATTGCTGATTTACCAAGGAACACTTGATTGATCTTGCCTCGCGCTTTGTACTTTTCCAGTTCGGGAGTGAGACTACCTTCCTTTAGTTCCAGTGTGCGTGCCTGAATTTGTTTCAAATGCCAGCCTTTAGTACCATCTGAATAAACTGTGTCTTGCGCCACTGGAATGCCTTCAAGGCAGGATGGCAAATTGAGGAAATGCAGGATTATGTCTTGAGCTTTGCGCGGTGCTCTTGTTTTTCTAGTTGAAATTTCTACTCCGACTATAGATTTGCGATTTTCTCTGGTTTGCCAGAAACCCAAAGAGCTCGACTTTAATCTGAAGATGTTGCGGGTCAAACCTCCTGCTCCTACCAATTTTTGCTCAGGTTTCTTCAACTCCTGGGCCACGCCGGCCATACTGAAAGAAGGTATAACAAGTGTTTGCCAGTCGCTATAAGCAGCTTGTGCTCTTTCTCTCGGCTCTTCTCTCAGGGCTGTGACGTTCCAGTCCGGGGCTTGAGCGTAAATTGTCAGACCAAATGACTTAGAGACTATCTTTATCGATTTTTCTCCGGCAAAAATCTCATAGCGTCCGTTAACGCTTGTATCAAGCAAAAAATAGTCGTATTGAGCGCTTGTTTGAGTGGGCTTACCTTCGGCCTGAGCCCCGGCAAGCCCTATGATAGTAAGCAGGCAAAGCAGTTTCATTGCCTTTCTCTTGAAACAATTTTTCAATAGACTTCACTCTCGCTCTTTCAGAGATTATGCCCAGCTAGTGTAACCTTTGAGCGCTTTCGGTATTATCTTGAGTATGTTCAAGAGAACTTGCATTTCTCTCAGTTTGACGGCGGCCCTGTCGCCTTTATTGACTTGTGCCGATGTTTGCGCTCAAAACCTTGTAAAGGCTCAGGGTGTTCTTATTTACGGACAATTGCCCCTCGAAGAAAACAAAGCTCAAACCCAAACTTACAAGCTCTATTCAAGTCCTAGTGTCTTGCCTGAGCAGCCGTCGCCTAAAGCCTCGAAGATCACCAGAATTTTGCAGCAAGTTGAACATGAACAGGCTCGTCCAGTTGAGCAGCCTGGGCAAGTTTTGCAGCACAAACTTTATGTGCCTCAGGCAGCGGTGCCGCCTGCAAATAACGCCGGTGCAAATATTCTAAAGAAACATAGTGAGCATCAGCCCTATATCATTTTTGCTCCACAAAGTGAGATTGCCCGAGTGGCTGCCGAACCGGTAATTGCTCCAAAGCATAAGCATCCCTTGGTTAAGCCGGTCAAAATTCAGGGTTTTGTCAGCATGGTCATCCCGGCAGACCGTCTCTTCATCGGCGAGAATCATGTTCTCAGTCTTGATGCCGACTCAATTTTGCTCGCCTTACTTGATGAGCTGGATTGTTTGGGCGATCATCCGGTGCGAATCGAAGTGCATACTGATGCGATGGGTTTTGCCAGCCATAACGATAAACTCAGTGCCAAAAGGGCTCAGGAAATTTCTGATTGGTTCTCTCGACATGCTAAAGGTCATCGCCTCAATCTCGAGGCTTGCGAGATTGTTGGCATGGGCGGCAGTAAGCCGATTGCCCCTAACAAAGATCAATTAGGAAAAGACTATCCTGCAGGAAGGGCTCAGAATCGCCGTGTGGAAGTTAAGGTAAACACCACAACGGCTTATGTTTCACCGGCTTTATTGGCAAAGGAGGAAGCCGTTTCGTCTGCCGAGCAGGGCAGTACAAAAAATGGCAAAGCCGCCGCCTCTAGCGAAGAGGAAGATATGAGAGATTTGCCGCCTGAATTACAGGAAGTAAGGCAGATTCTGAAAGGTGCAGACGGAAGTAGTGCAGATGGACTTCCGGCTGATGGTTCTTCAGTCGCTGCTAATGGTCAAGACGGTCAAGATGGGCAAGAGTCTGAGACCGCCGATGGTAAGCGTAAAGCGCCGGTCATGAGTGAAGCCGACAAGAACCGCATCAAAGAGGAGCGGGAGTGGGCGCGCCAGGAATTTGGTTTGTTCAACAGTCCTTGATAGCAACAGTTTAACTGGCAGCAGTTTAACTAAAATTCCAGCAAAGCTAGCGCACCTGGGGCTAGCCAAGTGCTCAAGCCTTGCGGCTGCTGCCAAACTCCCCAAACCGAGGCTAGAGAAGCCGCGGGGCTTGCTTCTCTATAAATCAATATCTTCTTTCTCGGCTACTTGCTCAGAATTTCTTTGAGGCAGCGGTTGCATGAACACTCTTCTCGGCTAAGAATTGACACTAACTAGGCTTTAAATGCAGCCCTCAAGTGTTCTAAAAAAAGAGTGTCTTATTTCTTTTCTTCTCGAGAAAGCCTTCTAACCAAGATCTGTTGCCTGATTGCTGTGCTCACTTGAAACAGTGTCTGTTTTCAGATTTGGTGCGGCTTCTTCTCGGGTTCCCAATCATGCTGCTTCAAAGGAGCGCATCATGAACATTACCCAGCTGATTCTGCTCATCCTCTTCTCCGTCATCGGCAGCTATGCTGGTCGCTATGCTCAGGCTATGTTCTCGTCCGAGCTTGGCCGCCTGGCTTCCAATGGTGCTCGCACCTTCGCATTTGCCGCCGTCTACGCGCTGGTCAACAGCGTGGTCGTCTTTCTCCTGGCTTCGCTCGTCGGCATCGGCATCTCCATTCTCTTCTGGTTCGTGCTCATTCTGGTCTTCGAGCTGGTCTTCAACAGCATGCGTTGAAGCTCGCGGCCGCAAATGACTATGTAGCTAGTTAACTACCGGCGGTGCAATCGGCAAGCTCTACAGAGCAGGCAGATTGTCACCGCCGGACTTTTGCAAATTCAGATTTGGGCATGGTTTCTCTTCTTTTTTTTATTTTAATACCATATGACACAGTAGAACAGTTGAAAATGAAAGAGAGAAGGGAAAACAGTTGCGCTGTTCTCCCTTCTACTCTCTGTGTCGGTCAAGCTGTAGCCGGTTTTGACTGCGAGTTGAGCAGTGCCAGAAGGACCTGGCGGTTGAAGCCGTAGACCGATTTCTGGAAGCGAATCGGCATAGCCCAGCCGTTCCCGCTCACGTAGGAAACTGACTCTTTGGTGTCCAGCACTGTGCCGAACTGAGGCAGCTGTTTGAGAAGATAGATAAGGCAGAGCCTCTCGTCGGCGACCGGGCATTTCATGTAGGCGGCGCGCAGGCTATCTTCGGTAAGAGCTCCGTATGCCGAGTCTTTCAGAGTCTCGAAGTGGTTGATGCCGAAATAGAGCGCTTTGCGCTCGATGGGCATCTCATCGAGAGGCTGGAAGTAGTTTTCGGGCAGCAAGGCGTCGGGTAGACTGGGCTGGTCCGATTCGGCAGCCGCTGTGGCGGCCGGAGAGTTGGCTGACGGCGGGGGCGTCTTAGGCTCTTCGACTTCCACCTTGGGCTTGACACTACTTTTCTTCGTGTTGCGGCGCAGGCTTCTGAAAGAGAGGCAGGCCAAAACAAAAGCCAAAAGCAAAAAGAGTAACTTTAGTGCTCCGTTTTCCATTGATGAGTTCCTTACTTGAAAAAGGTCTTCGACAGAACACCGATGACCACGGCGGCAGCCAAGGCGCTGGCGGCCAGACCCATGGCGCCGACCAGAAGGCTCGATCCAATCAGACCCATGGCTACGGTCACGATGAGAATGTTGCGACCTGACTTCGGGCGATTGCTCAGACCCCTTCCGAGGTACATGAAACCACCGAAGCCCATGAGTAGGCAGTTGAGAATGAAGATGATGATGAAGGGGAACAGTCCGTCCATGGCTGGTTCCTTTGAGAAGTCTTGACTGAGTCGTTGGTTGCTTGGGTGTTTCTTTAGTCCGAAGGAAAAATAGGGTATTTGACCCATACTCGCCTATTTGAAGCGGCTATTGTAAGAGGGGGGAGGATTAGCAATATCAAAACTGCAGATCAAAACTGCAAACTTGGCGAAGCTATGCACAGTCGGGCGGCGATAGCCATTTGCCCTAACTGGGTTTAAGATCAAAAGCCGGATGCCTGCGCCGGGTAAATTCATCAAGAAGCTGGAGAGAAAATGACCGAACCTACCGACTATCCTGTCTTGGCCGGTCGGCAAAAGCAAGACAGACAGTGGATTCTGTCTGCTGTCTTTTGGGTCTACACACTCTTTTGTTGTTTGGTCGCGGGCTCGGCTGTTTTCTATAGCGCACTAAACGGTAGTGTTTTTTCGTTTGCCGCTTCCTGCTTCTTGCTCTTCGCTTGCATTTACGCATTTTCCGGTTATTTGGTTTTTGTGCCGATTGTTTACCTTTCAGCTCAGAAGATGCGCAAGGGTGAACTGGTAGAAGCCGAGCGCATGCTAAAGACGACCACTGAGTTCTACAGAAAGCTTAAATTTCGTCTTGATTGGAGTTATACCTCTGCCGTTTCCAATTTAGCTGTAATTAAACTCAGCACTGGACAATTTGCCGAAGCAGAGCTCATTTACGGTGACTTGATCAAGGCGATCAGCAAAGATAAGCGACTGGCCAAAAGCAGTTTGGCCGCGGTGTATGTCAATAATCTCTCTTTTGCTCATCTGCGGCAAATGGAGTTGAATGAAGCGCATGAGGCGGCCCAGAAAGCTTTGGAAATCTGGACTGCCTTGCCTGTGAAGGAGAGCGCCGGGCAGGCCTTTCCGCTAGTTAATTTAGCCGAAATTGATATTGCCTTTGGTGACTATCCGGCCGCCAGAGAGAAGTTGCAAAAAGCGCTCGATGCCCTTGCTCAGCAAAAGCTGCCAGCGGCTATCATGAAGGAGAGCTATTGCAGTCTAGAGCTGCATATACGGTTGCATATGGCAATAGTCGCTTTGGAATTGGGCGAGAATGAACAAGCATTCAAGTGGCTCAGCGCTTTGCGCGAGAGTTTGCTGTTTTTTGCCGGACCATCTTTAGCCGACAGCAATAGCGGCCTTTTTAGACCGCTCGGCAGACCTCCGGCGGGTTATAGCTTTGCTGCTTTTACCAGGCTGATAGAGCTTTTGCTCAAGCAAGAAAGTGCTGAATCTACCAAAATGGCCGGTGCAATTTTGGAAGTGGTTTATGATGCCGCCCGCGACTTCCCTACCCATCCGCACGTGAAGGGATTGCTTGCTGTCTTTGAGCACTATTTGCTTAGCCAGGGAAGGGAAGACGAGATCGACGACATGCGCAACTGGGTGCGGCCGGTGTCTATGTTGCTTCTAGAGCAAGGCGGAGTGGGTGTCTGATGTATATGCGGCTGTCAATGGCTCGCGGAAGCTAGTGCCCCCTGACAATCGCCAGCCCTAATGGTTTAAGAAAACTTAGCTGAATCAAAGCCCAAAGCGCTTTTCTTACTTGTTTCTTCTTACTCTTATCTTCTAGAAAAAGTTGTATTTAGTTTTCCTGTTTTTCTTGAGCCTAATCGTACCAACCCACAAGTCGTGCCATCTCCGCACTTGAGAGAAGACTATCTGTCTTTCCGACTTGGTCTTGGTCTATTTTCGATTGCGGCTTTCGACCGATAAAGAGCAGGAAATAAATTTCTGTCGGTCTAATCTCTCAATAAATTTGGAGAGCCTAAAATGTCCCACGTATTGAACATCATCTTCTTCGCATTCCGCGTCCTTGCCCTCACCTTCGCTGTCGGCCTGGTCTTCCCAGCTTTCGACAACATCTTGCTTGCTCCCGGCGTGGAAAACGCTTTCGTCGTCGCCTCGGTCTTTGCCGTACTTGGTGTCGCGCTCTCATGGGTGCGCAATCTGGTCAGCCGCGCCATCGGCGGTTTCGTCGGGTTCATGATCGCGCTGGTGAGTTTCTTCTTGCTGCCGGCGGTGACACTGATGGCAGTGGCATCGCTCGTGCCCAATGTACTGGTGGTCAAGACTTTCGGTGCCGCCTTCGGCGCCGGTCTCATCACTTTGCTGATCGACCTGGCATTGGCGCTGGCCTTCGGCATTTTCATCGGTGCCGCCCTGCTCGGTAAGGCCCGTCAGCTGCGCCAGATCCAGCTTAAAGAAGAGCAGGAGCGGGCGCAAAAGCAACAGAAGGACGATGACGACGCTTCCGGCTCCGGTGCCGATTCGAGCGCCGGCAAGAAGCCCGACCAGTCTTCCTCGGAAGAGAAGTAACTGCTTGAGCGGCAGCCGCCTTGAGTGGCTGCCTTTTTTACTAATGCCTGAAGATTTGTCGGTCAAGAAAAGGAAAAGTATATGACGACAGTATCAAAATTCGGGCGAAAGGAAGCTCCGGCAAAAGCTGGCAAAGAGAAGGAGGCAAGAGTATTTCTTGTCTCTCCTTACTTGCAGCTGGGTCAGCACTTTCACCTGCTTAAGCAAAGCCTAGAAGTGGTTTTTCATAGTCTCTGGGGCGATCTGGATTTGCGCTGGAGTTTCTCTGGTGCTAAGGGCGGTGGCTTGGCACGCAATCAGGTGGCTGTGCTTCTAGCCAGAGACCTGGTTAAGGTGCACGGGCAGCCAGACCACTATCGTTATCGCTTTTTGCTGAACGACAACAGCTGTCCCGCCGGTGCTCCGTTCCGCTACGAAGTTTTACACAAAGGTAAAGTCGTCTTCGCCGAGAACGGACGCGCCCCTCCTGCCCCTGCTCAGAGTTGGCGTTTGGCTGTGGTCGGCGATATTGGCGACGGCTCACCTGGGTCTTTGGCTACGGCTGCTAAGCTTTTGCAGTCGGCACCAAATCTGGTGCTCTTTCCTGGCGACTTGGTCTACGATCGAGGGCGTTTCAGCGAGTATCAGAAGCATTTCTTCCCGGTCTTTAATGCTCAGCCTGAAGCGACTTCAGGTGCCGCATTGCTGTGCCAGGTGCCCAGCGTAGCTGCCGCAGGCAACCACGATTTGGGCACGCCGCGACAGCCGGAGGAACTGGACTGGAAGAAGTTTCCAGACGCTTTCGCATATTATCTTTTCTGGTCTCAGCCTTTGAGCGGACCAAGCCTACCGGGTTTGAAAGAGACTTTGTACAAGAGAGGGCGCAACCGCAAGAAACTGACTGCCATGTACGGTAACTCGGCTCTAGATGGCTCCAGTTTCCATTTTCGCTTTGGTATGGTGCACTTTATTGTGCTCGATGCCAATCGGCATATGGACTGGAGCAACGAGGGGCTGCGGGCATGGTTGGCTGGGGCTCTTGCTGCCGGTGCCGATGCCGACTTTCGCATCGTCTCTTTCCATCAACCGCCTTTCAATTCTGACAGCAAGTATAAGATCGAGCAGCGCATGCGGCTCATCTGCGATCTGCTGGAAGAGGGGGGTTGCGATCTAGTCTTCAGTGGGCATAGCCATCTCTACGAAAGGACGTATCCTCTGCGGTTTACACCGGCGAAGAAAGATTCTCGCGGCTGTGCGGTGATGCGCCCCGATGGGCAAGTTCCCGGGCGGATCGAGCTCGATAAAGGCTTTAGCGACAAGGGCGTTAGCAATGAAGATAGACCGGGCGGTGTTATCTATGTGGTCAGCGGCGCCGGCGGTACCTTGGTTGACGCCAAGCATCTACCGACAGCTTCGCAGTTCACCAAGAAGCTGAACTGGCAGGAAAACACCTACACGGTTATCGATTTTGAGCCGGGTAAACTGGTTTGTCGTCAGCTTAACCTGGCCGGCGCCGAGATCGATCGTTTTGAGTTGACCAAGCGTCGTTGAATCTGTCTTGTTAGAGAGAGCCGGAATTGATTCCTGCTCTCTCTTCTTTTTTTTCCTTCAAGTTGTCAAGAGGCTTGTTTTTCAGTTTCAATTTCTTGGTCTTACAGTTTCTGGCAAAATGCTAGAGCCAGCTGATATTCATCGGTATCTGTTTCACCATTATTCTTGACTGCGTAAAGAAACTCTCGTGCCAAAGTCTTGTCCCCTTGGGCGTAGGCATTGAGACCAAGAATAGTCATCAATCTAGTTTTTCTTGCTAGTGAAAGACCTTCTGGTACTTTCCTGATATTGCTCTTCATCTTGCTACTGTCAAAGAAGAGCAGCAACTCGGGCGGCATGGCTTCCTCTCTCTCTTTACTCTGGTACTGAGCAAGCAGGTTTTGCGCTTCTTGGTTCTGTTTTTGTAGCTTTAGGGCTAGGGCGGCAAAGGCGACGGCATAGTCTGAAGTCAGGTTGGCCTTGGGGCTCAATTTCAGCACTCTATTGAAATCTTGAGCGGCTTCAAGGGGCTGATTTAGTGTGAGATAGAGCAGTCCTCTATTGTACAGACCTTCCTTTGAGTCAGGAAAGAGTTTTAGTAATTTGGTGTAATGGTCCACCATGTTGGTTATTTCGCTTGTTTTGGTGGCCTTGACCGGGCTGAGTGTTTGCTGCCCTCTATTTGCTTGCAGGTCTACCATGGCTTGTTCGTATTCGCCCATAGAGAGCATCAATTTACCTCTATTGACCGAGGCGGTGGCATCATTCGGATTCAGCGAAAGAGCAAGATCGTAATCTTTTATCGCCTCTGCTTTGCTGCCAAGCTTTTCGCGGCAATGACCTCGATTGCTTAGCAAAGTCGCTTTTGTAGTGGCAATGGGATTGAGGCTGAGGGCTCGATTACAATCGTCGATTGCTTCGTTGTACCGGCCTGCTTTGGCAAGGCAGGCCGATCTGTTTGTGTAGGCATTGATTCTTAGCCCGATGTCTTTCTTGTCTTGGTCTAGAAAGCTTGTGTAGTCGCTGATTGCGCCATTTAGATCGTTTGTGGAAATTTTGGCTTTGGCTCTCAAAAAATAGGCTACCGGCAAGGCCTGGTTGATTTTCAGTGCTTGGTCGCATTCTCTAATGGTATCAACTGGTCTCTTTAGCCAGTTGAGCAGGACCGCGTAGGCCACATGTCCTGAAGCGTCGCCAGGAAATTGACTGGTAACTTTTTTCAATCTCGCTTCGCTTTCGCTCAAGCGAAGATTTTCATAGTCGATTATCGCTAAGGCAATTTGTTGCTCGGCATTGAGCGCTTTGAGCCTGATCAGCTTTTGAAAAACATATTCAAGTTTGCTGAGAAGAGTGAGATTGATCTCTTCTTTGATGTTCAGACGTTTATATTTGTGATAGTCCTCTAGGTCTGCTTGTTCTTTGTCGAATTGCTTCTTGACTCGATAAATTTCGGCTCTAGTGCGGTATGAGTCTTCCGACCTTTTGTTGTATTTAATCACTTCGTTCATGCATGAGAGCGCTTGATCAAACTTGCCGAGTTTGGCAAGAGCTACGCCTTTATTGTGAATAGATTGCAGATGATAGGGATTGTGATTGAGGGAGCGATCGAAGCTGGCAATGGCTTTATCTAGCTCTTTCAGGTTGAAATGGGCCATGCCCTTCAGGTTGTAAAAGTCGGCTAGAACAATGTCGAGGCGTTCTTTCTTGGTGGTTGTTCTAAATGCCAGAGGATGTCCGGATGGATCACTCATCCAGTCTCCTGTTCCTATATCGAGGCTTGGAGAGGATTCCAGTTTCTTGATCTTGTCATCAAGAAGGTATAAGGCTTCACTGCTTTTGTGGGCTTTGATTAGTTGTCTGGCTAAAGAAGCTAGTTCGGGCTGCTGCTTGCTTGTTTCTTGATCGTAGGCCGGTTTTTTGCGGCTTTCGCTTGGTATTTTTGCTTTGGGCGTACTCTCGTTTTGAGCCGATATCCGGCTTGGCTCAACCATAAGAAAGGTGAGCGCAAGAATAAGACTAAGTCTCTTGGTCAGCCCTTGCATTTATTGACCGGCAACGGTCATCTTGTTTATCTTGATAGACGGGCTGGCCGTGCTCGAGCGAAACTCTAGATCGTTGCCTATTGCTTCGATGTTCTTGAACATAGAGAGCATATCACTGGCAATAGTAATGCCAGAGACAGGATAGGCCAGTTTGCCGTTTTCTATCCAGATGCCGCTTGCTCCCAGTGAATAGTCTCCGGTAATGACTTTGAAGCCGGGTCCGGAAACGCTGGTGAGATAGAGTCCATTTTTGATCGAACTAATCATATCTTCCGGGCTGCTATCGCCGGCTTGCAAATATAGATTGCCGAGGCTGCCGCTGTTTGGCTTTGTCTTCAGCCGTCTGGCGGCATAGCTCGACAATAGATAAGTAAGCAACTTGCCCTCTTCGACGATGGTGCGTTTCTTGCAGGCCAGTCCTTCCGAATCGAAAGGGTGCGAACCAAGTTTGCCCGCCATCAGCGGATCGTCGATGATAGTTACGCCCTTACTGGCCACCACTTCACCTAGCTTGTCCACCAAAAATGAGCTTTTGCGATAAATATGAGAACCACTGGCGGCACCTACAAATTGAGCCAGTAGACGTCCAGCCATGAGCGGATCAAAGATCACCGGTACTTCTTGCGACTTGACTTTGCGACTGCCTAGCTGTCTTAGGGCTCTCTCGGCGGCTTTTCGCCCGACTGCCTCGGCTTCCTCCAGATTGCTGAAACGGCGGTTTGACGCCCACCAACCTCCGGTTTGCATTTCGTCGTCTTGGCTAGCTACCACGCCGACCGAGATAGACACATGACTGCCTTCGTAACTACCAAGAAATCCTCGGGAATTAGCATGCACGATTACTCCGGCACTATCTGAAAAACTGGCGCCGTCTGAATTGGATATGCGTTTATCGGCTTCTCTAGCTGCTTCTTCCGCGGCGAGCGCCAGCTTGATTTTCTTTTCCACCGGAATTTTTTCGACTTCTGGGTCAAAAATATCGAGGGCGAAGTTATGCCTCAGATTTTCCGGGGCGAGGTCTTCTCTTTCCGGCAGTCCGGCAAAAGGGTCTTCTTCTGATGCTTCCGCTGTGGCAATCGTTTCTTTGATCAGTTTGTCGAGTGCTTCTAGACTCAAGTCGCTTGTCGAGCTGCTGGCAGTTTTTGTGCCTTTGGCACCACAGAGGGCTCGAAACTGTAGACCGCGCATCTGCGCCCCTTCCAGTTTTTCCACCTCACCCAGTCGCACCGTCGTCTCCACCGCACTTCTGGTGGTGATGGTTACATCGCTTTCGCTTGCACCATAGCGGCGTGCTTTCTCGATGACGGCAATGGCTATATCTTCTAACTTTTCCGAGCCTGACATGAAAAATACCTTCTCTTTCTTTGAGTTTCTGAAGCCTCTTTCTATTAGTTTTTGGAGCCGCCGACAGTGATGCCATTGATGCGAATGGTAGGCATACCCACTCCCACCGGCACTCCTTGTCCGTCCTTGCCGCAAGTGCCTATGCCTCTGTCGAGGGCGACATCATTGCCGACCATGACTACTTTGTGGAGAGCTTTCGGACCATTGCCAATAAGAGTGGCGCCTTTGATCGGTTTTGTGATTTTGCCGTTTTCGATGAGATAAGCTCCGGTAGCGCTGAAGGTGAAGTCGCCATTGGTGATGTCTACTTGTCCGCCACCAAAAGTGGTGGCGTAAATGCCTTTCTTTACCGAGGCTATAATTTCATCGGGGCTGGATGTGCCTTCAGCCATATAAGTGTTTGTCATGCGGGGAATTGGCGCAAAGCGATAGTCTTGCCTGCGACCGTTGCCGGTAAGTGAAGCTTTCATCAAGCTGGCATTTTGCTTGTCTTGCAGATAGCCGGTCAGCTTACCGTTTTCAATCAAGACCGTACGCCCGGTCGGTGTACCCTCGTCGTCCATATTGAGCGAGCCTCGGCGTTCGGCGATGGTACCATCATCAATGACTGTGACCAGTTTGGATGCTACAGAAGAGCCCATCAGGTTGCTGAAAGCCGACGTGCCTTTGCGGTTGAAATCGCCTTCCAGTCCATGTCCCACCGCTTCGTGAATGAGAACCCCGGGCCAGCCTGAACCTAAGACTACATCCATTTCTCCCGCCGGTGCAGGCTCGGCGCTCAATAATTCGATGGCTTGGCGGGCGGCAATGAGAACATGGTCGCTCCAATAGTCTTCTTCCAAAAGGGTACGGAAATCGAAGCGTCCGCCGCCGCCTGAGCTGCCGTTTTCTCTCTTGCCGTTCTCTTCGGCTTGGCAGGCTATATTTAGACGAACCAGCGGTCGTCGGTCGGCAAAAATAGCACCACGAGAAGTGGCAATGATTATGACATAGTCTTCTACTGCCAAGCTGACGCTTACATTGCTTATACGCGGGTCGAAGTCTCTCGCCATCCGGTCCATTTTTTTCAGCAAGGCAATCTTTTCTTTCAGGTCCCAGTTTGTAGGAGATTCTTCGCTGCCATATAGATTGTGGGGCTTGAAGATGTCAGCACCTCTGTCGCTGTAACCGCAACTATGGTGGGCGCTTTCTGCCCGGCTCTCTTTCAACTCTAAATTATGATTTTCTCTGGCATGTTCGCAAATGGCCCGAGCTATTGTGGCGCAGCGCTTGAGGTTGGTTGTATTGACATGGTCGGTGTGCGAATAGCCGGTCTTGTCCCCAACGACTACCCGCACTCCGGCTCCATTGACGTGTGCGCTGGAGGCGTTTTTGATAACTTCTTGGTCGAGGGTAATGGCATGGGCCGAGCCTGCTTGCAAGAAGATATCGCAGAAGCCCTGTTTGCCTGCGGTGCCTTGGGCTGCTTCGGCGATAACCTTTTGCAACTGCTCATAAGTAATGCCAAAGGCTGCATGCAATTCTTTCTCGGGTGTCATTTGAGAACTATGCAAGAGTTTGGCTGCATCAGGGCCTGAGTTGATTGCGCTGACCATATTGTGCTGACCTTTTGGCTGAGGGGGATAAGAGCGGTAAAACAATATTTTAGATCAGTTTCAG
The DNA here is from genome assembly GCA_019745415.1 of Candidatus Obscuribacterales bacterium. GTDB lineage: Bacteria > Cyanobacteriota > Vampirovibrionia > Obscuribacterales > Obscuribacteraceae > Obscuribacter. The sequence continues at coordinate 16,030 of JAIETF010000029.1, read as the reverse complement.
CTTTCAGATAGGCGGCGATCACTTGGCTACGTGGACTATTTTGCCAGCGCTTGCTCCTTTCTTGCTTCTTCCGGCAAGGTAAGATACTGTATGAAATAGTAAAAAAAGTGAAAAAGAGAAGCAAGACAGTTGTTGGGAAACTGTCCTGCTTTCTAACTCCGCTTAGGCTTGTCCGGCGGCTTCCCTGGCCATGAGCACCTCGCGATAGCTTCGTTCACCGGTGTAGAGATAGTGCCAGACCGGGGTCTTCACCAAAGCCCGGTGGTCACGCGGCACAGCCTTCTCGGCCTTGAGCGAAGCCAGGGCGGGATGGGCGAAGTCGATGCCCAAGACCGACAAAAGCTCGGACTGTTTGGCGCACCTGATGCCGCGCAGCCAGCCGGCAAAGCGCGAGAAGCGGAACTGCCAAGGCAGCGGGGGTTCGCTGAAGACCTGCTCGCGGTCAGGCAGTTGGTTGTTGAAGATGAGGACGTTCGACTTGCCCTCTTCGCAGCGCAGCCCCAGCAGGAGGGCGAGCGCCTTGGAGTTACGCAGCCACTGGTGGGTGTCATCCACCATCAACAGATCGCAGTCGAAGATTTTCTGGCGCAAGAAGTGACTGCAAGAGTTGGCAAAGAGATCTTCGTCGATGGTCCAGCGGCTGGGGCAGCCGAGTTGCTCCACGGTCAGACCTTGTCGTTCGGCTTTGTCCCAGAGTGCCGTGGCGATGACGGTCTTGCCGGTGCCGCAACCGCCGTTGATGATCAGATTTTCCCCGGCGCTCACCAGGCGTGCCGAAACGATTTCTTCGACTTGTCTCTGGTCGAAGGTGCCGTTGAAGGCATAGTCGAAGTTGGCGAGGCTATGGGGCTTGGGCGCAGCGATTTTCATTGCAGTTCCTTTTAAAAACTTCGGTTTGAGCGCGGCGACTCTCTTGGTCAGTCTTCGCCCAAGTCCTGGCAGACAGCCAGGAGCACCGACGGACCGGACAGCGGCACTTCTTGTACCTTGGCGGCACTGGGGTGGACGCCGGCGGCCTCCAGGGTCGGCTTGGCCAGGCTGACGGCTTCTTCCTGGGTGAATGCCGCCACGACCACGTCGATGATCGCTTCGGCGCTGCGCGCCTCCAGGCGGAAGACCTTGAGACCGGTTGCTTTGACTTGCGAGCTTTGCATGGTTGTCCTTAGATGAAGACGTAGTCGTCGTTGAAGAGCAGGCTTTCGATGTGTTCTTGTTCGAAGCGGAAGGCTTTGGACTTCGGGTCTTTCATGACCGGGTGCAGGCGCCTGGCTAGAGCCAGTGCCACTTCTGCGGAGGGGGCATGCAGCATTGAGCAGAACTTGTCCAGCCCGACCTCCAGAACGACGGCGTGCAGTACAAGGTCTTTCCGGTGGAGATGTTGTTGCGGTGTGAGCATATTTTGTTCAGCGGAGTCAGTCTCTTTCGATTGCGTCGCGAGTCTCTTCGGCGAGCCTCGCGACTGCGCTTGATTGCACTAATGCCGTGGCGGAACTGCTTAGCCTGCCGAATGCAGAGCGGCTTGCTCTTGTCGGCGGTGTTGCACCAGAAGGTTCCAGGCTTGAGCTGCCGCGTCGACCAAGTCGCAGGGGCGCCCGGCCTTCTTGCTCAGCTCCCTGATCTGCAAGTGGGTGAGCTCTTCGTCGTCGCCAGCAGGCATGGGGTAACTGCCGTAGGCGGTGAGCCATCGCTTCAGGTAGGCGAGAAGTTCATCGCTGCTCTTTTGCGTCTCGATACCTCGTGCTGCTTCCGAGTAAGGTGCGGTCAGGCGCAAGTCCTCTCGGTCGAACTGAGCCGCCTGTCGGCGCCGTTGTTCGACCTGGTAAGAATGGTCGGCGCCGCCGCAACCGGTGTCGTAGACGCTGAAGTGGCGTGCGCTGATGCGCGGCATGGCTTGCCAGAAGAATCGGGCGGCTTGGCGGCGAACTTCTTCGAAAGTTTTCATCGACTTCTCCTCGAAAGGCAATTGAGACTACAAATTTTGGCGGCGCATTGGCGTCGATCGTCGGCACGGTTGAAACCGTTAGTGCTGCTGCTGCTGTACTTGTTCTGGCTTGCTTTGTGGGTCTTGTCTTATGAGATTTGGGGAAGTGATAGGGGCTTTATAATAGGGCAAATCATTTAGCTAAAGTTAGTGTTTTCGATGGAGCTATTGCGTACTAATACGATGTCGCCTCTTATGTTCTTGCTTTTGGCAAGAACAATGAAAAACTGACTGCTAGAGCTTTTCCCTTGTTAAAGCTGGTGCAGTGTCTTTGCGTGTCTAAAGATGCGATTAGAAAATGGCTTGCTTTACAATTGGCACGGGTAGCCAGCTTTGGCTTGATATTATTGGAAAAAGAAACAAGCCTGTGATACCGTCAGTGGTAGCGCAAGCTTGGTGAGGTTTGTTTGGCTTAGTCTTGAGAAGCGCTGGTTTTCAGCTGAATACCAAGACTTTGATTATGCCCAGATGATGACATGACTTTATGGCAAATTTTGGTCAATCAGATTATTTTGACAAGATTAGTATTCTGCCGGCGCAGACTCGCATTTCGCAAGTTGATTGTCTTGGGTAAGTTGACCTGTCCAAAATTGCCGATAGCTCTTGCCTGACTGATTTACTCTGGTGGAGCAGAACCTTAGTCTTACTAGTTTTGGTGAGTAAAAACACTACTTGGCTGTTTGTGTCTATCTGGAATATTATAGAATGTCGTAGAAAAATAACTCTATTGCTTCATCGAGCTGTTGAGTTTTTCTTTCCTGATAAAAAATAATACTAAGTGACATAGTATAAATTGTGAAAATGAGAAAAGTTAGAGTTTCTAGTTTTTCTTGAGCAGAAGAAGAGGCTTGCTTAGCAAGCCTCTTCCCATTTCTTAAGCCGAGTTCCCCTGCCTAGTTGCTGCTTATCGCAGGTTGAACTGGTCTTCGATCAGGCTTTCGATGCCCGGGAAGACGCCCTGGCGTTCGATGGGCTCGTGGAAGCGCAGCAGTTCGTCCGATTGTGCCAAAAGTTCGATCGCACACAGGCAATTGTTCATGAGGGTGCGGCGAAACACATTGCTTCGCACCCTAGAGATCTGCTCGCGCAGTGCCTGCGTGGCACAGCGCAGATCGTGACTGGCTGCGGTGTGCATCACCCGCGCCATTTCGATGGCGGCCGAAGCCGCTGCCAGGCTGTGCCGACGGCTCATCATCTGAACGGCGCTCTTGCGGTCGCCTTCACTGCGCTTCAGCAGTTCTTCGGCGCTCAGCAGATAGAGGTCGCCAGCGATCAATGCTCCTTTGGCGTCTCCGAAGCGGCGGCGCTTGTCGCGGATCTGCTCGTTGAGGCTGAGGAGGCGCTGGAAGGCTTCCTGTTGCCGTTGCACGACCAGGCGCAGCTTGTGGGCGCTGTCGTCGACTGCGCTGCTTGCGGCTGCCTGGCTGCAGGCGAAGACGCCTTGCTGCATGGCTTGGTGGCTGAAGCCGTCGACGGCGCTCTGATGGCGCAGGCTGTACTCGAAAAGATCGAGGTCGTCGAAGAAGACGAAGTCGGTAGGCGACGAGTGCGGATAGATGGGTTTGTTCTTGCCGGTGGCCCGGCTGTGATAGAACGGCAGGTCTCCGCTTGCGCTCTTGAGTTTGCCGCGCAGAGCCGGCTTCTCGGTTTGGGTCTTGGGCATTTTTGTCCTTTACCTGCATTGATTTTGAACTGAACGGCGCCTATGGGGCAGGCTAACCGGGTACCGTTCAGATGCTTGCACCACCAAGTGGCGCTAGTAAGAGCCGCCGCCCGAAGTTAAGTTCGGGCGGCGGGCTCGCTTGCTTGCGGTTGCGCTAGCTGCGCCGCATCTTCTCTTCCAGGGCCTGTCGCACATAGGCGGGCAGGCTCAGACCAGCCTCTCGGGCGGCCCGGCGCAGACGTCTGGCGAAACGCTTCTTCACCCTGGTGCCCACCTTGACCAGACCCAGCGCTCGGTCGACAGAGCCGTCATCTTGTACGACTCTGACAAAGCGAGGGTCTCGTCCGAGGGCGCCGCTTTCCCAGGGGCATTCGTCGTCTTCTTCTTGGGGGATCGCTTGCTGTGTTTTTTCGCTCATATGTCCTTCTGTTGGGTGAACGATAGGCTAGACGACTGATACCATCGCTGATACCAGCGGGTAGTTGCGCCAAGGGGCGCCGGTCGAACAGTTGACTGCACGCCTGAGCACTTCAACTTTGGCGCCGGGGCGGCGACGCGCCAGACCCATTGCCGTCTCGTAAACGCAGAGGGCAGTGTTTACCCCGCAGAGACGGAAGTGTTCTTGGCTGAAGCCGAAGGTGTTGCAGGCAGTCAGTACTTCGCGGGCGCCGTCCACTGTGCTCTTCAGCTTCAATACCCAGAAAGCCGGGTTCTCTCGGCTTTCCAGTATGTCGAGCAAGCACTGGTGCGTGCGGCAGAAACTGGGGCTCATGCTGGGGATAGCCAGTTCCAGAACCACAATCGGCTCTTGTCTGGCAATTGCCCCCCGAATCTCAGCCGCCACCGCTTCGATGGTTGTCTTATCGTTGGCGGCCGAGAATCGGCTTTGCATGTCTACCACCACTAGTACCGGTTTGCCGGCCACCAGCGGGCGGTAGTCCACTTTCGCGCGCTCGCGATTTGCCGAGTAGATAGGCTTGGCATCGTCGCCTGGCAAGACAAGTCCTTTCTTGTCGTTGAGCATGTCAGCGGCTCGATCTGGTTTTCTGGAAACGGGCATCGAGCCTGTCCACATAGCGGATGATGCCCGGGCAAAGCACCGAAACATCGCCGCCATGAAGGCGTCGACTGATCAGTCCGCGATTGATGGCGATGTTGATATCGCCGGCAGTGTCTCTGTCGACGGCGCTGGGCAAGACCGGCAAGAGTCCGAGTCCGTGGTATTGCCGCTCGATGGCGCCGAATCGAGTCAGGACCGAGTCGGCGGTGAAGACCTTGCCCTGCAGACGCGCTGTCGCGATCAGTTTTTGCACTTCGAAGCTGAGGCGGAAATACTCGCGCACAAGGTACTGATCTTGGCTCGACAAAGCGGCATAGATCTCGCCGGAGGATTCAGATTCGGTCGAGCCCTGCCGTTCGTTCTGCGCTGCTGTCGGTGCTATGCGACGAACGGCGATGTTCTTGGAAGAGGGGGCAGCGACCACTGCCTCTTCTCCTTGCTGGCCAGCCGCATTTTCCGCGATTGGCTCTTGGTAGGTGACGCGACCGGCAGGCAGAAGGGCCTGCAGGTATTTCAGAAACATGCGCAGATAGGTCATAGCCGGTATCTTTCTTAGCCTTGGATAGGCTCGGTTAGAGGGAGCAGGGTTCTCCGTCGCCGCAGAGCTCGACGATTTCCGAGAGGGTCACTGTCAGAGTGCCGCTTTCGGTGTCGAGACCGGTGATGCTTAGGCAGGGATAGCCCACGCAGAAGAGAGTCTTGCCGATGTCGGACGGGTCGATGGCGACCTGATGAGATTCCAGGTTTTGCCCGAAGGTCCGTACCGAGACTTCGAGTGCGCGGCTGTTGTCCCTCATCAGGCTGTACCAGGAGTTGGCACGTCCATTCTTGATGGAGATGACGGCGTGAAAGTACCGTATCTGGACATGCTGCCCCAGCGCCACCGAGAGCTCGACCCCGCTGCAGAGCGGTTCGCCGCTTTCTGGTGAGCGTAACTGGAGTATCTTGCGATTTTGCATGTGTTTACCTTCTTGTCTAGGTGGAATGCACCAGACGGAGTGAAGCGCGCCTGGGGGTGCGCCTCACATTGTCGGAGCTGTAAACGAGACGCAGGTCGGCCCTCGCCCTCGCTGAGGAGGGCGAGGTGCCTGCGCTCATGACGAAAGCGATTTGCACCGGCAGGAAGAAGGGCCAGATGCAGACCGCTTGCACGGCGAAGAAGGGGTAGAACACGACCGCCCCTACTTGTCCCAAAGCCCGCCGCTGGGCAACTCGCGTCCCCAGATGTCGGTGACACCATCGATGGTGAGGCGAGCGGCGTTGAGCATGGTGGTCAATCCCTTGAGCTTGAGTTCCACCAAGGCGGTGTCGGCGCTCAGGCGTTCCATCTCGTCGCGGGAGGTGAAGTCGCGCTGCTGGATGCCGTTGAGGCGCAGCTCGAGTTCACGGGCGCTCGACTTGATGCGCTCGAGTTCGGCGTTCATGTCGAGCCCGACGGATGCGCCGAAGAGCGCCGCTTCGCGCGAGCCGAAACGCACCGTGTCGGGCGAGTCGGCTTCGGTGATGAAGGCGGCGATGCGTCGGCTTTCGTTATCGAGCCGAGCCTTGATGGAGCCGAGCTTTTGCTCGATGAGAGAGAGAGTCTGATTGGATTTGGTCAACATACACAGTCCTTCCGTTTGAGAGTCAAAGAGAAATAACCCGCGACAGTCACGGGTTACTACAAAAGTCAAACTTCTTGCGAGGGAGCGCTTTCCTGCCAGAGGCGACGGAACTCATCGCCGGTCAGGGTTTCCTCCTCGAAGAGAGCCTTGGCACAGTGCTCGATCTGAGCCCGATGCTTTTCAATCACTTCGTCGGTCTCGCGTTCCATCTGGTCGATGAGGTTGCCCCATGCCTGATTGAACTTGTCGAGCAGGATTTCTCCTACCTTGGAGACCGGGAAGCCGTACTGGTCGAGCGGCAGCGACTTGACGCCGAATTCTTGCGACATGCCGTAGACGCCCACCATTTGTCGGGCCAAAGTGCTCGCCCGTTCGAAGTCGTTGCTTGCGCCGGTGGAGATCTTGGCGAGCAGGATCTTTTCAGCGGCGCGACCGGCCAACATGGTCTTGAGACGCAGCAGGAACTGCTCGTCGGTCCAGTCGTAACGTTCGCCTTCTGCGGGCGAGCTGTCCATCAGACCGAGTGCCTTGTCGGTCATGACGATGGTGATGCGGTTGACCGGGTCACCACCCAATGCTTGCGGGATGGCGGCGTGTCCAATCTCGTGCACGGCGGTAGCCCAGCGCTCCTTGTCGGTGCGCACGCGGCTCTTGATCTGGGTGCCGTAGGCCATCTTGTCCACGCCCTCGTTGAGGTCGTTGATGGTGATGATGGCCATCTCGCTGTATTTCTCCACATCGGCGTCGGTGAGGTCTTGGGTGACATCACCGAACCGACGCTCCACCGCGATCGTGGCAGCATTCTTGACGGCGCCCTCGATCTCGGCACCGGAGAAGTCATGGCTGCGGCGAGCCAGATCGTCGAGTAGCTTGGCGTGCGCTGCTTCTTTCTCTTCCGGCGTGCCGTCGGGCAGTACGATCTTGAGCTTCTTGAGGTAGACGCCGTAGATCTGAGCGCGGCCCTTCTTGTCGGGCTTGGGCACCTTGACCTTGACGTCGAAGCGACCCGGACGCAGAATGGCTTCGTCCAGGATGTCGAGCCGGTTGGTGGCGGCCATGGTCAAGACCAGACCATGATTGCCGAAGCCGTTCATCTGCACGAGCAGCTCGTTGAGGGTCTGCTCGTATTCTTTGTCGCCGCCGCCTTCGCCGTTGCCGCGCTTCTTGGCGATGGCGTCGATTTCATCGATGAAGATGATCGAGATGCGACCACTCTTGCGGGCAGCTGCACGAGCTTTGGCGTAGGCCTCGCGCACGCGCTTGGCACCGACGCCGACATACATCTCCACGAACTGAGAGCCGGACAGCGCTTCGAAATGTCCGCCCACCTCGCCGGCGAGGGCGCGGGCGAGCAGGGTCTTACCGGTGCCGGGCGGCCCATAGAGCATGACGCCGGCCGGCACCGGTGCGCCGAAGATCTTGTAGAGTCGTGGCCGTCCGATTTTCTTTTTGACGACTTCGAGCTCTTGAATCGCTTCCTCACAGCCAGCCACGTCGGCGAAAGTCTTGCGGTCTTCTTGCCGCACCTCCACCTGGTTGCTGCCGCCATTGCCGCCGCCGCCTGCGCCGACCAGATTGGTGCGACCCTGGGGCGTCTCTTCGTCCTTCCAGTCGCTCCAATGGTTGATGAGCACAATGCCCACGATGATGGCGGCGAGGAGCAGGGTGAAGAGCAGCACTCGACCGGTGTTGGTCAGGCTTTCGATGTAGCCGGTCTCCAGCGTAGGAGCGACCGTCTTCATCTCGATCTTCTTGTCGGTGAGACCTTTGACCAGCGCCTCGAACTCGGCTTTGCCGTCGGCGGTCTGGGGAAAGACGATGGTGCGTTCGACGGCGTAGGTCTTTGCTGGTTCGTTCTTGCTGGTTGCCGGAGAGAGCGTGTCTTCGTCTTCAAACTTGCCGCGAGTGGGCGTGGTGACGGTGTTGAGCACCACATAAACGGCGTTCAGCTCTTTCACGATGCTGGCTCGACCGAATTCACCGGCGTTCTTTTCGAGGTGGCGGGTGATCTGGAAGGGCTGAGCTCGCTGCACGATAGCCATCTCGGAGGGCAACACATACAGGCTGTGGTTGTGGTAAAGCTTGAAGAAGAAAGCGAGAGCGTTGAGCGACACCAGTGCCAGGAAGAGCGCCGTGTAGAACTTGCGAGGCTTCATGCCTGTCAGCTCTCGCAGACCGTTCATGAACTTAGGCACGCCTTCCCAGAAGACGCGAATGCGACTGTGCTCCTCACCGTTTTCGCGACGAAAGAAGAGCAGCCAGCAGAGCCAGCCTACGAAGAGAATGACGGCGAAGGTCCACCAACCTGGCAGGCGGTAGCCCAAGCTTGTATCGAGAACCGAGGCTTTGTCGATGACCGGCACGCCGGCTTTCTGAGCCAGCTTGCGCATTTCATCGGTGTCGGCCTGAAGGATAATGCGGTCCTTTTCGAAGCCTTTGCCGAGGACGACGATGGTCTTCACCCCGTCGAAGAAGACGACGCCGCTCACCTCAGTCGCGCCAGTGCGCAAAGACTGCTCGAGGTCGACCGACTTCATCACCTTCTCTTGCACCGCCAGAGCGGCGTACTCGTTCGGGATGACGCGCTGAGGGGCGCGCGTGATGAAGTTGTTGAGCGTCAGGAAAGAGAAGATGGCGATGGCGCCGAAGAAGATACCGAAATGCACGAGGGTCTTGCGGAACAGCAGGTTGCTGAAGAGACCCGAGAGATAAGCGAGAAACTTTTTCATATTCGCTCTCACAAAAATTAGTCCGCCGCTTTACCGACATGGCTGCGCAGGGCAGCGCCTCATCATTGAGTCGGCTAGGGTCGGACGGTTGATATGACTCTTCACTGAGGCGGAAGAGCGGTTTCTGATCGCATGAGCTTTCTCAGTTCATGGGGAGGCAGAGCGACCAGTCGCTCGACCATCTCGTAAGACTTGGGGAACCAGGACTTCATGTCCTCGGTCCAATATTTGACGGCGCACACACCGAGGCAGGCTGCGAAGCACTCTGCGAAAATCTCGCTCGGTCCTTGCGGGGCTTCTGCCAAAAAATAGTGCAGTACGGTGGCGTGTGACGGTGACAGAACCTGGCGGATTCGTTCAACATCTACTTTGACCCGGGCGAGGAACTCTTCTTTCTGCGAGATGTAGTCGCACGCCGCATCAAAGCTGTGGCCTAGTTCGTGGTTGAAGACGCCTTGCCGGTTTTCAGCCTTCTGCCTTCGTCCGTCGAGGACAACGTATTCGCAAAGAGCAACTACGTGACCTTTATCTCGGCACAGTCCGCTTACTCGTGGCCAGGTGAAGCGATCGCCATGACCACGGGGACCGTGGTAGTCGCTGAATTCCAGCGTCTCGTAGATGTCCCAGGTGGGCTGCACCATTAATCCGAACTCGGATAGCATAGTGCGAAGATTTTCCGGCACAGTCTGCAGGATAACCGAGCATTCCTGCCTGAATTCAGGCGACGCTGTTGAGCGTTCCGCCAGCTCTCTGACTGGGATGCCGTGGGGGCGATACTTGCTTAGGTGCCAGTTTCTGCCAAGGTGATACCACCGACGCGCAGGGGTAGGTGGAGGTTTGCCGAGCCAGAGCACCTTTTCTAGAAGAATTTCTTTCAAGGCCATACTCGTTTCTCCTCTCAAAGAGGTTTAGGGTAGCGATTAGAACCTAGATACTTTGGTGCGTTTTGCTGATTTAACGGGGATGAGTTGATGCGAAAGAGTAATTCCTTGGTACCAAATCTGGCAGTTAGTCATCAGCCAAGTTTTCTTTAAGAAAGACGTTGAAATGCAAAGTAATCAGCACTTACACTCGGTCGCGATTTTCAATTATCTAGATACTGAACATTGAAGAAGTTGAATAGGTCAAGCTTTTGCAGAATCAGGAGAGACTGCGCTAGCGGTGTCTCTTTGCAACCTAAATTCACGTTTAGCTAGTTTGGTTTTGCTTCAGCTTGACGCGCTTGACAACTAGCGCTAGCTACCGTGAGCTAGGCCATTGCGGATTGCCCCACTGAAGGGCAAGGTCTGCCAACTCAGGCCTAGTTATTTCATTTGATTAGAGGCTATTAAACCCACTAGGTTCTAGTTCTTCTCTAACTCTCTTTCCATCAGGAAATAACCAAGACCTTCAACTAGCTCTTCCGATCAAGCATTTCATCCTGCGACACTGTCGCCGGGTTGCAGTCCAGAGAGCTACAGAGGGCATTTGGTTATTCTTCCGCCAACCCCCGGAGGTACGATGACGCGCTTTGCCAAAGCGTTCGCCTCCCTCACGGGAAGGCGGATGTCAGCCCGACTGTCGGCAATATTTGTCGATTCTCGCCCCTTAACCCCTAACACAGGAGGGTCATATGAAAACCACTGATGCTAAGTGGCTGCATTCTTCGCCGACCCTCTTCGTGCAATCGGACGGGCAGTCGTGCGAACTCTTCTTTGCCAACTTCTTCCGTGACACACGGCATTTCGTGCTGCGTGGCACTGGTGGTTGCGGCAATATGAAGCCGGAATTCCATTCCGGGATCGAAAGATTTAGAGAGGCTCTGGCTGGTGATCCAAATGACCCCAAGTCTCCGCGCTTCTCGGGCTTCTGCCTCTTCGGCGGTACCCGCATGATTCGCAAGGACAACCCCGAGGTTGTCGTGCCCGGCATCACCGAGGCTTTTCCGCCTCTGGTCGAAACCTGTCCGGGTGCGCGCGTTCTCGGGGTCGTGGTCAAGGCTGGTCATCTGAAGACGACTGCCCACGGCATTGTCGTGTCGGTCGGCGAGGAGGACCCCTATGCCACCATCATCCATCCCTCTCAACACTCGGTGCTGCTCCTGCAACCCAATGTCGACAAGAAAGCCGACTGGGACGCTGAGTGGAAACGCTGCATCGAGATCTGCCAGTCACACGCCGCTAACAACTGGGACGGTCTTCTCACCGTCTACAACGGAGGCGGCGTCAGTGAGAGAGAGCTTCTCTGCTGGGCGGAAAATGGTCTCACCAATCCCTTCTATCGCATCCTTCTGGTGCGCGGTAGTGGTGGAACGGCGGACAAATACGCCCTCAACGAGGCTTTCCTGAAAGCCCATCCGCATGTGCATGTGTGCGACAACACAGTCGAATCCATGCGCGGCAAACTCCTGGAGCTGGGTGCCATCGTCTGATGGTCGCTCTAGGTGAAACCAAACCCCGGCTCGATGCTCACAGTCGAGTCCGGTTTTCCAACCTCAACCTTTCGAGGTAAGTTAGTGAGCGCAGAAAGCGAAACTTTCCCTATTGGTGCGCAGGGGTTCGACATCGAACAGATGTTGGCGCACCGCGAACGTGTCCTGGATGGTCAAGTCGAGGCTGCCATGCGCACCATCTTCGCCAGGCTGATGGAACATCACGGTGCCGGCAAGAGCACCGATGTCTGTCTGGAAGGCATCAGCGAAGTCGTGGCTACTGCGGTGGAAACCCGCATGCGCACCGCGCAGAGTTCCGGCAAGTGGACCGTGTCGAAGCGTCAGGTTCAGGGCAACTGGTTCTTCAAGTTCGAGCCCAGTCGCACCTCCGGTTCTTCCGGCATGCCCAACGACAAGTAATTCGGCTTCATCGTCGAAGTCGAACCAGTACACCAAGCAACCCAATCTCTTTACGAGGAAATCAAATGAACGCACAAACCCAAACCGCCACCTTCGCCCCCGTCGCCGCTCCCGTCTTCGCCGCCGATGCGCGTGGTGCCCTGATCACGGTCAAGAACCCCGGTGAAGCCCTGCCGCCGGCCTTCAAGCTCAAGGCCGCCCAGGCGCGCACCAAGGCCATCATCCGCGTCGGCGGCGGCTGCAAGGGCTTCACCAAGGAAGCCCAGGAAGGCATGCTGCCCTACTTCATCGCCGCCGGTCGCCAGACCGACGCCGCCGGCAAGGTGCAGAAGGAGCTCTCCTGCGTGGTCTTCTCCGGCGGCACGGTGAACCGCACCGCCGACGGCACCATGCTCGACGACATGGTCACCTCGGTGCCCGGCGTGCTGGCCATGCACTACCCGGTCATCGCCCTGTCGACGACGCCGCGCACCGACGACCTCTACGCCCAGCGCCAGTTCCCCGGCCTCTCGGTCGGCGACCAGGGTCTCGACCTGCGCGCCCACGGATTGGTCGTGGTGCAGGAGAGCGCCGCGGTCAACGCCGGTGCCTGGGACCTCGATGTGCCCGACTACTTCACCTTCATGGAGTCGCTGGTCGAGCAGGAGTGGAAGGCCGGCATGATCTTCCTCAACGGCGGCGACATCACCCGTGACGAGATCTACGGCGCCCTCAAGCGCGGCTTCCACGTCATGGTGGTGGAGGGCTCGCTGCGCGAGACCGACGCCTTCATCAAGGCGTACCGCGACGGCGACTGGTCGGCCACCTGCGCCGAGTTCAAGGCCAAGCAGCTCGGCAAGGGCCGCGACGCCGCCGAAGTCGATGCCGCCGTCAAGAAGGTGCACGACGCCTGCAAGGAAGTGCTGGCCGGCGTCAAGCCGAACCAGGTCAGCATCCTGCCGCTCAACGATGCCGACGCCCTGCGCGCCGTCCTCGTCGAGCGCGGCTACCTCACCGACGTGGTCGAGGCCTGATCTTCACCACCGGTCTGGTACCGGTGCTCTCTGAAGGTCACCTAAGAAAGCGGGGCGCGCACTCATCTGTAAGTGTGCGCTCCGCACAGTCTCAATCAAACCTCATCCTGAAGAAAAGGAACACAGCATGAAGAAGTCGGAACTCAAGGTCATCGCCACCGGTCTCTACATGATGCCCGATCACATCTGGCACAACGGCTCGGTCAACGACCTGCTCGCCATGGGCCTGAAGCCCACCGGCAAGGTCGGCGACTACCAGGTCAGCGAATACGAGCTGCCGGAAGGCTGGTGCATCGCCGAATCGGGCGTGAGCTACTTCCAGCGCATCCTCGTCGACAACGTCGGCCGCGTGCGCGCCCGTCTCTTCTACAAGCCCGGCAGCCAGGCCGGTCGCCCCGAGATGCTCATCGAGAACCTCGAGGCGCGCACCGTCTTCCTGCCCGACACCGTCTGGCACGGCAGGCAGATCGGCGAGCTGGTCGAGCGCGGTCTGCGCCCCACCGGCGCCGTCGGCGAGCTGCAGACCAGCGAATACGAGCTGCCCTCCGGCTGGGACCTGGTCGCCTCGGAAGAGAGCCCGCTGCAGTACCGTCTCGTCGACGGCAACGGCGGCCTGCACGCCAAGGTCTTCTACAAGCCCGGCAGCCTCATGGGCCGTCCCGAGATGGAGCTGATGTCGGTCTGATCACCGGCGCTAGCTTGACGGTGCAAGCCGTCTAGCCTGGAGGGGTCGGGTTCGCCCGGCTCCTCATTTTCTTTCTATAGAAGCCAGCCAAAAGAAGGAACTGAACATGACTGCTTCCAACACGAATGCAATGCAAGCCGCCTTCGCGGGTTTCATCGCGAGCAAGTCGGGTGACCAGCTCGATCGGATTGCTCGCAATGCCATCTGCGTCGCGCTGCAACTGCTGCAACAGCAGCAGTCGGCCTACGACCAGGGTGACCAAGAAGGCTTCGCCGCCGTGCATCAGGGCATCGAGACGGCTGTGACCGCCTTCGCCCTGGTGCACGCCGAGCGTCCCTTCTCCTTCGCCGACCACGCCTTCGCCAAGATGGACGTGGATGCCGAAGCCGGCAAGGCGCTCAGCGAAGCTGTCGAAGAGCTGCACGACAAGCCCGGCAAGGCTGCCCAGCTCGTCAACCAAGCGGCGATGGTGGTATCGGCTTATGCCGAGCGCCTCAAGCCGGTCTTCGCTGTGCGCGGCGTCACTTCCTGCCGCATCCTGCGCGGAGCGCACTGCCTGCCTTACCTGGCACAGGCGGCGCAACTCGCTCAGGACGGTCTCCTCAACGACAACTAAAGCAGGGTAAATGCTCTACATCATCGAGTTCTTCGTCGCTCTGACAGTACTGGCTGGGCTGGCTCTCTTCGGTCTGGCTCAGCATCTGCCGGTTGTGGCGAGCGTCATCTTCGCGCTCGCCTTCCTCGGCATCCTGTTCAAACTGCAAACCTGGAGAGGCGCAGCCATCTTCGCCACGTCGTTTCTGGCACCCTGCGGTTTGATGCTTCTCTTCTGAGGCTGTTCGGCAGGCGAGATTGTTTGGTGCAAACCACAATCTCGCCTCCGAAATTTTTTGTTTCCCTTCGAGTGCTATAGAAAATAGTAAAAGCGAAGAGAGCTAATTTAGATGGACTTACAGGTTTCAGAAATTGCATGTCTGACAAACAGGAATGGGCACTGGAAACTCTGCTGCAGCAATATGCAATTAGAAAGAGCCGCCAATTGAGCCGCCAAAATTTGCCGATCAATCATAATATCTCAAAGCAGCATGGTCACTAGTTTATGCTCAGTCTTTTCTCTATTGAAACCAAGGCACTAAAGACAAAGGAGAAGTAGAAGCGCTTGTGCGAAACTTTAGGACTGACAGCGGCGGGCGTTAGAGTCAAGAGAGGGTGTTGTAATTGTTTTGCCTTTATCACCAGTCTGGTCAATTGGCTCTGCTTGTCTGATTTACCGAATGGCTTCACTTACAGACTTTATGGCAGATGATTGGACCTATCTCTCTGTCGAACATATGTGTCTAATTAGAGTGTCTACTTAGAGTGTTTAATTTGGTTGTCTAAACTAGATCGCTGAATCTATTTGCTTCTTGTGCAGCCTTGCATTGCTCTTCTCTTTTGCTCTTTTGTCGCGCTTTCTGATGCTTTGTAGTGCTTTCTATTGCGTTGTAGCGCATTTCTAATGCCGGCGCTTTTGGCAGCCAGAAGCGGTATACCACTCTTACTCCACTCTCCCTCCAATCTATACATTGCCTTTCTCAGATTGAAGCAGAGCCTATTGCTAGCTCTGCAAGCTCGAATACAGAGACGCGAGTATCACCACTTATTTGTATCTGTCACAAACATTAGAGAACCCGCTAGCCTCGCTACTCCAAGAGAGCTGTCGTGCATGGTGTTATTCCCATATTTGCTTTGAGATCTGATCTGAAAGAGGTCTAGTTTCAAGTTCTTCTCTACCCACAAAATCCCTCGGAAAAAGCCCTCTCCCATAACACATGCCATCGCTATAACGCTTTCACATCGCCGTGGGTCGATGTGCGAGGTTGTGTGTGTTTAGGAAGATCGCTTATCCGTCTCTTGAAGGCTCACCGCAGACGGTGTGGCTTGCCACAACGTCTGTAAACTCAGCAACCTTTCTATCAGGAGCGACAAATGTTCATGATTATCTTGCTGGGCGCCCTCACTGTCGTGGCTTCGGGTTTTGCCGCCCGACATTTCCTGCTGTGGCGCAAGTCGCAGTTCGAAATCGACAAGAAGGAGTTGCTCATCGGCTGCCTCGTCATGTCCCTCGCGGTCATCCCGGCGACGGCATTCATCGGCTACAAGGTGGCAATCAACAACCAGGTCACCTACGAGGAAACCTGGAGCGGCTGGGAAACCCAGGCGCTCAAGATCGTCACCAAGTGCTACAAGACCAAGGGCTCCAATCCCTGCCGGCACTGCTACGACTGCGACCCCTACACGGTCCCGGTTCCCTATGACTGTTCCTACACCGACAGCAAGGGCAAGCGCGTCAGCAAGACCTGCTACCGCGACGAGACGCGCTGGCACTCTTGCCCGTATGCCACCGAGGAATGGACCTTCGTCGTCAAGTCGACCATCGACGACTGGACCATCGCCGACCGCAACCTGCCCACCAATCCCGAGAA
>JAIETF010000049.1 GCA_019745415.1 Candidatus Obscuribacterales bacterium | reverse complement strand
CGGCAAAATATGAGTGCGGGTGGCTTGAAAAAAATTCTGGTAACAGGCGGAAGCGGCATGATTGGCTCCGCAGTCCTTGCAAAACTTCTCGCCAGACCGGGCGCCTTGATAAAAACCCAGGTGCGCGACCGCTTGGCCGCTAGAGCAAAACTCGGTCGCCATATGGATATTACTCTTGTAGAGTTTGAACAAGCTGACTTTACAAGAGTGGGCATGCAAGAAATGCAGGCTCTTACTAAAGATTGCGATGTAGTCATTCACTGCGCCGGTTTAGTGCACAACGAGCAAGCCGCTTATCAAGAGTACGAAGTGGTGAATGTGAGAGCCACACAATTGCTAGCTGAGGCTTGCCTAGCCACCGGCGTGCAAACACTAGTTTTCCTATCTACCTCGGCTGTATACGGCAAAGGTCCGTTCAAAAACATCTCAGAAGAAACCGCGCCCCAACCAAAAACACCATATGCAGTATCAAAAGCGACAAGCGAAAACTACCTGCAAACACTTAACGGTCGCATTCCAAAATTGGTGGTACTGAGGCCGTCTCTTGTTTTTGGAGAAGGCGATCGCGGCAATATGTTGTCGCTCATCAAGCAAGTGCAAAAGGAAGAATATGTGCACGTCTCAGGCGGCGTCACACCCAAGAGCCTGATTTATGCCAATGACCTCGCCGACGCCATTTTGCTAGCGGTGGCGCGCGCCCCTCAAGGCTTCAACATCTACAACATTGCCAATCCCGAACCAGTATCCACCAAAGAGCTTGTCGATACAATTGCCGAAGTGCTAGGCGTGACCAAAAAGTTCCCCTCAGTACCGGAAGGTCTGCTCAAGATAGGCGCCGGCATAGCTCGCACCTTCATGCCGGGCAAGGTACCAGTCACTCCAGAACAAATTGAGAAATTAGCAACAGAAACAACCTGTTCAATAAGTAAGTTCGTACAAGCCACTGGTTTCAAACCTTCTAGCGACCTGAAATCAGCAATCGCAAAAGAAGTGAATTGGGCTCGAGAGAACGAATTAATTTAGCAATGTCGTGAAGAAGCTTTTGCACGACTATTTCAAGATCAAAGAGAGAGGCTCATCAGTCAAGACCGAAATGCTCGGCGGACTAACGACCTTCCTGACGATGGCCTACATTATCGTAGTCAATCCTGCCATTCTTGCTTTCGCAGGCATACCGACGGCACCATCCACAGTGGCGACCATTCTCACCTCGGTCTTTGGCTGCTTACTTATGGGTCTATACGTCAATCGACCACTGGCCGTCGCCCCTTACATGGGAGAAAATGCCTTCATTGCCTTTGGACTGGCAGCCATGGGAATAGGCTGGCAGCAAAGGCTAGGAGCCGTATTTATCAGCGGCATAATCTTCCTCCTGATGGCTCTATTTAAGATAAGACCTTGGTTGGCTAATTCCATCTCACTATCAATGAAACACAGCTTCGCGGCTGGAATAGGACTATTCCTCGCCATGATTGGCTTGTACGAAACAGGCATAATCGAATCTGCCGTAACCAATATGCCGGTCAAATCTTTACTGGCAGCAGACGGTCTAACACTAATCAACCCGCCTGTCCCGCTCAAACTAGGACATCTGCATGACCCCAAAGTTTTGGTAGCTATCTTCGGCACAATTCTTACTGGCGTTCTAATGATTAGAAAGATCAGGGGCGCCATACTGATCGGAATTATCGCAAGCGCCAGCCTCGGTCTCGTCCTTGGAGTCAGTCAAGGACCCAAGGCTATCTTCTCTCTACCTTTCAGCGGCGATTACACATTAGAACCGATTTTCCTTCATCTCGATATCCTCAGTTGTCTGAAGCTCTCTTTCCTGCCGATACTTCTAACACTCTTTCTCATGAGCTTTCTCGATACCCTATCCACAATTGTCGGCGTAGGCGCAAACTGTGGCATGCTGGATGAAAAGGGCAATCTTACCGACGTAGAAAAACCAATGATTGCAGACGCTGCCTCTTGTATCTTTTCCGCCCTAGTTGGTTCATCTACCAGCGGTGCCTTTATCGAGTCAGCCGCTGGTATTAGAGAAGGGGCAAGAACAGGGCTTGCATCAATAACAACTGCTGGGCTCTTTGCCATTTCTGCTTTTTTCATACCGCTGATCGAACCCTTACAGAATCTCAAGTTCGCATATGGACCAGCTCTGATATGCGTAGGTCTGTTGATGCTTAATTCAGTCAAATTCATAGATATAGAGGACCTTACTGAAGCCTTCCCGGCTTTTGCCACTATCGCCATTATGGTTTTTACTTACAGCATCGCAAACGGCTTGACAGCTGGACTAGTTCTCTATTTGGTTCTTAAGATTTTCACGGGGCGAGTTCGAGATTTGAATGGCGGAGCAGTGATGCTTGGATTGCTTTGTCTTATGTATTTCGTGTTCGGCTTACCTCATTAATTTGGAAGACGAAAGATTAAATCAGGGTGATTTCTTTGAACTTTTTGAGCGAATTCTTCGTTTTTGTAATTGGAGAAGATGTTGAGAAATTTCTGCGTTTTTCTCTAGATCTGCATTCTTCATATCAAGAAGGAAAAAACGATGAAAGAACAACAACCAGAGAAGCCAAACCGCCCAAAATCAAAACCAAATTCCCAGAGAACAACAGACCTAATGCAACTCTATGTCAAAAGACTTTCATACCAAGCCATGTTTACAAGCAGAGACCTTCTACCATTTGCCAGCAGAAGCTCGGTCGATCAGTTCACCTCGCAATCAGTAAAGAAGGGCTATCTGGAAAGACTAACCCGTGGTGTCTTCCGAAAGCTGCATCCTGATAAAGATATACCTAGACCAACCGAAACCGAGATCTATCTAACGAAGAGGCTAGCCTTTGCAAACAAGCTAGTAGAGAAGGAGGCGCCGACCGACTCAACCTGCAAATCCTGCAAACATGGTCAAAAATCCATGAAGAAAGCTCGCATCCTGGACTCTAAGTACTTTGGCGACGGTCATTCAACTAGCCTCCTATTTACTCCTTCCGAACGGAAGGCAGAACTACTGGCGATGGCACCGCGGAAGCTAGCACTGAGTGATAGCCGCCTCGGTCGAGCTCTTCGCGATCTATGGCTTCTGGGCGAAGCGCTTTGTACCGCAGACAAAGTGCAGTGCACGCTCCAGCGTTTCACATACAGAGAGATGCTTTCTATCGTTCACTACAGAAAACTGATTCCGCAATGGTTAAGCGAAATGATACCACTCTACCCAACAGCGGAACTGGTAAAAATGCTGCCCAAACCAGGCGCGCTCGGTTGACGAGCGTATACAGACTTAGAATAGTCCCCCGCACCGAAGCTTGCGTACCCTGCACCAAAGTTTGACTAGCCTGCACGTCAAAGGTAGAGGGCGAAATCTAAACTTGAAATCGGTAGCCAACTTTAGGCAAGTTCTCAATGATACTACAATTAGTATCACCTATTTTCTGGCGCACTCGCTTCAGGGAAGAACGCAACGCGTCGGGCGATACTTCTTTATCGGTATGCCAGACTCTCTCCAATAAGGCTTCTGTGCTGAAGACTTGCCCAGGATGACGCATAAAGAACTCGAGTAGCTCAAAATCACGGGGAACCAGATATACGGCTTCACCGCCACGCGACAGCGTTCTGGTACTAGTATTTAACTCAAGCGGTCCGTAGCGCAGAATTGTGCTCTGCAATATGTCTGAGGGGCGACGCAGCAGTGCTCTTAAGCGGGCTTGCAATTCCCTCGTATCAAATGGTTTGGTCAAGTAATCATCGGCACCGCAATCTAGACCGCCGGCTTTTTCTTCGATTGTGGATTTTGCCGTAAGCATAAGTATAGGAGTTTTCCCGCCCTGGTCTCTAAATTCGCGACAGACCTGCAAGCCATTGCGCCTAGGTAAATCGAGGTCGAGAATAATCAAATCATAGGTACAGGCAAAGAGACGGTCGCTTGCTTCTATGCCGTCACCAACCGCCTCCACCGTATGCATATCTCTTGTCAGCACAGTGGAAACGGTGAACTGAATATCCGCATCATCTTCCACCAGCAAAATCTTTGCCATTGCAGGGCACTCCTGTTATCAAGTCTCATCGACTTCGGAAAATATTCCACGATTCTAAGTAGAATACACCTCAGGCAGAGCAAATCATGGATAATTACCAGGACGACTGAAGGAAGCCTGGTTCGATCCCAAATTGATTGTCTAAGGCAAGCGCATGCCAGCAGCAAAAGAACTACTAGTGCCAAATATCTCGATAGTAAAAAAGGGTTTGCTGCTCGTGCTGGTACCGCTCGGCTTTGAAATTGCCGCCGTGCTTATGCTGCAGGAAGCAGTTAAGCAAGCAGACAGCGCCGCAAGAGAAGCAATTAAACAAGCCGAAATCAGTGACTGCACAAATTCACTAATCAAAGAGCTTTACACCCTAATCACGACCAACAAACTAGGGAACCTGGTCAAAGAAGGCAACACCAGCGACTTTCACATAGCCGAAAGAGCCAAAGTCGAAAATGAGTTAACCCGCCTAAAGTTGCTGACAGCCGAGAATCGCAAACAAAGGCAAGTGATTGCCGATACCGAAACAGCTTACAAACAGGCATCCAAGGAAATCGAAACCGGTGTTCAAGCCTTTGCCGCCGGAGACCTAGAGCGCTTCTCTTATATAAAGAAACATCTCGGTCGCTATGCTAGAGCAATGGTCAGCCCCGAGCTGCTTGAGCTAAACAAGGAAGTGCGAGAAGAAAGTCGCGCCGCAGCGCAAGCCCAAAGTGAGAAGAATAGTGCTGTCCAAACCCTGATCAATGTTTTGCTTTTCTCATCAGTATTTTTTAGTTTGCTGCTGGCATATTTAGTTACCAATTCACTAACGAAAAGGTTGGCACGTCTAGCAGAGAAAGCATCAGCGGTAGCCCGAGGTGAAGCCTTAGGCGGTCCGATTGAAGGCACTGATGAAATTGCCAGAGTCGATCTGGTCTTCACCAATATGGTTGAGACACTAGAAGAAGCTAATCACAGAGAGCGTGCGATTCTCGAAAACGCCCGCGATTTAATCTGCTCAATCTCTAAAGAAGGCAAATTTACATCGGTCAGTAAAGCTTCGTTCAATATGTTCGGCATCGAAGCACAAAATCTCGAGGGACGCTTCTTCACTGACTTAATGCCTGAAACAGATATCGAGCGAGTTTCGACCGCCCTTGAAAATACTCGAAACAGCAATGCCCAGTTCGAAGTACAAATGTACCGGGCGGATGGAAAATTGATTGATGTACTTTGGTCTGTGCACTGGTCCAGCGAAGAGGGCGCTCTCTTCTGCGTTTTGCATGACATAACGGAAAGGAAAGACGCCGAGCGACTGCGCCAAGAAGTGGTGAAGATGGTAACGCACGACCTGCGCACGCCACTCACAGCCGTTAGACATGTACTAGAGATGCTCGATTCAGGCATGAGCGGCAATCTCGACCAACAAGCGAAGAAACTGATTGAGCGAGCCGATAAGGCTAGCGCCAGGATGTCACTATTAATCAACGATCTACTAGATATTGAGAAGATCCGAGCCGGACAATTAAAGCTTCAGAAAGTCAAGATTCTGACGGGAGAACTCTTCGACTTAGCACTAGATACAGTGCTTGCCCTGAGCCAACAAAAGCAAATTGAAATTAGAATTCAAGGCGAGCTTGAGCGCGAGGTTTATGCTGATCCTGACCGCATCACCCAGGTGCTGGTCAATCTTATCGGCAACGCTATCAAGTTCTCTCCAGAAAGAAGCACAATCGTCTTGTCGGCTGAAGTGGTCGGACAATTGGTAAAGATAAGAGTGCAAGACCAAGGTCGCGGTATCCCCAGAGAGAAACTGCATGAGATCTTCAAGGAATTCGCTCAGGTGGAAGAAAGGGATGCCAGAGAGAAAGGCGGCAGCGGACTCGGATTGACGATCTGCAAAGCCCTTGTGGAAATGCACGGCGGCTCAATATGGGCGGAAAGCAATCAGACGAAAGAACCTGGTACAAGTTTCATATTTACAGTTCCGCTCGATTCTTAGCCGAGATACTGAATCGAGAAATTTATTCAAGATGTTATTAAAGATACTGATTCAAAATGTTCTTTAGAGATGCTCGCCCTAGATATCGCATTGCATTAGATTTCGCTTCAACGCCTCCGACTCGATAAGGCAAGCGCTGGGTTTATTGGTCATCTCTTTTAGGGCCTGATCATAAGCCAAGCTGACCACCGCCGTATCCGCGGACAATCTCACTAAATCCAGAGCCATAGCAGAACGGTTTTCAACTTTGTGTAAACGCTCCACTAGGTCTGAGACACCGGGACGAGCGCCTTCGGAACCAATCAAGCTGGAGATGGAAGACTGATCTCTTGCAGGAGGAGCAGAGTGACTGTCTAGAGTCAAAGATTTCTCTCGAACTGGTTCAGTCACTCCGCCCACTCCCCCCTTCCCCCCAGTGAAACCAACCATAGATAGTTCTGCCGCCTCTCTTGCTAGACCAGCAATCTGACAGGAGCGATCCAGCTCGAACTTACGACCGAAAACGAAGGACTTGCCCAAGAAGCTAAAACCGAAGCTAGAGCTGGATTTAACGCATTGAGTCTCGGGAGCGGAAGAATAAAAGGAGAAACCACTGTCGGCGGCAAAACCCAAAGCGGTCAGTCTATCTTCCGAACGGTCGACAGTCTGTGGAAAGCGAAGCGGTTCCTTCCTGAGGCGCGCTTCTTCTTCCGGACTGATAAAGTCGGCTTCAGATAACCGCTTATAGACTGGCAATTCGGCTAGATAACCGCCCGGCATCTCGAGGGCGGTCCTGGAGATCTGTTCGCTTGCAACTTCTCTAGAAAATGCCATGATTAAACTCCCGCATCAAATTAGCCCCCGGCTTTCTCGGCAAATACTTGCTTCTTCAAATAATCACCGAGAAAGTGATTTGCCGGTTTGTCACTTTTACTCTCTCGAGTTTCTCGAATATCTCGAAATTCTCGAATTTTTCTATTTTCTCGCCCGCAATTCAAAAAGCCTTTCATTGGCCTGCCTGGCATGGTCGTAGGCAAAAGATGCGTCCTTGGAGGCTCGCTCACTAACGGCTTCGGTGTGGCTCTGCCTTTCCTCGACCTGGTTTAAACGAGTTTCCAGGCTGGAAAGGGAAGAGCCACTACCGCCAGCAGAGCCACCACCCTGAAGCTTATGTTTCTCACCACCAATGGTGCGGACGACCTGTTCCCCGATAGCGCCCTGATTGCGAGCGTTACCCACGATAACATCGATTGTAGCTTTGGATACCATTGCTCGCTCAGCCGGACTAAGACTATCAAGAACCTTAACCATAGTATCGGCGGCAATGGCAGTACCTTGCGAGAGTGTAGCAGCTGTATCGGCTTGCATGCGACCGGTCAAGGCATTGCGACAATTGGTATCGGTGTTGGCGAAGCCCAAATGAGCACCGCTGCCGGCAATACTGACTCCAGCATTCATTTCGGCATCGCGACAAGGGTTGTAAGAGGGGATGAAATCACCTGCCACATAAGTAGAGGAACGACTGCCGCCTATTGATACATTTCCGATATTGTCGACCGACTGTGCTTGTCCTTGTTTTTGATCTTGACTCTGGTCTTGTCGTTGATCTTGCTCTTGCTTTTGTCCCTGCTTCTGCTCATTTCTATTCTCATTAGCGATATCGACCAAGTTGAGTCGGCTCGGCTCATGCTCTTGGTGCTCCTTATTATCGTGTCCGTCTTTGCATTTTCTGCCGCCAAGAATCTCAGTCATAAGATAATCTCCAGAAAGAAGGGTGATTTGCTATGCCCTCATGTTTCCAGGGAGCAATGTCAAAGTTGTGTCAGAGTAAAGTGCAATCTTTTGTCGCTATAATTAGGCAAACTTTGAGCAGAAAAGGCTACGGGGCAAAGCATGCTAAGGCAAAAAATGCTGAGAAGCAACAAATCGAATGAACTAGGTCTAGGGAAAAGAGAGCTAGTTTCACTGAGCATGCAGGTGGCGGCGACAGGACCAGCCGGGAAGAAGTCTTTCTCCAGCCGACTTCTCCCCGGTGCGATTTCACTCGCCCTCACCTGTGCCTTTTTGTTCTTCCAACTATTCAGCGCCGCCTTTGCCGAAACCAGGGAAGATTCGGAAGCCAGCGCCGAAGAACAACCTGGTTATGTCTATGTAGATGGACAAAGAGTTATTGGTGTCTTTGGCTCAAACGGTCCCTTGACTAAATCAGAGAGAGTCAAACTGATTCAGTCCAGGCTAGATAATATTTACGCCCTTCATGACTTCAATGCCGATGAGTTTCATAGCGTGCCCGATAAATTCGGTACCCGCATTTTCTATAAAGACCAAGTAGTGATGCTGGTTTCAAATGAGGAAGCACAAAGCATCAAGATTTCAAGCGCCGGGCTGGCAGCTGACTATATAAAGCGACTGAAAGCTGTAGCCGAGCAATACAAACAAGATAGCCGCCCAGGACGCCTGGCATTAGGGGCCGTTGGCGTGATTATAGGATTGCTCTTACTGACTATATTTGTCAGCAATCTCTCTAATCTCTCGCAGTTAGTTTCAAAATATCTAGTTTCTCGCGTGCAAAGCAGCTTCAAAGATGCAAGAGCCAAGGGAGCTGTCATCAGAGACTTACTGGAACTGTCGGTTACTTTTCTGACCCGTACTTTCTTTTTTGCGGTCTTCCTAGCTCTTCTGCACTTCTATATTTTCTCTGCCCTAAATTTCTTCCCCTGGACCAAGATTTACGGATTGCAGTTGTTGAACAAAACAATCACGCCGCTCAGCAGCGGACTGCACAGTCTAAGCGAATACATCCCGAACTTCTTTGTGCTCATGGTGATAGGCTATCTTACCTATGGGGTATTGGTTGTTCTGCGTTTCTTCTTTGATGAAGTGAGTAAGTCCAACTTGACTTTGCAAGATTTCGACCCCGATTGGGCCGAGCCTACTTACAAGTTGATCAAGGCTTTGACCATATTCATGGCCCTGGTGGTAGCAGCGCCCTATTTACCGGGCTGGGACAGTCCAGCTTTCAAACAAATTGGTTTATTTATCGGTTTACTCATTTCACTCGGTTCCACTGGCGCTATCGGACACCTGGTGGCGGGAGTAGTTCTCACCTATACCCGCGCTTTCAAACTCGGTGATCGTGTCAAAATAGGCGATCATGTGGGAGATGTGGTGGAAAGGACTCTGTTCACCACCCGCATCAAGACAATAAAGAATGAAATGATCACCATTCATAACGGTCAGTTGGTGACTACTGACATAACTAACTACTCTACAAAAACCAAAGACCAAGGCTTGATTTTGCACACCAGTGTGACAATCGGCTATGACGCCCCCTGGCGGCAAGTACACGAACTGCTTATTAAGGCAGCTAAAGAATGTCCGGATATTATGCATGAACCCGAACCTTTTGTTCTGCAGAGAGCCCTGAACGACTTTTATGTAGAGTACGAGCTAAATGCCTACACCCGCCACGCCGAAAATATGGTAGGCATTTACTCGCAACTACACGCAGCCATTCAAGACTGCTTCAACGCCTCCGGTGTAGAGATCATGTCGCCTCATTACGCCAGCCTGAGAGACGGAAACGAAATCACTATACCGGTAAAAGAAAGAAGTAAGGACTACAGCGTGCCTGCCTTCAAAGTCGAGTCTATACAAACAAAATAAACTTACTTCTTCAATCCTATAGCTGACTTCATGGTTCCTGCAGCCCACTCGCGCACGGCTCTTGCCAACTGTTCAGGGTTTTCAATCTCTTGCCCAAGCTGACTGCCCATCTCTTTGAGAGTATGCTTTGTATAGGCTTCTTTGACAGCTGCTGCACCGGCATCGGGCGGCAGATTGAGCTCTGACTTCACTGCGGCATCGCCTAGTTGCTGAATTCTATTCTTCAAACCTATATCAATCAAAGCCCCACCAACTTGCATATCAGTCGGCTTGTCCACATCAAGCAAGAAACCATCTTTCCTAATTCCGTCAAGCATCATACCGCCAATCATATCTTCGATGAATTTCTCTTGCTGCCCATTTTCATTTGTGAGAGGCATGCCTTCTTTGATCAGGTCGTTATAAACACCGGGGTTCACTTCAGGTTGTTGATTCTGCTCAGATATTGAAGGAGGGACAGCTTCTGCGGTAATCTCGAAGCCATCTGAGCTCTGCGCTGAATACCTATTAGTACCGTCGCGGTCGGCGACAGCGCCGATTGCACCACCGCTGACGGCACCATAGGCAGCATCGCGTGAACTGGCCAGAGGGTCAAAGTTCTCTTCGGCACCACCTTCGAATCTATTGTTTTGAGATAGGTCCCTAGCCGCACTGCTTGCTTCTAGAGTCATCGAATTCGCCATCGCCATTTTCACTACCTCGTTCCGAAGGGGGATGGCTAAAGCTTAAGGACGAGCTTGTGAAAGTCTCGTGATAAAACTCAATCGGGCAAAATAGAAAACTGTCGCTTTACTTTCCTCGTCCTCAAAGCGGCGGCCCGGCTCGCGGCTTCGCTGGAGAGGTCTAAGCAGTTATTGTTCTGCAGAATTTCGCTCAAGTAAGAGAGGGCAATGGCGTCTTGATGCTTATCTGACACAAGCAGAGCCTGTTTGGCAAAGGCCAGCGCCCCGGGTTTATCATGCCCCAGAAGAGCCAACTGACAGAAAAGTGTGCCAACCCAGGGATTCACCCCGTCGCTGCGAGCCGCCGCACGATTCAAAAGAGCGCGACATCTAGCTTCTCTCTCAGGCTCGCTCAGTGAAGTCGTCTGCAAATAAACCAATGCTGCTTGCAAAAGCACATCAGGATTATTAGGCTGTCTCTGCACGGCCATATCAGCCAAGTCTGGACGAGCTTCTATCAAGGCCCGACTGCTAAGAAGCAAAGTTACATTCTCATCGTTATGATAGTTGCCTGGTGCAAGACTATAGCCGCCAATTGCTGCCATAGCGCCTTTTTTGTCGCCACTAAAAAACTTAGACTGGGCGCTTAAGCAGTCGGCAAGCAAGCGCTGAGAGCGCGTCAATGCCACTTTACTCTGAGCTACGGCTTGGAGCTGAGCAGCGCAATCATCAAGCCTTCCCATCTTGAGCCAAAGTTCGGCTTCCATTAGTCGAGACAAGGCATCAGAGGTGGCGAGTTTTCCGGCATGCACCAGTAGGCGCAAAGCTTCATCGAAATCTCTGTCTATCAAGGCAATGCGAGCCAAATTAATGCGCGGCTCGACAAAATCGAGTTTACACAAAATAGCCGTGCGCCAGCAGTTCCGCGCCTCTTTGAAGTCAGTCAAATTGCGCTCGGCCAAGCGATAATGGGTCTGCCCCAAGAGATTCCAACCGGCGGCAAAAGTAGGATCGGTTTTCACTGCCCATTCAAAGTACTCGCGTGCGCTGTCGTATCTGCCTTGGGCGTAAACCTTGTTACCTTGATTGTAGGCAAAATTGACCACTGCTTTGCGCCCCAAAAAAGAGACAAGCGAAATGGCGATGATGGCAGTGACAAGCACTCGCTGTTTAGCCATGAATCTAAATGTGGCGGCAATGCGAGTTAATTCGCCTGGTCTCGACAGCGAAAAACCAGAAAGTAATGAGGGCTCTGCCGGTTGCACCATACCGCATCTCTGCACAAGATGCAGAACCAGGCTATCGAAAGTGGCAGCAGTAAAAAAGAACGAAGGGAGGAAATTGGGGAAAAGAAATTTCTTGACGATAGC
Source organism: Candidatus Obscuribacterales bacterium (assembly GCA_019745415.1). Classification (GTDB taxonomy): domain Bacteria; phylum Cyanobacteriota; class Vampirovibrionia; order Obscuribacterales; family Obscuribacteraceae; genus Obscuribacter. Next base: position 47,187 of record JAIETF010000049.1, on the reverse strand, counting down.
GCCGCCAAAACCGAGATCGAAAAGAACAGTGAGACGCCTGGCCGTTTCTGGCAAGGAAAAAATGCGAGTAAAAAAATGATTTGGTTCTAGACTGAGGCTATGAATAGTTTCGTAGGGTATGAGGCGATCGAAGCGCGATACCTTGAGACCCTTGGCGGTGAGAATGACACCACCAGAGATCAAACGAAAGACTCCTGTGAGAAATAGAAAGCCGACAAACCAGGCGACGGCGGCGATAGTCCAAATGCCAATCAGTCTCAGCCCCCAAGAAACGGCAGAGGGAGATGTAGGAATGATGGCTATGGCATCGGGTAAGGCCAGACAGGTGGCGATCACCACAGCAGTGCCCCTGGCAAGCTGCGCCAAGGCTTTTTCATCAAAGGGAAAAAGCAAGCCCTCCCCTTTGCCCTCGGCCGCAAGATCTCGGTAGGGACAGGGTAAGTCCCCCTTTAATTCTGGCTGGTTGCCATGGGTACTTGATTTCCGCGCTTTCTTTTTTGTCTTCCCCACTTGGTAATTCTCTTTTACGGGCGGAACGGTTTTATTTTGCTATTCCCTGCCCAGTTTGCCTTTTGGGGTTTCGTGTAACAAATTTAAAAAGGTTGGACAAAAAGATTAGATCATGCCATATTGAACGGGGGTTAATATTAACCGTGGCAAGTGCATGTGAGGTATGTCCGTTGAAAATCCTGATCATTGAAGACGACGTAAATATCGCTCGTCTCATCGAGCTAGAGCTGGGTTATGAAGGCTATCAAGTATCCGTAGCTCACGATGGTAATCAAGGTCTCGACCTTTTCAAGAAAGACCAGCCTGACCTTGTCCTCCTCGACGTCATGCTTCCTGGTCTTGACGGTATAGAAGTTTGTAAACGCCTGCGCGGCATGTCCAAAGTCCCCGTCATCATGCTCACCGCCAAAGACGGTGTGCAGGATAGAGTGAGCGGCCTAGACAGCGGCGCCGATGACTATCTGACCAAGCCCTTCGCCACCGAAGAGCTTCTTGCAAGAATCCGCGCAGTAATGCGCCGCAAACCGCAGGAAGGCATTCTTACCTATGCCGACCTATGGATGGACCAGTTGAACCGTGTAGTCAAAAGAGGCGAGCGTCAGCTCGATCTAAGAGCAAAAGAGTTCGACCTACTAAGATTGTTTATGCAGTACCCCGAGCAGGTACTGTCAAGAGAATTCATCTTCGACAAAGTATGGGGTTATGACTTTATCGGCGAATCAAACGTCATCGAAGTCTATATCCGTTACCTTCGTTCCAAGCTGGAAGATGCAAGTTCGAAGCGTCTCATTCAAACAGTACGCGGCGAAGGCTATGTACTGAGAGAAGAAGAGCCTTCTCGCTAGTCTAATGTAGATATAGAGCGATAAACAAAGCAGAAAAGAGGCAGCCGTAGTGGTTGCCTCTTTTCTTAAGCAATACCCAATAGATGGCTCACCGGGCGGCTCCTGAGATGACAGACCCTTTCAGCATGGCCGGTATTGCGCATTGTTTTTGAAGCTCTGGCTCTGACATAAGGATTCTCATCGTCACAAAGCAAAAGCAATATCTCAACCGGCATATGACAGCATTCAGCCATACCATACCGCACATCATCATTATCATCGGCCGCTAGTCTGTAAAGAGTCACCAACCAGGTATTACGATTCTCCACCACGGTCAACCTGACATCGCTATTGGCATCTTGAGCAAGCATAGCCAGTATATCGGAAGGTGTGCGGGGATTTTCCGCCACTGCCATGCGGACGATCGCATCATGATCTTGGGCCAGTCGCCCAAGCACGACTGCCGGAGTATTAGGATTACTCGCCACAATGCGGCGAATTCTACTTACCGGAGATAGCCTTTCATTACCGAGATCAAGATCTTCGCTCATTTCCCTTCTCCCTATGCCAATACGTGAATATGCCCAATTCAAGAAACAGAGTATCTGTGAGCCAGCCATATTCTCATTCTAGTTAAGGTGGCAGAAACAGCCAATCGGCAAGGCAACCGATTACTTTTTGGTGCCTAGTTGGCAAACAGTTGTCGCCAAAGTTCAAATTGCTCAGCCTGACTGCCTCAAAACTATGGGAAGATCCCCCCTTATCAAGAGCTGAAAACAGCTAGTTATGGGAATTACCGGGGTTGTAAAAAAACGTGTAGTAACGATATGATAACGAATATAGTTTAGGTATATCTCAGCAACTGAGTGCATATTCTGGAATTCGAGGAGACATTTGCTATGGCTGGACAATTTTCAAGCACCTTAATGCCCACTGACGGCACCATGCAACTATTGTCCGTTTCTGAAAACGGCGGCTTCGTGGTAAGCCTACCGGCTCAACTTAAGCCTCACCAGATGGAATTAGAAGCCCTTCTAGGCAGAGTCTTCACCGGACGTCCCAGGTCGGAAGGCAACCTCGCCCTGGCCAGACAAATGTCTATCAACTGGTGCATCTCTAAATGCAAACAAACCGGGCAGTCTGTTGAACATTGTCTGCAAGAACTGAGTTGAAGACAAACTAAAACTAGACTTTGTGCTTGGCAATGCCTAAAGCAGAGAGCGCAGCCCCTGGGGACTGCGCTCTATTTTTATATTAGCTAAGCTCTATTAGCTAAGATTCTCCGCCTTCTTCTGCGCCTTTGGCTTCATCGACTTTAGCATCATCTACTTTGCCATCATCGGCAGTGTCAGAATCAGAGGAAGGTTCCACAATCGGAGTCACCGAAACAACACTATCGTCGTCGGCTAACTGCTGCAGTCTGACCCCAGTAGCCATACGTCCCTGAATAGAGATATCGTCTACTTTCTGCCGGACAACCACACCATTGGCGGTGGCGATCATCATTTCTTCACCGGAATGCACAACCCTCAAACTGGCCAGACGCGAGTGAGGGAACTTGAACTTAGTACCGATTAGACCGATACCGCCACGTCCCTGCTGTCTGAATTCATCCATGCGAACTCGCTTACCATAGCCGTCATTGGTTACGACCAATACATAGTTGGCATCAGCCGTTTCAATGGCATCGAAACCGACTATGCGATCACCGTCGCGCAAAGTTATTGCTCTCACGCCCCGAGCTGAACGGCCAAGCGGTCTCAACTCTTCTTCAGAATAACGAATACACATACCGTCGCCGGTACCGATGATGACATCAGACTTGCCGGTGGATGGTCTCACCCAACCGAGCTGGTCGCCGTCATTGAGCGTGATGGCGATGATGCCGCTTCGTCTTATGTTGGCAAACTCAGACATCTGCACTTTCTTGATGTAGGCCTGATGTGTGAGCATAATCAAGTAGCTATCGGGGTCAAAACTTGTCACCGGTATAACGGTAGTGACGGTTTCGTTCTGTGAAATAGGCAAGAGATTGACCAAAGCCAAGCCCTTAGCCGATCTGCCGCCTTCGGGCAGGTCCATTACTTCCAGCGAATAAACCTGACCGCGATTGGTGAAGACCAAAAGACGATCATGCATATTGGCCACAAAGAAGTGCTGCAAGTCGTCTTCATCACGAGTCTTCATGCCGGTTACGCCGCGAGTATTGCGTCTTTGGCGGCGGAAGCTATCGAGCGAAATACGCTTGATATAGTCTTGCTTGGTGATGAAGATGGCCATCGGCTCGTTAGGCGTCAGGTCTTTGGCTGATAGCTCGGTATCGTTGGCGCCGGCTTCAATCTTGGTGCGGCGCTCATCTTTGTTGCCAGCCAGATCTTTGAAAGTGTCACGCACTTCCACAAGCTCGTCCTTGATTATGTTCAAGACACGCTGCCTATTTTCCAGAATGTCTTTGTAATCGGCGATCTTGACCAAGAGTTCAGCATGGTCTTTTTCGACCTTGCTTCTTTCCATTCCGGTCAAGCGACGCAACTGCAATTCTAAAATAGCATTGGCCTGCGTTTCAGACAGGTTGAACTTGCCAATCAACTCAACTCTTGCTTCTTCGGTTGAATTGGAAGCGCGAATAATCCTGATTACCTCATCAATATTGCCCATGGCAATGAGATAACCTTCCAAGATATGAGCGCGTTCTTCCGCCTTGCGCAAGAAATAACGAGTGCGGCGTGTGACCACGTCGATGCGGTGGTCGATGAACTCTTGCAACATGTCCGACAACTGCAGGGTAGCTGGGCGTCCACGCACCAGAGCCAGGGTATTGATGGCGAAAGAAGACTGCAACTGAGTGTGCTTATAAATATTGTTGAGCACCACCTCAGGGTGAGCATCACGCTTCAGCTCGATCACAACGCGCATACCGGTGCGATCTGTTTCATCATTTACATCAGAGATACCAGTCAGTTTCTCATCACGAACCAGGTCGGCAACACGCTTAGTGAAGGCTTCAGGACCAACCATATAAGGAAGAGAAGTGACAACGATGCCCATACGTGATTGACGACCGCCGGAGCCTGGAATCTGCTCAATCGTTGCTTCGCCGCGCACAGGTACGCTGCCGCGTCCGGTGGTATAGGCCTCGATTATGCCCTCGGTGCCGAGGATAATGCCGCCCGAAGGGAAATCGGGTCCCTTAATCCACTGCATCAGTTGGGTAGATGTCAGGTCGGGATTGTCGATCTTAGCAATAGTGCCGTTGATTACTTCGGTGAGGTTATGGGGCGGAATATTGGTAGCCATGCCCACAGCAATACCGGAAGAACCGTTAAGGAGAAGCACCGGTACACGCGAAGGCAGCACCGAAGGTTCCATAGCCGAACCGTCGAAGTTGGGACGCATGTCGATGGTTTCAGCTTCGATATCGGCCAGTGTGTCCATGGCAAGGGGAGCCAGTTTGGCTTCGGTGTAACGCATAGCGGCAGGTGGATTATCCAAATCGCCGAAGTTACCATGGCCGTTGACCAGAACATAGCGGCTGGAGCCTGGCTGAGCCAAACGCACCAAAGCCTCATAAATAGCCGAGTCGCCGTGCGGGTGGTATTTACCCATCACGTCTCCGACCACCCTGGCTGACTTCTTGAACTTTTCATTGGGCGCAAGATTAAGCTCGTACATACCGTAGATGATGCGGCGATGCACAGGCTTCATACCATCTCTAACATCAGGTATGGCGCGGCTGACGATAACAGACATGGCATAGTCGATAAACGACTTCTTCATCTCCGCTTGAAGTTCTACAGAGATAATTCGCTCGCTTGAGCCGCCCCCTGACTGCGTCACAGTGTGTCCCCCATGGAAAAGCTAATTTCAAACATATCCAAAAGACATACCGGCACTTGATTAGCCGGACCGTCTATCTTTGATACAGCCTCAAAGTATAGCACTAAAGCTCAAGCAAAAATCTTCCAAAGGGCTCAGCCAAGCCTCTTACAGCCTAAAGCCTTATTTTGAGAGCAGGGTTAAGAAAATAAGGTTTTCAGCCGCACAAAAGTTGGAAGAAGTGCCATTACCCTTACAATATGTACTTTGTATCTAAGGATAGTTCTTGAAGTTAGTGAGGTAACAGATGTCGAAAGCTGTCGACCCGGCGTCGAATAAGGCAAAAACGCCGCCAACTGAAGCGAAAACAAATAACGCCGAAGATGTCAGCAAGCTCAAGGCCGACCGTTTGAAGAAACTTGCTCAACTGAAAGAACTTGGCATCAATCCTTACCCTTATAAGTTTGAGCGCAGCCATAAAGCCGCCCAACTGCATGAACTCTATAAAGATCTGGAAAAGGGCAGCGAAAACAGTGACGAAGTAGTCGTTTGTGGACGCATCATGAATAGCCGCAATAATTGGCTTTTCACCGACATACACGATGACTCGGGCAAAATCCAACTCTTCTGCCACAAAGACAGCCTGCCCGAAGACAAGTTCAATTTGCTCAAGCTTCTTGACAAAGGCGACTATGTAGGAGCGCGGGGCACCATGAAACGCACCCCGGCCGGCGAACTTTCGGTACGCATCAAAGATATTGAAATCTTGAGCAAATCACTTTTGCCCCTACCCGACAGCTGGGAAGGTTTCAATGATGTGGAAGCGCGCTATCGCCATCGCTACGTAGACATGATCACTAATCCGGAAGTGAGAGAGACCTTTAAGAAGCGCTCACTAACCATCAGACATATGCGCAATTTTCTAGATGACAATGGCTTCTTTGAAGTAGAAACCCCCACCCTGCAGGTAGAAGCCGGCGGCGCCGATGCCCGTCCTTTCGTCACCCACCACAATGCCCTTGATATCGACCTCTACTTGCGCATTGCCACCGAACTGCATCTAAAGCGCATGATCATCGGTGGTATGGAAAGGGTCTACGAGATTGGCCGAATTTTCCGCAATGAGGGCATAAGCACAAGGCATAATCCTGAATTCACCATGCTCGAGATGTATTGCGCTTATGGCGACTACAACGAACTGATGGATTTCACCGAAAAAATGCTGCGCTATATAGCCGAAAAGGTCTTGGGCAAAGCCGAGTTTGAATATCAAGGCAAGACCATTTCTTTTGCCAAGCCCTTCCGCAGACTGCGCATGGCCGATGGCATTAAGGAAGTGACCGGAATAGATGTAAGTACTCTCAAGACAATCGAAGAGGCAAGAGCAGCAGCCCTAAGTTTGGGCGTGCCCCTCGACAAAGAAGATAGTCGCGGTCATATCATCAATGCCATTTTCGAAGCCAAAGTGGAACATACCCTTATAGAGCCGACCTTCCTCATGGATCACCCGGTGGAGATTTCGCCCCTAACCAAGGTGCACCGAGCCAATCAGGGCGAAGTGGAACGCTTTGAACTCTTTGTATATGGCAGAGAACTAGCCAATGGCTATAGCGAGCTTAGCGATCCGCAAGATCAAAGAAGCCGCTTGGAAGAACAAGCCAAGAAGAAAGCCGCCGGCAATGAGGAAGCCATGCCCCTCGACCTCGACTTCATCATGGCTATGGAATACGGCATGCCGCCGACCATGGGAATTGGTATCGGCATCGATCGATTGGTCATGCTCCTCACTGATTCCGCTTCGATTAGAGATGTTATCGCCTTCCCGACCATGAGGCCTGTCAAAGCATGACAATGATTAAAGTCTACCTCTGGGCGCCGGGCAAAAAGGTGATACTACCTACGATGGCAGAGACTGAAGCAGGCTTCTTCGTAGAGACCGCTCCGCTCAAAGTTTTTGACACTGTACAAGTGGAGAAATGGAAAAAACACCTGCGCGAAATGCTCAATCGGGGTATGCAGGTGATTCCCACGCCTGGCGAAGACCAGGGTCCGGGTTCGCTCATTCTAGAGAAACTACAACTCGATTCTTGGTCGGAATTTGAAAAAACAGCCATCCTCTTTACGGTGCATAAAGGGGCTCGTTATATATCAATCTATACGACCGGCAAGGGCGAAGACGGCATGTGGTCTCACGCCCATAGCTCCGAACGCAAGTTCTACAGCCGCACACCCATTGATATGGTGGTTGATGCCATCGTTCAGGACATCATTTGCCATCCCGAAACAATCGATAGACCAAAAACCTTACTGATAGGCGGCTAGCCCATCAGTAGGCTTTCTATTGGAAATTACTCTTCGTCTTCGTCGCCCATGGCGCCGCTTTCGGCTTCAACCATTTCTTCGACGAAGGCTACAACTTTATCGAACTCTTCTAGGCTTTCGATAACTTGAAAAACTGTTTGAGAGTCGCTTTCATTTACTCTCATGATTACTAGAGGCTGTTCATCCTCATCCAACTCTTCTTCATCTTCGTCGCCCTCAGCAACCTTGAGCAGAACTGCATAGTCATTGCCGTCTAGTTCGAAGCGATCTAGAAACTGGCATTTATAAGAACTGCCGTCCTCGCCTTCCAGAATAAAGATAGTGGTATTTTCTCCAGTACCCGCACTATTACCGCCGGCTGCAGCCTGGGCTTCGCTCATGGTTATCTCCTTGCTACGCAAATAGCTACTTTGCTGGCTAAAGCTTACCATTTCACCGCAAAAGAAAAGAAAAAAGCAGCGCTAGCTTAACGTTTGCACGGTCTAATCAGAGACACGGTTCGCAGACAAGCCTAGTCAAGAGCCTTTCCGTACTTTCCTTAGCTAAAGCTTACTAACAAAGATCGAAAACTAACATAAACGACCGGGCTTTGGACGCGATCAGGCACTATGCTATGAACCGTTGTAGAGGGCGAGAAGTCAAGGGCACGCTTGCGGCTTGACCCATCCTTTATCTATTAGGAGAACAAATGAGTACAGTACTAGAAAAGACCCAAGGTCAAGTGGTGCAGGTAATCGGACCTGTCGTTGACGTGGAATTCCCCGGTGGACACCTGCCTGAGATTTACAACGCCCTTGAAATCACCGGCGTCAATCCGGCTGGAGACAAACTTAGAGTTGTCTGCGAAGTGCAACAGATGCTCGGCGACAACCGCGTCAGAAGCGTAGCCATGAGCTCCACCGACGGCATGACCAGAGGTATGATTGCCCAAGACACACTACAGCCCATCGCTGTGCCGGTCGGCAAAGGTACCCTCGGCCGTATTATCAATGTTCTGGGTGAAATCGTAGATGAAGGCGAACCGCTCCAAGCCGACGAGAAATGGCCCATCCATAGACCCTGTCCTGAACTGACAAACCTCCAAACCGACACCGTTATCTTCGAAACCGGTATTAAAGTAGTCGACCTTCTCGCTCCCTATGTAAAGGGCGGCAAAATCGGTCTATTCGGCGGCGCCGGAGTAGGCAAAACAGTTATCATCATGGAGCTCATCAACAACATCGCCAAACACCATGGCGGTTATTCGGTATTCGCCGGAGTGGGCGAGCGTACTCGTGAAGGAAACGACCTTTATCACGAGATGAAAGATTCAAACGTTCTCGATAAAGTAGCCCTGGTCTATGGTCAGATGAACGAGCCGCCGGGCGCCAGAATGCGCGTTGCTCTCTCCGCTCTCACTGTTTCGGAATACTTTAGAGACGTATCCAAACAAGACGTTCTACTTTTCGTAGACAACATCTTCCGCTTCACCCAAGCAGGTTCAGAAGTGTCCGCCCTCTTGGGACGTATGCCTTCCGCTGTAGGTTATCAACCCACCCTGGCCAACGAAATGGGTCAGCTGCAAGAGCGTATTACCTCCACCAAGAACGGCTCCATCACCTCGGTACAAGCCGTCTACGTTCCTGCCGACGACTTGACCGACCCGGCTCCTGCTACCACCTTCGGACACCTTGACGCTACTACAGTTTTGAGCCGTCAAATCGCCGAACTCGGTATCTATCCTGCCGTTGACCCGCTTGCCTCGACCTCTACCGCTCTCAAACCCGAAATTGTCGGTCAAGAGCACTATGATGTAGCCCGCGGCGTACAGCAGACTCTGCAGCGCTACAAAGATCTGCAAGATATCATCGCCATTCTCGGTATGGATGAACTCTCGGGCGACGACAAACTGATCGTCGGTCGCGCTAGAAAAATTCAACGCTTCATGAGCCAACCATTCGCCGTAGCAGCCAACTTCACCGGCCGCGACGGTAAATACGTCAAACTCAAAGACACAGTCGAAGGCTTCAAGCAGATCCTAGAAGGTCAATGCGACGACATGCCGGAAGGCGCCTTCTATATGGTCGGCGGCATTGAAGAAGCCAGAGAACAAGCCAAGAAAATGCAAGGCTAATGAAGAAAAAACACCAGACGGAAAAAGTCGAAACCGGTGAAAAGCCTGTTGAAACCGGGCCGGGCAACCGCGATGTCTATGTCTTTGGCAGACTAGAGAACGAAGTTGCCCTGCCTGTGGTCAAGAAGCTTTACAAACTCGACAAGCGCTGCCCTAAGACTCCCATCAACTTGTATATCAATTCATCGGGCGGCAACGGCTACAACGCCGATTGCATCATTGCAGCAATGCATCAGATCAGCGCCCCTGTAAATACAATTTGTCTTGGGCATGCGCTTTCCGGCGCGTGTGAAATTCTTGCTTCCGGAACGGGCAAAAGGTCGTCTTATGAGTTTGCCACCTTGATGTTTCATCAGACTCTTTGGGAAGCCGAGGGCGACATAACCAATTTAGAAATTCAAGCAGTTCAAGGTAGACGTTTCCGCGACGCCCAAATCGAACTCTTGCACCGGTCTACCGGTCAGCCCAAAGACAGATTGCGCAAAGATATCGAACGCGACTTCTATCTTTCCGCCAGTGAAGCCCTTGAATATAACCTGATTGATGAGCTAATCGTGCATAAAGGCTCGGGTGCCGCAAAACAGGTCAAGAAACCGAGAGAGAAAAAATAGGATTTAAGAAATGGCCAGCACTATCAATCTCAAAATTATCACCCCCGAAAGAATTGTCTACGATCAGCCGGTAGAGCAAGTTACCGCTGTCTCGAAAGACGGCGAATTGACTATTTTGCCGGGGCACCAGCCTCTAGTCACCACCCTCGCCATCGACATCATGAAGTTTAAAGTCAAAGGCGAAGAAGAAATAGCTGCCATCATCGGCGGCATCATGGAAGTCGGCTTGACCGAAGTGACTGTCATGTCTGATGTGGCTGAAATGGATGTAGAAATCGACGAAGCCAGAGCAAAACAAGCTAAAGAAAGAGCTGAAGCCGAGAAAACCCAACGCACCGACAAGATGGATGTCTACGTCAGCGAACTGGCACTCTCAAGAGCGATGGCCCGTCTAAAAGCAGCCGAACTCGGCAAGTTGCGCAAGAAAGTCAATCGCTAAGACAAAAGGTAAATGAAGATTCAAATTGCTCAATTCAAAATCTAATTCAGAAAAGAAAGAGCTCAAGAATCAAAAGGAAAAGGCAGCTTCCCTTCCCTGTGGAATCTGTCTTTTGCTTTTGTTGAGCAATTGCTTATGGTTTGCGCCTGAGACTTTGGCGGCGCCAAGTAGTGATTCTCGCACGAACCATAAACTTGACTCTAAGAAGCTTGGCAAACCAATAAAGACCTACAGGCTGCGCACCTGGGTGCAAGGTCTAGCCGAAATCAGTTTCGAGAAAGACAAAGTTAAACTAGAGAATGTTGATAAAGGTATTGTTTTGCTCTTCAAAGCGCCTCAATGGAAAGCACAGATGTACAGCCCCAGCGCCGGACTTTACTACGAAACCAGCGCCGCGAAATGGATGCCTGATGACGTCAAGACAATCGCCACATTCCGACCAAGCGATCCGCAGACCTTACTGCCCGGCACCGCCATTGATACCACTTTAATGAATACCGCCTGTAAGCTCTACAGCCTTAAGGCAAGAGAGCAGCAGAAAGTAGGCAAAGATGCCCGTACCTGGCAGATGCTCTTGCTAAAAGAAGGCAAACTCTGGGCCATAGCGAAAGGACAGTTCCCCAAAGATGTCACAGCAGCCTTATGCCGCTATCTAGGAACACCTCAGATAGACGGCATCCCACTGCAACTGACCGCCACCAATTTTAGTGGCACCCCAAAAGAGGAAGTAGCCCTGCTTAAGGTTCTAGACCACAAGGTAAGTGCCGACTTTTTTGATGTACCGCTGGGTCTGAAGAAAGCGAAGACGATTAGGGACCTAGCCGGTCAAACCGCTAACGACGCCGAAGTCTTTGAGATTATGCGCTAAATCTTATACAACTCTCTCATATCAAGGCGTCGTAGCTGAGGCGCCTTCAGAGCTGTAATCAAGACGACCAGCAAAGTCATACTACCACCAAACACCACCGACGGTATCAGTCCCATGAGTTTAGCCGTCACTCCCGACTCAAACTCGCCTATTTCGTTGGAAGAACCAATAAAGATGTTGTTTACCGAAGAAACTCGCCCTTTCAGTTCATCGGGTGTAGACAATTGGTAGATCAAGCCCCGGACATAAACACTGACTCCATCCAACATACCGCTCAAAAGCAAGAGAGCCAGAGACAAGTAGTAATTGCCGGAAAAGCCGAATGCAATCATACACAAGCCATAACCGGCTACAGCAGTCAAAAGTATGCGACCGGCATGTGCTTGAATGGGTGAATGAGTCAAGTAAGAAGCCGTCAATAGCGCCCCTACAGGCGGTGCCGCACGCAGAAAACCAAGGGCTTGCGGACCCATGTGAAATATTTCGGCACTAAAGACAGGCAACAAGGCAACAGCACCGCCAAAGAGCACGGCAAATAAGTCCAGAGCCATGGCCGCCAATATTATCTGGCTGTTGAAGACAAAAGCTAGCCCCTCTTTGATATTGGCTAAGACCCCCTGAGAACTGGCAACGATGACCGAGCGGCATTTGAGAAGAATAAAGCAAACTAATGATAGGTCGATAAGAAAACTGGAAAGAGCATATGTGCCGGTAGCACCCATAAGGTTATAGAGGAAGCCTCCCAAAATCGGCCCTAAAGTGGCTGAGGCTTGCCAGAAGGCACTATTCCAGGCGGCGGCGTTACTAAGCCTATCGCGCGGGACAATATCGGAAAGGAGCCCAAAAACGGCTGGACCATAAAAACCTCTTGCCAAACCGGTCATGACAATCGCCGAAAAGATGCAATAAAGGAGACTTTTATCTTTCAGATAGAGATTGGCGAGAGTGAGGAAAAGCAAACCAATAAACAATCCAAGACTGGAATAAATTGCCAGTCGGCGCCGGTTGGATATATCGGCCACATGTCCGGCATAAAGAGAGACACCGATAGCCGGCAAGGCTTCAGCCAGTCCGATAAAACCCAACATAAGAGGATTCTTGGTCAGCTCATAGACCTGCCAACCAACGCAGATTCCCTGAATCTGGATGGAAAGCGTTACAAAGAGACGCGCCGCCAAAAACAACCGAAACGACGGCATCGCTATAGCGGTATACGGATTCAACTCTTTATCGGGGGACTCTGCCAAGCTACTCCTAATCCGCTGCTCACCCTTACTTATTATATACAAACACAATGAGCTATATATTCGAGGACCGCTATTGCCATTGCCTGTGGTGCGCACAGCGGCGATAACCTAACAAAAGCAGCTAATCATGCCACATTCAACATATCAACCAATTTGGTTATAAAGCAGTTTTGCTATACAAAAGTAACAGTGACAAATATTTCGCAACAATACCGACAAGTATTACAGCACATAGCTTTTCAGGCTTAATGAAGCAATCGCAATCACCGACGGTTCACAAATCTACAGGCAACATAGAAAAGATATATCTTCAAAACCATGATGGTGAGCTGAATGTAGAGCATAGAAATCTAGTAGGAATTTCATTCAGCTCCTAATGGTAAAGGCAGGGTTAAGACACTGCAGCAAATCCGCTCTGAAAGCCATTTTTACGAGCAACCACCACAGGCAGTGCCGTCTAAACTCTAATCAGATCTAATTATCTCCTTAAGCAAAAACTCTATTGTCAAGGAAGATCTTCACTTATGATACTAACTGTAGTGCGGAAGAAGAGAAGTGGACTCCGAACCGCGCGAGTCATAGTTGCTTACTATAGTGGCTTACTAAAGAATACAACTGTGGCGACTTTGGGGTAGAGAGCGGTTCTCCTAATCGAACGACTTGGTGCAGTTCGTTCGAGTGACAGGGGGACCGTTCTCGTTTGTATATACATATAGAATAGTCAGGCAAAATAGCCGTGGCGAAATTATGCACACTTAAAGCTTGCCATTGAAGAAATCTCAGATTTGAAGAAACTAGAATCTCTTGGGAAGAACAAGCAAAGTCGATTTGACTCTGGTTTGAGGCACTTTGCCGACAAGAGTCTTCAACTTAGAGCCCGCTTTTACAACCATGGTCGTAGAAGTACCACCATCAAAGTTTAAAGCGCGCTGCGCGCCAAGTTTGCCGAGAAGTTCGGCAAGTTCTTCTAGAGTGAGCCCGCTGCTGAACTCATCTTGTCCCCGCCCGGCAATGGCAAGCAAAATCAGCCGTCTTTCTTTGCCTTGCTCGACTATGGCAAAAGCTGTGCGAGCGGCTGGTCTTTTCACCCCTATAGCATCGACGGTAGAACCATCTATGTTTGTGCGCAGAAAAGCTTCTTTTGCCGCAGTTAAGGTCGGCAAAAGAAGTGGTCCGCCCTGTATTGAATCGAGCAGTCTGAAACCGCCGCTAACAGGCGCAGAATGCTCGCAAATTTCATAGTCGAGGCGACCGTCTGCCGCTTCTAAAATTCTCAATTCGCTACGGTTAAATATAGCCGGCAAAAAGTCTTTCAGCTTCTCATTCTCAGTCAGCGCCCTATTGAGGCGAGGATCAAGTTCTAGTTTGGCATTGCGCACAACAAAGCTGGCTGACTCGCCGTCCGAAAGATTAAAGTAACCACCATTGATACCAGCCAAAGCACCACTTCGCTGCACCTGCTCGGCTGTTGTCGAGGTCTTATCCGAGAAAGAAGGCAGCAAACGATAGCGAGAGCCATCTATGATAACCAGAGCCGCCCGACAAGATTTATAGTTGAAGGTATAGACCGGCAGAGCGCAGCCGGGTACCAAGCTGGCAGATATACCCTGCAAAACCGGCGCAGAGAGCCCTTGCTTGCCCCCTTGCTCCTGGGCCCGGACAGAAAGTATTGATAGAGAAAAAAGCGCAGAGAATACAACTAAGAGCGCTTTCCTCTTCCATTTACTATTCATTTCTAGCTGCCGCTCAAAGCTAGACGCACCGCTCTGGCTCTAGTAAGAGCCTCGTCTACAGTGGCGCCGGTAGTAATCAAATGTCCCATCTTTCTAGCCGGACGAGGCTCCTCTTTACCGTATAGCAAAATCTCGACAAGACCTTCAGCATCAGCAAGGGCTTCCAGCTTCAATCTCTTATCATGATAACAATCGCCCAAAATATTTGCCATGGCAAAACAAGCATTAGAGATTGGCTCAATTTTGCCCACCGGCAGATCAAGCAAGAGACGCGCCAACAGATCGAACTGGCTGATATTAAAAGCTTGCATAGACAAATGCCCTGAATTATGCGGACGCGGGGCCAATTCGTTGACATAAATCTTGAGCCCCGAGGCTTCTTTGACAATAAAATACTCAACTGTAAGCAAACCCTGCACATCAAGGGCGGTGGCAATCGCCGTACTCAGTTCTTCAACCTGCCGCCTCAATTCGTCTGATATCTGAGCTGGGAAAACAGTCGTATCAAGAATTGAATCTTGATGCACATTCTCAAAAATAGGCATCAGAAAGCTCTGCTTCGCCTTGCGACCGACGATACAACTCAACTCGCCATGCAGTTCTACAACTTGTTCCGCCACCAGCACTTCTCCGGCACTAAGCCTTTCCTTGAGCCGGGGCAGAAAACTGTCTAGATCTGCCTGCTTGTTGAGACGAGTCTGCCCCTTGCCGTCATAACCACCACGCACGGTCTTGACCAAGATAGGCAAAGGAAAAGCCTGCAGCTTAGCGAGATCATCGCCATCTTTCAATTCTAAGAAGGGCACCACCGGAAAGCCGCCGGCTTTGAGAAACTTCTTTTCTATGAGCCTATCTTGCGCCACTTCAAGCACTTTCAGTGACGGGCGAATCTTAGCAACATGCTCGCCCAGCCCGGCTAGATAGTGCACCGGCAAGTGCTCAAACTCATAAGTAATGACCGAAGCCTGCTCGGCAAAGGCAAGCAGCCGACTCTGCTCACTAAATGGCGCCGAAAAGGGTCTGGCAGTATGTCGTAAAGCCGGCGCCTGGCTGTCAGGATCGAAAACAGAAGTATGGGCGCCGAGTCGTGCCAAACTCTGGGCCAAGAAAAGACCGAGCTGCCCGCCTCCTAAGATGCCGACCACGGTGCCATTGCCAAGCTCTTTCATAGACCAGGCTTTCCACTTTCATAATCGAGCAACTGACTGGAAGAAGCAATTGCTTCATCAGCGCGACGTTGTCTTTCTGTAGCGATGAAGGAGGCAAGCTTTCTGTCATCAAGAGCAAGGATCTTGATAGCAAAAAGAGCAGCATTGACAGCACCGGCATTACCAACTGCAAAAGTGGCGGTCGGTACTCCGCCCGGCATCTGCACAATTGAAAGCAAACTATCAAGCCCCGAGAGATTGCTGCCTGGCACAGGCACCCCCAAAACCGGCAATTCAGTGAGACTGGCCAACATGCCGGGCAGATGGGCCGCACCACCCGCACCGGCAATAATCACCTTGAGACCACGTTCAGCCGCACTCTTGCCATATTCGAACATGAGCTCGGGGGTACGATGGGCGCTCACCACCCGCGTCTCATGAGGCACCTCGGCCCGCACCAGAATCTCTCTGGCATGAACAAGCACCTTATAGTCTGACTTGCTGCCCATGACCAAACCCACCAGGGGAGCGGTTGACGCCTTTTCAGAACCTTCCATATTTCTCCTAATTTAACTAGCTTTACTAGCTTTACTGGCCCGTCACTCAATGTCTGAAACAACGTTGCCCGGTGAGCAACATGGTCATGCCCAACTCTTCAGCTTTGGCGATTACATCTTTATCTTTGATACTGCCGCCGGGCTGCACAATAATCTTTATGCCGGCGGCTGAAGCTTCCTCGATACTATCCACATTGGGGAAGAAGGCATCACTGGCAAGAATAGCTCCCTTAGCCGCTTCCCCGGCTTGAGTAAGAGCCAGCTTGACCGATGCCACCCGACTTGTTTGCCCGATACCAAAACCTACGGCGTTACCGTCTTTGACTACGACTATGGCGTTAGAAGTGAGATGCTTGACCACATTCCAGGCGAAGGCAAGGTCGTCTTTATTTTGAACAGCGGTTTGCTTATCACCACAGGCGGTTTCAAATTCAGAAACCGAAACAGGCTTCTCAACATCTTTTTCCAAGATAAGACCAAAGTCGCCCATGTCTTTAATGCGAATGGTACTGGCGATAGAACCGCCCAATAGAGCCGGTTTCAACTTGAGCACGCGCATATTCTTCTTGCTTTCAAAAACTTTCAAGGCTTCAGGCGCGAAGTCTGGAGCGGCAACAATTTCCACAAAACCTTGCACAATTTTCTTAGCCAACGCTTCTTCGACTTTCTGGGAGAAACCATAAATGCCGCCAAAAGCCGAGAGCGGATCTGTACCATAAGCTCGATCGAAGGCTTCTTCTGCACTTCTACCGATGGCGACGCCGCAAGGATTATTATGCTTGATGATACAAGCCACCTCACCTGAGATAGCCGGGCGGATGTCTTTCAAAATGCGCACCAAGGCATAGCAATCGAGAATATTGTTGGCCGAGAGTTCTTTACCGGCTAACTTCTCAAAAGGAGGAAAAGAGACCTCGTTCTTTAGACCCGAGATTGCTGGAGGCTGATACCAAGCTGCTGCTTGATGCGGATTTTCGCCATAGCGCAAGGTAGAGACCTGCCTGAGATTGAGGCTGGCTGCCTCGGGAAACGGACTTTCGCTCCCCTCTGCTTGTCCAACACCTAAAGCCCGGCTGAGCACCCCCTCAATCAATGAATCATAATAACTAGTTTGGGCAAAGACCTGGGCGGCTAGCTTCAACCTATAGCCCTTGTCCACCGCACCGGCTTGGTAAGCCCGAGCGAAGTCATCATACTGCGCTGGAGATGAAAGCACCGAAACCCGATCATAATTTTTGCTGCCGGCTCTAAGCAAACTGGGTCCGCCAATATCTATAAACTCGATCAGCTGCTCTAGAGTAAGATCAAGCTTCATCTTCTCTTCAAACGGATAGAGATTGACCACGACAATGTCTATTTCATTAATACCGTGTTCTTTAAGAGTGGCACGATCTTTCTCGCTGTCACGCGACAAAACTCCAGCGAAGACACGAGGATGGAGGGTCTTGACCCGCCCATCGAGAATCTCGGGAAAGCCGGTCATCTCTTCTACTTTCACACAATCAAAGCCGTTCTCTATAAGATAACCGCAGGTCGAACCTGTGGCTATTACTTTCAGAGCTTCACCCTTTTGTCCGGCGGCAGACCTCAGCTGTCCAAGTAAATCAACCAAACCACTTTTATCAAAAACACTGGCTAGAACTGTCGGCATCGCTCCTCCTCAACTGATAAACAAGCTATCTTTAGACTCTAAAATTTCCACCCCGGGGGCACGGCCGGCGCAGTCAACCGCCTCACCTATATCCCAGGCGGCAAAGCCGCCACGGTTGAAGATTTCAATTGCTGCAGAGGCCGACTGCTTAGACTCGACAAGCAAAGCCAAGCCCATGCCCATATTGAAAGTGCGATACAGCTCACTCAGGGCAACATCTTTAAGCATATAGTCAAAGATAGCATGGCGCTCAACCGCCTTGAGTCGATAGCTCACCGCTTTGCTCAAGCGCAAAATATTAGTCCAACCGCCGCCGGTAATATTGGCGGCACCGGTCAGTTCGGGTCCCAAAGCCTTGCGCACCTCTATAAATGGCCTTACATAAAGGCTGGTAGGAAGCAGAAGGTCAGGGCGAAAAGGAGAATTAGGATCGATTATTTTGCGCGCCAGAGAATAACCGTTTGAATGCAATCCGCTGGAGGCAACAGCCACAACCCTTTGTCCGGCTTTGATACGTGCTCCGGTCAAGAGGTCTTCCTCTTGCACAAAACCGACGGCAAAACCAGCCAAGTCAAAATGATTTTTGCTGTAAAGATCAGGCATCTCAGCCGTCTCACCACCAAGCAAGAGCATGTCGGTTTCTCGACAACCCTGCACTATGCCTTTAATGATCTCGGTGCTGCGCTCTATATCGATGGCGCCGCAGGCAAAATAATCTAGAAATATAGCTGGAACAGCCCCGACACAAATCAGGTCGTTGGCGCACATGGCTACCAAGTCTATGCCAATCGTGTCATAACGATTAAACTCTTCGCAAAGCAAAAGTTTTGAGCCCACACCATCAGTGGTGCAAGCCACTGCCTCACCAGACGGTCTCTTATAGACCGCAGCATAACCACCGGCACCAGGCAAGACGGACTTATCGCTAATGCCGGTCATGGCCTTAATCTTGCCGACAAACCTATCTGCGGCTTCGATATCCACCCCAGCTTCGCGATAACTTAGTGGTTTGCTTCCTGAATTTCCAATAGGTTCGGGCATCTTCTTTAGCACTCTCCTCACTGAAGCATGGCAAACATATTTTGAAAGATTTGCAAACCCGGCATAACTTCACCGGCACGGGTACGAGAAGCTGTCCAAGCCGGATGCTGACTAGCCCGGACATAACATTCAGGGTGAGGCATCAGACCCATAACTCTGCCTGTGCGGCTGGTCAAACCGGCAATCTTTTGGAAAGAGCCGTTCAAATCTTCGAGATAATTGAGACAAGAAAGTGAAGAAACGAGAGGTTCTAGACCGTCCACATCGTCTCGCAAAACCAAGCGCCCTTCGCCATGACGCACAGGCAGCCATATTGTCTCAGGCAAGCCCCTGGTGAAAGCACTGTCGGCGGAGACTTTCAACTCTACCCAGCGATCGATAAACTTACCGCCGCTATTGTGCGCTAAAGTGAGCGGCCGTTCGCTATCTAGATTGAGAACCTGGCCACCAGGCAAAATCCCTAGCTGCACCAAAACCTGAAAACCATTGCAGATACCAAGAATCAGACCTCCACGCTCGGCGTAGGCGGCGAGGGCTTCAAAAATATAGGACCTCAATTTGACGGCCAAAATCTTACCGCTGCGCACCTCATCTCCAAAGCTGAAGCCGCCCGGTAAAACCAGGGCAGAGGCTTGGTTCAAAAGCTTCGGGCTATCTTTTAGATCGAGACAAGTGACCCGCTTGGCTTGAAATCCGGCAAGCCCCAAAGCCTGAACTGTTTCTTCTTCACAGTTGATGCCATCACCTCTGAGCACCAGAGCAAGCGGTCCTGTCTTACCGCTAGAGCCGCTTTCTTTTGGCGAAAAAGCTTGATTAGCCGACATAAGGCACCTCATCATCGAAGGGCAAAGAACGGTTATACAAACTAGAAGCACGCTGCAAATCAATTTCGAAAGAACTCTCGGCAAGAGTAAATCTACAAGGTCTCTCTTTTTGAACGACCTTGCCGATAAGTTGCAAAATACTGTTCTGCGAACTTATTGCCTCAAAACAGCTTTCAAACTCAGTCTGTTTCTCGGGTTTGATTGTGACAACCAGCATACCGGCCCCTTCGCCGCACAACTGCTGTAAACCATACCAATCATCGGCGACGCTCAGACTGACCTCAAAGGCCAAGTCACCGCCCATGGACGACTCTAAGAGAGTCACTGCCAAACCACCATCACCAAGATCATGAGCGGAACAAACAAGCCCTTTCAGCATGGCTTGATGCAAGCAGCGGTAAGATTCGGCCGTTAAATCGAGATCAAAGTAAGGCAGATCGTCTTCCGGCGCCGCCCCGTGCTGGAAGGCAAGTTCAGAAGCATGCGAAGCCGTCAAAGCCGGACGACCAGCCTTTAACCAATAGATCAAATCACCGCTCTCTTTAAAGTCGGAGGTGACGGCAGCTCTAAAATCAGGCAAAAAAGCCAGCGAAGACATAAGCAGCGTCGGCAATACAGAAAGCCTGAGATTGCCGTCGTCAAAGTCGTTCTTCATGCTGTCTTTGCCAGAGATAAGCGGACTTTTATAAGCAAGGCATAGCTTATGGAGACCCTGGCAGGCAAGCACCAGCTGGGCCATTTTGCGGGCACCTTCTGGATTGCGGGGGCTGGTCACCGGATCTGGCCAACAAAAGTTATCTAGCAAAGCGACAGTAGATGGATCAGCACCGACCGCCACCACACTGCGCACCGCTTCATCGGCACTAACTTGAGCCATCAAAGCAGGGTCGTACTTAGAGAGTCTCGGGGCTAATCCATTGGCCACAGCCACAGCTTTGTCGCTGTCGGCAAGCGGTTTGACTACACCGGCATCGCAGGGAGACTTTTGCGTTTTGCCCATGAGGGGCTTGACCACACTGCCGCCCTGCACCTCATGGTCATACTGCCTGACGATAGACTCACGACTGCATATATTGGCATGCGAAAGCAAGCCTTCTACAATCTCGGCAAGCGAAAGTTTACTGCGCCTAGCCTCCTGCCGAGAAACCAGTTTAGGTGCTTTGCGCCAAGCCGAAGTCAACTTTAGTCGCGGAGCGCCGCCATGCAAGAAGGAAAGTGGTAGAAGCGCCACGACCTCTCCCTCTCTCCGAATTCGGAAATAACCATCATTGGTGAAGCGCCCGATCACAGTGGCTTCCACATCAAGACGAGCGGCCAAAGCCAACAGTTCTTCCGGTCTATCGGTCGAGAAAGTCATTCTTTCTTGCGACTCTGACACAACTATCTGCCAGTCCTTCAAACCGGGATACTTGAGCGGCACTGCATCCAGTACCAGCTCGGCACCGTTGGTAAAAGTGGCCATCTCACCCACCGAAGACGATAAGCCACCGGCACCGTTGTCGGTCAGTCCGGTAATGAGACCGGCGTCGCGGGCTTGCAAAACCAAGTCGGTGAGGCGCTTCTGAGTAAAAGGGTCACCTATCTGCACCACATCAGAACCCATACTATCATCAAGCGCGAGACTGGAAAATGTGGCTCCGTGTACTCCATCTCTGCCAACCCGCCCACCGGCCATAACCACCGCATCGCCGACAGCAGTGTGTTTTTTCACCGCGTCGCGGCCGGCCGCCTCAAGAGGCAAGAGCCCGCCAGTACCGCAGTAAATCAAGGGTTTGGCCCGGTAAGAATCGTCGAAGAAAACAGCACCATTTACAGTCGGTATACCGCTTTTGTTGCCACCGTCTTGTACACCCTGCCTGACGCCCCGAGCCAAATCTCGCGCAGGCAAAAGTTTATCGTGCTTAAGCTCTCTCACAAAGGGCGAATCAGGATGAGGTAAACAAAAGACATCAGTATTGAAAATAGGTTTAGCACCAAGGCCGGTGCCTAAAATGTCTCGATTGACACCCAAGATACCAGTCAAGGCACCCCCATACGGTTCAAGCGCTGAAGGTGAATTATGAGTTTCAACCTTGAAACACACGGCGTTCTTCGCGTCGAAGGCAACGACACCGGCATTGTCTTCGAAAACCGAGAGAAGATCGGCCCTGACAGGCTTAAGTGCGGCTGTAGCACCCTTTATGTAAGTCTTATAGAGACTATCTATAGTTTCTCTCTTTACCAGCTCGTCATTCTCGTCAAACTGGCTGTGTTCAACAACGGCACTGAAAATTTTATGCTTGCAATGCTCCGACCAAGTCTGGGCGATAACTTCCAGCTCCACGTCGGTGGGCGTAAGATCTAAGCCGATAGAGCGTCGATGTTCTCTGAAGTTCTCATCGAGATAGAGCGCCTGCACAGCCTTCATCTCATCAAGGGTAAGCGAAAGTAGTCTTTCTTTAGAAAGACTCTCTAAATAACTATCGTCACCGGCGAGACTGACATATTCAAAACCACCGGACTCCTCCAGCTGCCGCCTGGGCAAATGCGGTAGACTTTCCGGTTTCTCTAAATCAAGAGCCAGCACCCTCTCGGTAAGATTATTGTGAGGTACTGCTTCGGGCTCCAGTCCGGCAAAGATAAAGCCTGAGCCGATACGAAACTGACAATCGAGACCCATTATTTGCAAGGCGCTAGCGCAGCTATTTGCCGTATTGTCAGTGACACCGCTTTTGAAATGCTTAATACTCGCTTTGGTAAAGCCGTCTGCTTTTAGCCTTTCCATTAAAGCAAAAGAATTTGGCTCAGCACCATTTGCACTGGGGCTTAGCGGAGTAAAATAAAACTCCTCGTCAACGGTATCGCAAACCAACTCGCGCAGCAGTTCCTCAACTCTGTTTAGACTTGTTGAATCAGCTAAGACAGCAGAATCATTCGGGAAAGCCAGCCAATATACAGGCAAATGCTGCCTTTTGCCGCGTCTGGCTGTGACACAAGCAAGAAATTGTTTTTCGTTCTCTTTCTCTTCGAACACCGCCCTGTCCATCAGCCGCTCAAACCTCCCATATCAAAAGGCAAACTGCTAAGTTCAAAATTTGGTCCGAGTTCTGCCAGACGCGACAAAACTGCCGGCAAGAGAATATGCTCAAGATCGAGTCCGCGACAGGCAAAGCTTTCAAAATCATCTCCTTCCTTTCGGAAGAAAGGAGCTTGGGCAAGAATGGGACCATGATCTACTTCTTCATCGACCAGATGCACAGTCACACCAGATACGGCTACACCGGCGGCGAAAGCGTCGGCATAGGCGGTGGCGCCGGTAAAGGAAGGAAGAAGAGAGGGATGAATGTTGACCACCCGAAAATATGCTCCGCTAGCTGACTCTTCTTTAAAAGCGGCCAGAAAATGACCGGTAAGTATACGCATATAGCCGGCGAGAAGAACAAAGTCGATGGTCGCTCGGGTCAAGCCTTTCTCATCGAGGAAGGCAAGCAACTGCTCTTCATGCTGGCGGCGCTTGAGAGAGCGGGAGGGCACCACATAGCAAGGCAGCTCATGTTTTGCCGCTATCTCGATGACACCAGCATCTTCGACATTAGTGACCACTGCCGCAATCTCACAGTCGAGCTTACCTTCTTTGATACTGCGGGCCACTCTATCGACATTGGAACCACGCCCTGAGGCCAAGACTAAGAGTTTGAGCGGCACAGTCCACCTCTCTTCGCTATGTCGGTCCGATAGGAAAGACCGGCAAATTCAATTTCCTTCAAGGCCGCTAAAGCAAGAGATCTTGCTTCTTCCACTGTCTCAGCCACCGCCGTCGGTGCCAAAATTCGACCGCCGTTTGTCACCACGTTACCGTCCTCAATGGTTGTACCACAATGAAAAAGCGTCACACCCTCGGGCATGGTGCCTATCTTTATTGGCACACCGCGCGACGACTGAGCCGGATAATTTTCGGTGACCGCTATGATGGTAACACTGGCCTTGGCACTAAGCTGAGGAGGGCTGCATTCGACCAGCCGCCCCTCGGCGCAGGCAGTAAGTAGTGTGAAGAGGTCTTCCTGCAAAAGGGGCAAAACAGCCTCGGTCTCCGGATCGCCAAAGCGAGTATTGAATTCCAAAACATTGACGCCTTTCTGGGCATCAAGCAACAAACCGATAAAGAGAAGACCCTTAAATGAATAGACCCCGTCACGCAGACCCTGCTCAAGTCTGGCAATAATGCGCTCTTCAACAATATCGGCAAGACTCTGATCATAGGCGGCGACAGGTAAGTAAGCCCCCATCCCTCCAGTATTCGGACCAATATCACCTTCAAATCTTCTCTTGTGATCTTGACTGACCGATAGGGGCAAAAGCTTCTTGCCGTCGCAAAGACAAAACAGCGAAAGCTCTTCGCCAAACAACTTCTCTTCTAGAACAACTTTGAAATCTTTCTGTCCCTTTTTGATTTCATGCACAGCTTCGACAGCCTCAGCAAGACTATCAACAACGTAGACACCCTTGCCGGCTGCCAAACCATCATACTTAACCACTCTCAAGCGCTCATCTTTCGCTAAGAAATCTATTGCCTGCTCCGGGCTATCAGCTACCTTGAAGGCGGCTGTAGGAACCGAGAGCTTGAGCATAAGTTCTTTGGCATGGGCTTTCGACCACTCCAAGCGCGACTCTTCGGCGGTCGGGCCAAAGGCAAGAATGCCAGCGGCATTTAAACTGTCGACTATACCATCCCTCAAATACCCTTCCGGCCCAACCACCACCAAGTCGATAACGTTAGCCTTGGCGAAAGCAACTATCTCATCGTGCGACTGCAGCTGCAGATTGGCTAGTTTAGAAGAATTATCAGTAGTACTTAGATTATTTATATCGGCTGTGCCGGCTGAAATATATGTATTAGCTGTGCCGGCTGAACTATATATATTGGCTGTGCCGGCTAAACTATTTATGTCGGCAATGCCGGCTGTGCCGGCATTGCCTGGGCTAACCCAAACCCGGGTGACTTGGGGGCTTTGCGCCAACTTCCAGGCGAGGGCATGCTCCCTGCCGCCTGAACCAAGCACCAATACTTTAGCCTTCTCTATCTTCATAGCCTCTCCAGCCTGGAAGCTATATCGGAAAGGCTTGGCAAACCAAAGCGGCCCTGCTTTTCTTTCTCATTGACACCGGCTAGACCAAGCGCCAGACTCTTATACATACAGGCCATGGTTTCCTTTAGATCTTCAGGCAAAGCAGGAGGCTTATCACCGCGCTCCTTCATTACTTTCTGCCAGGTGAGGCCATGGGGGCGAATTTCCTTTTTAGCTGACTCGATCTTGTTGAACCAATCAGTCTGGCGATAATAGAGTCGCAATGCCTCTTTAGAGAGCTGCACACCTTTATATGAAAGTCTAAGTTCATCAGGACCGACACTGTCAGCAAGAACAATAGCACCGTCTGCATGACGGTAAGCCGCCTCCACCTTGCCGTCCAATAAGTGCAAGTTCTGCCCGCCGGCTTCGGCGAAAAGATGATAAAGAGCAAGAGAAACAAATTGTGCAGTTTGATAAAGCCTATGAAAAGCTGCCGACGAAAGACCCGAAATCAAAGATGCTTCCTGATAACTAAGCAGCCGATCTGAAGATTCGAGCTTGGTGAAAAACTCAATAACAGGTCTGTCGAACATTGCCCCGGCTTTGATTTCAGAAGCAGGCAGGGACAAGCCTAGACGGGCAGGTAAAGCAGGATCAACGGCTAAGCGGCTAAGCAATGAACTGCCCTGAGGCACACCAAAGCGAAAGACAATCTCAAGCGGAATAAAGCGCAAAGGGGCTTGCTCAGCAGCCGGATAGAAATAGACCGATTCACCACCAATCTGCTTGAGTTCGGGGCGCTGCACCAGCGCCTTCTCCACTTCTAGATATAGAGCTTCGCTATCGGCTGCACCAAAACTAACTGCTTCTAGAAGTTCAGCGACTTTGCCTTGCCGTCCACCCCACATGAGCCCCCGATAGTGACTGCTCATGCCATGCACAACCAGCTCATTCCTATATAAATCGCAGGCAAACAATTCTTGCAAAAACTTACTGTCGAAATGCTTCAGATGAAGAGAATTGGGCAATGCAGCAAACAACTTGCCGTCCAGCTGCTCAAAGACAGCAGCAGCAAAGAGAGCCAGAGAGCTTCCTTTCCCTGCAATACGATCGGGCATTTTTCCCCAGTCAAAAACCGAAAAATCATCGGAAAAATGAAAAAGGAGGTTTTCACCACTGGCGTAAACGTCTTTGACAGAGCCTCGATAAATCGGTGCGATTTCTTCTCCTACCGCCATCTTCAACTCCTCCGACTGTCTTTTGACTTAGACTTTGATGCATTCGATACCACCGACGGTGACTCACCTTCTGAAAGTCTATCGACCTTGCGCTTAGCTGCGAAGCGATCAGCAAGAGCGACATCGGTGGGATAAGACCCAGTCAAGCAACCGGTGCAAAGATCATTCGAACCGATGGCAGAGCTCAGACCCTCGAGAGATTGAAAGATAACCCTATCGGCTCCCAGCTCGGCACAAATAGCCTCGTTATCGAGATGACCGGCTAAAAGCTCGGCTTTATCAGGGAAATCGATACCATAAAAACAAGGATAAGAAATCGAAGGACAAGCAGAAAGCAGCGTCACTTCACTGGCGCCTGACTCACGCACAAGGTGGGTAATCTGTCTGGCTGTATTGCCTCTGACGATGCTATCGTCAACAATTAAACAGCGCTTGCCCTTAAACTCTGAAGCAATGGGAAAGAGCTTGCGCCGAATCGCTTCCTGTCTGCTGGTCTGACTATCCAAAATGAATGTGCGATTGACATAGCGATTCTTCACCAAAACTTCGCGGAAAGGCAAAGATAAATACTCGGCAAGAGCAATAGCTGAAACTCGACTAGTCTCGGGCACCGGCACGACTATGTCTGCTTCCAATCCCATTTCCTTGACACGTTTACCAAGCTCAATGCCAAGGCGAAAACGGACATCATATACCGATTTGCCGCCGAACTCAGATTCCACCCGAGAGAAATAGACCCATTCGAACATGCATTGCTTGACTGGTTTCTCATCAATAATACGAGCTTCGAACTGTCCATCGGGACTGACCACGATAGCTTCACCGGCTCTCACTTCGGTAATATTCTCAAAACCCAGGTAGGAAAGAGCCACAGGCTCGCTGGCAATACCGTACTCTGTCCGTTCTTCTCCGGCACGACTGGCCCAGAAAAGCGGTCTTATACCATGGGGGTCACGAAACCCGAAAAGAGTGCCATTCTCAAGAAGGCTTACCACTGAATAACTACCAGAAGCCTTTCTCATCACAGAACGCACAGCATCAAAAATGGCGCCACTGTTCCAGTCGCGCCATCTAAGAGTTCTAGCCAGTTGAGCAAGCAACATAAAAGAATCGGAGAGAACCCAGCGCCCGGAAGACAAGCGCAAGGCAGAATCGCGCGATAGCTCGTCTTCCATATCTAGGAAATTTACTATATTGCCGTTATGAGCTAGCCCAATGCCGAACTTTTCAATCAAGAAAGGTTGCAACATCTCGACGGCATCACCACCCACGGTGGCATAACGGGTATGACCGAGAGCAAAAGAGTCTTTGCGGTGTCTGACTTTATCTTCCAGGTCACCAAGAGAGACTAGACCAGACTGTTTGTCTATATGGAAACCATTGCCGGTTGCGTTCTCTTTCTTTGATAAAGAAAGAATACCGGCCCCATCTTGGCCCCTATGTTGTAAATTCATCAAGCCCAACAAAACTTCAGAAGAAGCACAGGAGCCGCCTGATATTGCCACGATACCGCACATAGCTTCTTTAGATTCTCCGTAAGTTGAGTGCTTGAGACGAAATCAAGGCAAACAAATCTGACGGGGCACACCACTCCCGTCATCGCTACTTTCTTATCCAAGGTTTGTAGCG
This sequence comes from Candidatus Obscuribacterales bacterium, assembly GCA_019745415.1. Classification (GTDB taxonomy): domain Bacteria; phylum Cyanobacteriota; class Vampirovibrionia; order Obscuribacterales; family Obscuribacteraceae; genus Obscuribacter. Next base: position 19,568 of record JAIETF010000049.1, on the reverse strand, counting down.
TCTTTATTTTCATTCGAATAGGTTACGGGAAGGCGAACGAAATTCCAAGCCAATGCAAAAGATTGTCAGCTAAATTTGAGCACATTTTATTTTAAGTGGTAGAACCATGCCGAAACTGCCGGCTCCACTGGAGACAGCTCGGCAAAAATCTCAAGAGATTCTAGCCTTCGACTGAATCACCATGGTCAACAGGTGCACCATGGTAGAGACAAACCACATGGGTTACTTCGCCGTTCTCATCAAGCACGGGGGAAGTGGACACTACAGACAATAGCTCTTTCCCATCTTTATGGTAGAGCTTGAGAGTGGTCTCGCAAGAGGTCTTGTTTTCAACCGCTAGGCAAATTGCCTTGAGCCCATCTTGATATAGTTCGCCTCTGAGCAAGAAACTAAAATTTCTACCTCTTGCTTCCTCGCCTGAATAACCCGATATGACGGCGAAAGAATCGGAAACATAGATTATTGGGAAGTCGGCCTCTTTAGTATCGATGATCACTAGGGCCTTGTCAGACTTTCCCAGGAGGGCAAAGATCAGATGACTATCCACTCTAAAATCGGCATAGATATTGCCGCCTTTGATGCGCTTCTCGGTGGTGGCAAGAAGTGCGGAAGGAGTCGTCTTGAGTACATTAGAGAGTCGGGCCAAATTTTTTATACTGAAGCTACGAGCGCCTCTTTCAATATCACTCAAATAGCCTCTGGCAAAACCGGCATTCTTGGAAAGGTCTTCCTGGCTAATCTTTAGTAGCTTCCTGCGATATCTAATAGTTTCGGAAAGTCCCTTCAATAGGGATTCCGGCTCCATATACTCTTTTGTACTCATATTTCCTGGGACCGCCTTATCTTTGGCACCTCAACTAACTTAAACAGACGTTACAGGGCATCGCCAAAATCCTGTAACAGCGGCTTTTATTAAATTAGATGTAAGTAACCGGACCAACCAACCAAACTTCATGAACAGAATAAAATCTGATACATGAAAACCATGTTTATTCAGTATAGGTCAGCAGTACGGACCTAATCAAGGTGAAAAAAGCAAGACAAGAAGAGGCAAAATGCCACTTATTTCGAGCCCAGGCCAAAATAAAAACTACTCTTTCTTCCACCACTCGAACAAGAGCAAAAATTGCTTCGGTGCAGGCCGCAACGGCAGAAATCGTTACAGGACAATGCTCTCAATAGACTCAAAACAGAAAACCACGAAAAAAATAACATTTCCTTCTGAAATCCATAATTAATTCACTCAAAAATAAGTTAAACCGTCCTAATTTAATGAGAAAGGGAACCCGAGGGTTCCCTTTCTCATACTTAGTCTAGTCTGGTTGATCAGTCTTGCATGTTTACCCAAACCGATTTGATATTGGTGTAAAGCTCGATTGAATGCTTGCCGAGTTCACGACCATAACCGGACATCTTATAGCCACCGAAAGGAACAGCCGGATCAAAGACGTTGTAGCAGTTAACCCAAACAGTACCAGCCTTGATGTGTGAGGCGAACTTATGAGCTTTCTTGACGTCGCGGGTCCAGACAGCACCAGAAAGTCCGAAAGTAGTCTTATTGGCTTGCTCGGCTACATCTTCCATGTTGGAGAAAGGAATCACAGCCAGAACCGGTCCAAAGACTTCTTCCTGAGCAATACGCATGTCGTTATTGACACCGGTGAAGATTGTCGGTTTAACGAAATAGCCTTTCTTGAGATCAGACGGAACCTCACCGCCGCAAGCCAGGCTGGCGCCTTCACCTTTGGCAATGTTGATATAGCTGAGAACGCGTTCTTGTTGCTCTTTCGAAACCTGTGGTCCAATGCGGGTCTTATCATCAAGACCATCACCTTGACGCAGTTTAGCTACGCGTTCGGTGAGTTTAGCCATGAACTCATCATGGATGTTTTTCTCGAGGAATAGGCGTGAGCCGGCGCAACAGACTTGTCCCTGGTTGAAGAAGATACCAGTGATGGCGCCTTTGACGGCGGCATCGATATCGGCATCAGCAAAAACAATATTGGGAGCTTTGCCGCCCAATTCAAGCGAAACTCTCTTGAGGTTGGTGGTTGAAGCTTGCACAATCAATTTGCCTGTTTTGTCTTCACCGGTGAAGGCTACTTTATCGATGTCCATATGATGAGATATGGCTTCACCGGCAGAATTGGCACCAAAGCCGGTAACGATGTTGATGACGCCTTCGGGGAAACCAGCTTCAAGAGCCAATTCACCAATTCTAAGAGCCGAAAGAGGAGTCTGCTCGGCAGGCTTGAGCACGATGGTGTTGCCTGCAGCCAGTGCTGGTCCCCACTTCCAAGCCAACATCAGCATCGGGAAGTTCCAGGGAATGATTTGGCCAACTACACCGACAGGCTCTCTCAGTGTGTAGGTGAAGAAATTGCTGTTGGCATTGATAGTTTCACCTTCCAGCTTGGTAGCCCAACCAGCGTAATAACGGAAGGTTTCTACAGTCTGCGGAACGTCGACATAACGCGATTCAGTTATCGGCTTGCCATTGTCGAGAGTCTCAATCTGAGCCAGTTCATCGGCATGCTTCTCGATGAGGTCGGCAAGCTTGAGCATGAGGCGAGCCCGCTCTGCTGTGCTCATTTTGCGCCAGGGACCAACTTCAAAGGCGCGACGAGCGGCTTTGACAGCCTTATCTACGTCTTCCTTTCCACCTTCAGCCACACGGCAAAGCACTTCTTCAGTCGCCGGGTTCACTGTTTCAAAAGTTTTTCCGGATACCGCATCTACCCATTTTCCGTCTATCAAGAGTTGCTTGGGACGGGAAAGGAAATCCTTACAAAGTAGTTCTTTTTCTTGGACAACGGCCACGCTAAGACCCTCCGAAAACTGCATATAGAACGGGCTTAGATTATCACGAAAGGTAAAGCAACCGTTGATTTACAGCTAAGTCTTAAGTATGGCCTAATTATTGTTGTCGCCCAAGCTCACTAAAGACCAAATCTCTGCCTAATTGCTGGAGAGTAAGGTCTTTCTGCACCCGGCTTCAGTTTGAAATAGTTCCAGATTCCCTGGGCGAGCGCTTTCGCCTCTTTATCTTGAAACTCGCTCATCGGCATCAAAGCACGATCTCGGCTGTTCAAGACATTAGCACCTTCCACCAGAATGCCGATACTATTGGTCTTCCTTAAACCATCAAGGTACCCCTTACCGGTGGCTGTGTCAGGCAAGATACAGAGGGGCGACTTGTCATGCTCCCGGGTTTGCCAGGCGCTCCCCTGAATCGTTTCGGCAAGCTTTCTGGCATCATTGGGACGGGTGGCGTCGAAGTAAACACATTGTCCGCCTCGGCCGGTCTTATCGGAGTCATGATGCACACTTATATAGATTGAGTCATCACCATACTTAGCCACATCACGGTTGACTGTATCGATTCGTCTTTGCAGATCATCGGCTTTTGGGACAGGCGCCGGTGGTTTGTCAGGATTCCAGGTAGGAACCACATAGAAGCCCATATTATCAAGCTCTTTCATGAGCTTACGACCCACACCTTGATTGATGTCGCATTCGGTATAGCCTGGACCTTGAAAGCCTCGGTCGGAACCACCAACCCCAAGAGGATTCTTCTCTCCGCTTGTGCAATGCCCGATATCTACGTATACAGTCTTGGTTTTCGGAATTTCTTTGCTGCCGTCCATTAAAAAAGCTCACTCTTCAGGGGGTTGAGAAGAGTCTAGGGCCGGACCTGTGAAAAATTCGTAAATCAGGCGAATTTAGGGGTCAATCCAGGCGAAGAGTCTCCACCATCTCGTTCCGGCTTACTTTCCTTTACCGGGACTTTCTCCTCTTCGCGAGTCACTATAACGGTCGGCGGCTCGTTCGAATTAGAATCATTGTCGGGAGAGTCGGGAGAACTGGAGTCGGGATCTTCGCCTGCTGCTAGCTTTCTATTGACCTCGTCCATAATCGCTTCCACTTCTGCACGGTCAAGAGTTTCTTTTTCAAGTAGAACCTTGACTATGGCATTGAGATGGGGACGGTGGGCGAGCAGAAGCTCCTTGACTCGACTGTATTGCTTGGAGATTATCTCTGAAACTTCTTCGTCGATGGCAGTGGCGATGTTCTCACTGTAGTCTCTCTCATGTCCGAAGTCGCGACCAAGGAAGACCTGACCATTGCGCTTGCCGAAAGTCATCGGTCCAAGACGCTCGCTCATACCATATTCGGTCACCATGCGACGAGCCAGAGCAGTACTGCGCTCCAGGTCATTCTGCGCACCAGTGGTGACATCACCGTAGACGACTTCTTCGGCGACACGACCGCCGAGCAGTACGCCAATCTGGTCGTAAATCATGGCTGAAGTCATAGAGAGCAAGTCTTCATCAGGAACCGACCAGGTTATGCCCAGGGCAAAACCACGCGGAATAATAGTCACTTTGTGCAAGGGACTAACATTCTTGAGCAAAAGGTGCATCAGAGCATGACCGACTTCGTGGAAGGCTGTCATTTCTTTCTCTTTAGGAGGAATGACGCGAGAGCGCTTCTCTGCACCGACCTGCACTTTATCTATAGCAAGCTCTAAATCGCCCATCTCAATTTCACGCTTATCGGCACGAGCAGCAATCAAAGCCGCTTCGTTAATCAAGTTGCTCAAATCGGCACCGGTAAAGCCTGGAGTACGCCTTGCCAAGATCTTGAGATCAACGTCTTTGGCGAGCGGCTTGCCCTTGCCGTGCACGTTCAATATTTGCTCGCGTCCCTTGACGTCGGGGCGGTCGATTACAACCTGCCTGTCAAAGCGACCTGGTCTAAGCAGAGCCGAGTCGAGGATGTCGGGACGGTTGGTGGCGGCAACAACGATGATGCCGGTACTGCCTTCAAAGCCGTCCATTTCCACCAATAACTGGTTCAATGTCTGCTCTCGCTCGTCATGACCACCGCCCAAACCGGCGCCACGCTGACGTCCGACCGCGTCGATTTCATCGACAAAGACTATACAAGGAGCTTGTTTCTTAGCCTGCTCGAAGAGGTCGCGCACACGCGACGCACCTACGCCGACGAACATTTCGACAAAGTCTGAACCAGAAATACTGAAGAAAGGAACTCCGGCTTCACCGGCTACAGCCTTAGCAAGAAGAGTCTTACCGGTACCAGGAGACCCGACCAAGAGCACGCCTCGCGGAATGCGAGCGCCCAAAGCGGTGAATTTCTCAGGCGACTTGAGGAAATCGACTATTTCTTGCAACTCTTGCTTGGCTTCGTCAATGCCGGCCACATCATTGAAACAGACCTTGACTTTGTTATCCATCATTAGTTTGGCGCGGCTGCGACCAAAGCTCATTGCCTGGTTGCCGCCCGACTGGGCAGAACGAACCATGAGCAAGAAGCCAATGACAAGCACAATCGGCAATAAGAAAGTGCTGAGCATACCAAGCAGCATCTGCGACTTCTCGGTATCCTTGACTTCGACATTGACCCCGGCCTTGCCTAATTCTTTAAGCAGCTCTTCTTTGGCTTCCATGGGCACGACAACGGGACGCTCCCGCTCAGACTCAGGATTTTGGAGCTGCACATAGATGACATTCTCACCATTGGTGTAGGTGACTTTTTTCACTTCGGAAGCCTTGCCTTCTCGAAGAAGACTGGTGAAGCCGAAATAGGTGAGATTTTCGTCTCGCTTGCCGAGATTGGCCAATGAGAGGGTAAATATGACCAGAAGCAAAAGAGCCAGCAATATTACCCAGGTAGTACCGTACTTCTTCATACTTTCGCCTATGTTAGCCTCGCCGCAAGAGCAATAAATTACTGAAACCAGAGATTATATCACCATTAAAGGTGGCAAGAGCCGCAAAACGGCTTGTGAAACTTGGATTTGAGCTTTTGGTCAATCTCTGACTGGTAACACTTTCATATTAGCAAGTTAAAGAGCCGTCCGCCCCAGTCTGTTGCAGATGATCACCCAGAGGCACAAGCTTGAGCCGGTAAATCGGCTCAAAAGCACCGTCAGTACAAGACTTAGGCAAAAAGTCAGCTTCGTTAAGCGAACTGCCTGGCAGCCAGATCACCCGCGAGCCCAAGGCCAGCACTGGCAAATAACGAAGCCACTGTAAAGATGTTTGCGGCGCGGCGCCCGGGAGATGCTCGGCCAGCAGGTTGAGGAACTCTGCTTTGCGCCCGCCAAGACGGTGCAACCTGTGCTTGAGCGTGTCGCAGCCGAAGACATCCCCGGAAGAGCGGCTGCGCAAGAGAATCGGCAGCCTTTCTCGCAAGGATGCTTGGCAATGCTCTCTAGAAAGGCGAAATGTAAATCGGTCTCGGTCAGCAGGGACTTTCCCTTCTTTGACAACCTCAACCTCCAATAGAAGCGCCGCATTGAGCCAAGGAATAATCCTCAAACCGGGCGCTGCCAGATATGAAAGCTCTTCCCGAGATAGTTCGCTCCTAGCATCTTCGGCACCAGTAGCACCGGCAACAACAGGTTTCCTATCTGTCCCGGCATTATCTTCCCCATCTGGAAAAATCTGAGAAACACTGATTATTCGACTAAGCCGCTTTTCACAGCCCCGGTCAAGAAAGTTCTCGCTCTCAGGTTCAATAATGAGAACTTTAGTCTTGGTCGAGCTTTTGGAATCGAAACCGAGGCGCGCTATCAGTCCCCCTTTTAATGTTTCCAAACTACTCTGCCGGTTCAATACGGCTTTCAGCCGTCCGACCAGCTTAAAGTCAATCTCAAGACCGGGAAAACTTCGGCTGAGATAGGCGATAAGCACCCGGTTTTGCAAGGCAGGCGAAAGAGTCAGCCAAGGGGTGACAAGCAGCATTCCAGACGAGCTAGTCAGACCCGGCAAAACTCGCTCTACTTCCAGCTCGAAAAACTGCTTATCAGCAGCCAACATAGAGCGCACTTGCTCGATATGGTCAAGGGCGCCGGGGAAACGACCGAGCACCATAGGTAGTACCTGATTGCGCAAAAAATTGCGCTGATATGCAGACTGACTGTTGCTTATATCTGTAACAAAAGCTTGGTTCCGCTCCTCAAACCAAGTCAAAATTTCTTCTTTGCTGAAGCGCAGTAAAGGGCGAATCAACCTAATCTCGGCATCGCTAGAATCTGAAGCAGGCAAAAGCGAAAGACTGGGCATAGCGGACAGACCATCGGGTCCGGTGCCTCTAAAAAGCCTAAACAGAAAAGTTTCAATCTGGTCATCGCGGTGGTGAGCTGCCACCAAATACGATGCGGCAAAGTGCCGACATGCACGTTCAAGAGCCTGATAACGCAGCCGGCGCAAGCGTGCTTCGTCAGAAGACCCGACCGGAAGAGTCTCAACCAAGAGCTCGACCCCGAGGGAGCGACAAAGCTCCCGACAAAACTTCTCGTCTTCAAGCGACTCAGCCCTGACTGCATGGTTGACATGACAGGCCTTGAGACCAGATACAGAAAGACCTTCTTCTTTCAAGATGGCCGCGAGCGCCTCTAAAAGGAAAACCGAGTCGGGTCCGCCCGATAGAGCCACCACCATCTTGGAGGCGAATAGCTCAGTAAAGACTTTACTAAAGTCTTTTCTAGAGTCTTTGCTGCTATCTCGGGCGAGCCCATCTGGCTCAGCCGTTGACAGCTGAGCAGACTGCTCCTGGGACCAGAGCAATGAGGCTATTTCTCTTCTTACCCGTAAGAGTAAAGCAGCGCGCTTTTCAGGCGGTTCTTTAGACAAAATCATGCCCCAATCTTGAAAAACTCTCTGGAAATTGCTCTAAACTCAAGCGCAAATCGGCGCAAGCACCTTAAGATAGCAGTATATAATCGCTGCGGCTATTGAAGTAGAAAGTTAGAAGGGCAAGAGTATACAGGCAAGTGATGAATTGCAGAGCAGAGGACGACCGTAAAATCAAGCTAGAGGCGAACTTCAAGCTATTGGCTCTTGCCACTAGTTTAAGCCTGCTGGCGGCAATGCCGCTCTCGGCACAAGATACCCTCAAAGGCGGCGTGGAAGAAACCGGTGCGGCTGAAAGCCAGACCTTCAGACCGGCTGTACCAATGCTTGCGCCGGTGGTCAAAGAAAAACCCAAGCAAGGCAGAATAGAAGACCAAGGCAATGGTCTTAGTGGGCAAGCAGAAGAAGATGGTCTCAACCCTATGAAAGGCCAGCTCGATCAAGACGGCGGACCACTCAAAGGCTCAGCCCAAGTAAGCGAATCAGACCTGCAAGCACAAGACCCCGATACCGCCGACCAGGAATTGATGGTGGAATGGGATAAATGGCATAACCGCCTGCTCTGGTCGATACAGTCGGGCGTGCAAGAGTTAATCAATAGCCCCGAAAACGTTGAACCCCGATGGGATGCTAGAAGAGGGCGCGTGGTCTTGGGTCCTAATATCCCCCTCGGTACCAAAGCCACCTTTTTCGTCAGGGTCTCAGCCGACAAACGTATTGTAAAGGCTCGAATAGTGCAGCCTTCCGGCTATCCAGACTATGACAAAGCACTACTTGACGCCATTTACGCCCTAGACGGCACTTCCATTCTCCGCTTTCCGCGCAACTCAAAGCGACAACGAGTGAACGAAACGGCCACGATCATCACATCAGACCGCGGCGACCGCGAATTCTTCAAATTCGGCGACGTAGAAAAGTACACTGTACCTGGGCGTTAAATCACCCCGTCGGTTTGATAAGCAAAGGCAGCGCCATTAAAAGCGCTGCCGACAAAGCTGTTTTCGCAAAAATATGGCACAGGCGGGAATCGAACCCGCGACCTGGCGGTTATGAGTCGCCCGCTCTAGCCTACTGAGCTACCGTGCCACGTAATCATTGATTATCCTGAGACTAAGTTGCCACTGTCAAGGCAAAACAGACAATCGTTTATATTTGCAAATGTTCTCAGGATGTCAGGCTGAAGGCTTTCTGTTTTCGATACCAATCAACAAAATGCCTCACTCCTTCATCGAAACTTGTCGAAGGGGAATATCCCAAAACCTCCCTGGCATGGCTAATATCGGCATAGGTGTAAGGTACATCACCGACCTGCATAGGCTTGAAAACCAAATCGGCTTTCTTACCGAGATGTTTTTCAAGCGAACGCACCATATCAAGCAGCAAAACAGGCTCCGACCGACCAAGATTAATGATGTCGTAGCCTGCGAAATTGTATGTCATGGCACTTTCTATACCTTTGACAATATCGCCGACATAAGTGTAGTCGCGACGAGTAGAACCATCGCCGAAAAGCTCGACCGGCTTGCCCTCATCTATAAGATGGCAAAATTTATGAATGGCCAGGTCTGGTCTCTGCCGTGGTCCAAAGACAGTAAAGAAGCGCAAACAAACCACTTTCAGTCCGGTGGCATGATGACAGGCATAGAGTTGCAATTCATTGGCAGCCTTACTGGCTGCATAAGGTGAAATTGGCTCGCTAACTCGATCGGTCTCTTTGAAAGCCTCGCCGCTACGCTCGCCATAGACCGAACTGGAAGAAGCAAAAACAAGTCGAGTTTTGGCGGCATTAGGTACGATTCTATCCAACAAGCGTTGGGTGCCGTTTACATTAACATCGAAGTAATAGGCTGGAGACTCAAGAGAAGGACGCACACCAGCCATGGCAGCCAAATGAATGACCACATCAAAAGGTCCATCACCGAAGGCATCGTCTAGAGCCTGAACATCTCTGATATCTCCTTCCACAAGCCGATAACTAGCCTGATAGGCCGACTCTGCTAAGAAGGCGTTGACATTGATACGTTTAAGCTCTGGATTGTAAAAGTCGTTGAAGTTATCAATGGCAGTAACCTTGTCACCAAGGGCAAGAAAGCGCTCGGTCAAGTGGCTGGCGATGAATCCAGCACCGCCCGTGATCAGTATTCTGCGCATCTTAACGTTCCTTTTGTTAGGCCTGTTAGGCTTGTCTGGCTTGCTCGGCAAATTCTCTGGCTGCCGCCACCAAGCGGTCAAAGAGTGGTTTGTTTGTCTCGTAATCGCGCTCGGGATGCCATTGCACACCGATGACAAAAGTGCGATCCACCATCTCTATTGCTTCCACAACCCCGTCATCGGCGAGGGCCGATACCTTGAGAGAGCGCCCCAAGCTCTTGACAGACTGGTGATGCGAGGTAGGCACTTCGAAACGCTCTTTTCCGTATACCGCCGCCAACGTAGTAGCCGGCTCCAATCGCACTTCGTGCCGCGTAAAACCTTCCTGCCAGCCATTCTTGCTTACATGCTCGACATGAGACTCAGGCAAAGCCGTCTTGATGTCTTGAATTAAGGAACCACCTTGCAAAATATTGAGCAGTTGAGCCCCCAGACAAACACCAAGCACAGGCATAGACTTCACAGCCAAGACTTGTCGAGCGAGACGAAAATCGAAGTCTTGTCTTCTTGCGTGAGCCAGATCGACGGTGCCGTCGGCTTCCTCGTTGTACAGCGATGGACAGTAATCGGCACCGCCGATAAGCATAACGCCGTCCAAGCGCGACAAAACAGCTTTCAAATGGTCATCAGCCATAGGCGGCAATAGGACCGGCACTCCACCACTGCGCAAAATCGAATCAGTATAGGTGGTCTGAATAGCCGCCTCTTCCGGTGGTCCAGCCTTAACATCCAAGTTGATGCCTATCAAAGGTTTACTTTCTGTATGCTTAGCCATGATTAATTTGCCGATGTTTCCTAGTTTAGATGAGCAAGCAAAAGAGCGCTGCCATTGTGCCAAATGCCTTTACCAAGCCTCAAGCCCGGCCTGATACCAGGCCTTTCGAAGAAATATTCTACCCGAAAAAGGCAAAAGCCTTGACAAAAAGCCTTTACAGCAAGTGTCGAGCGAAAGCTTCTGCCTTTGGCGACAATCTCCGATTGTATATGTGCAAAAATAACTGCAGCTTTTTTCTGAAGCTGATCTCGCGAAGCTTAAGTCTTTAGCTGCTCTCATGAAGCTTACAGGCTGTGACCTTTACAAGGAGTATCCAGTGCAAAGTCCGGAGTCGATCTTAAAATCAGTAAAGGCCTGGCAAACAGGTCATTTCCTCTTGTCGAGCGGACTGCATTCCAACGAGTACATGCAATGCCAGAAAGTGCTGCAGTATCCCAGTCACGGAATGACCCTGGCCTTACTTCTCGCTGAAAAAATGAAAGCGGCAGGCATAATTCCAGACGTGGTTGTCGGTCCGGCCTTAGGCGCCGTGCATATGGAAGTGTTTACGGCCCTTGCTCTCAATCAGGTCATGAAAGAAAGCACCAAAACAGCAGAAATAAGAGCAGTATTTGCCGAACGTGAAGGCGGCTCAAACGAATTTTCCATCAGAAGAGGCATTGAACTTGCGCCGAGTGAAAAGGTTCTTGTTGTCGAAGATGTCACCACCACCGGTGGCTCAGCCAAGAAAGTCTTGAACCTAGTGAAAGAACTTGGAGCCACACCAGTGGCGGTGGCCGCCTTGATAGACAGGAGCGGCGGCAAAGTGGATTTTGGTGTGCCTTTCTTCAACCTCATTTCACTTAATCTTGAGACGTGGGAAGAGAAGAACTGCCCGCTTTGCTTGAGCGGTTCCAAACCAATCAAGCCCGGCAGTACAAAGTTTGCGCAAGCCTAAACTCTTGAAACGACCTAAAGCGACTACTGAACCTTGCTCTTGGGCATAAGTGAGTCCAGAGCCAACTTCACTTCATAGTCACCAGGCAAAAGTTGGCGAGCCGTCAAAAGCTGTGCAATGGCGGCATTATTGTCGCCAATACTCTTGTACTCTAGACCCAAAGCTTTATGTAACTGTCCGTTCTTCGGATCAATCTGCAAAGCCAATCTATATTCGACGACAGCCGAATGATGGTCTTTGTTTTTGCTATACACCCAAGCCAGATTAGAATGAGTATCGGGATCATTGGGTGCCAACGAAACAGCTAGCCGTGCCTCTTTCAGAGCCTCTTCCACTTTACCTACATTGGCAAAGGCCCAAGCCAAACCAACATGCCCTTCCGAATAGGAAGGGTCGAGATCGGTGGCGGTCAAGAACTGCGAAAGAGCTTCCTTCCACTTATCAGCTTTACCTAAAGCCTGACCATAGCGAGCCCTGACGATAGCATCCTTAGGCGAAAGAGATATCGCAGTCTGGTACTCTTTCCAAGACTCCTCAGGCAATCTAATCGCCGCATAGCATTGAGCCATGATCAAATGAGGCACCACGAGATCTTTCTTAAGCCTAGAAGAGACTTTGCATTCAGCAATCGCATCTCTGAAAGAGCCCTTCATGCGATAACATTCGCCCAAATAAGCATGAGCCAGAGCATTGCCGCTATCAATACGCAATGACTTCAAATACTCGGGTCTTGCTTCCTCAAAACGAGAAAGCATGCGCAGGGACTCAGCCTTCATAAAGTGACCATCCGAAGAAGTAGGGCGAATCGCCACAACTTTCTCAAATTCTTTCAACGCTTCCTCGTAGTCAGCGATGCTCATCAGCACCTTGCCAAGCATGAAGTGGGCTTTGAAATTTTCCGGTGAGAGCTTGAGTACCTCTTCATACTCAATCAATGCATTGGTATAGTCGCGCCTATGAAAGAACATATCACCAAGCCGCACATGCTTGTCGATTTGCTTATTAAGATCGCTGTTGTTGCGCTCATCTTCAAGGGCCTCATCGATGGCTTGCCCGGTATCGGCAGCGCCACCATTGGCGACACCGCCCTCGTCGACAGCACCAGCCCGCGACCGTGACGCTCCTGCCGAATCCAAGTCCTTACCAAGCTTCTCACTTTCTTCTTGCACAGTCTTCTCATCAATACGATAGCTGCGTTTGCGAAAGAAGAATGGCGCCGCAGCAGCCGGAGGACTGAAGATCAGAAGTGAGAATAAGGGACTGTACAAGGCAGATGAGACGGCTAAAGACAAAGAGAGAAGGGCAAGAAGAGCCCGTTTCCTTCTAGCGGTTGATAGCCCTTTAGATTGTTCTTGCTTCAATAATTCGATCAACACGGAAAGTTCGCTCCGCTTTTGCTTTATGACAATGTGCGCTCAAATAAAGACTGCCCCTAGATTCAAGAACCGCTTGCGGTTTAACCTTGCGCTTATAGACAAACTCTCCCTTATATTTGATTTCCAGCTCATGCTCTTTGTCTATAGCAGCTTCGAGTGTCTGCAAGATAGCCTGCATAGCTGAAGGCAGCGAGTCTCTGCACACCGGAGCCAACCATTGCGAAAACTCCTTCACTGCGCCGGTAGCCATGAGTTCGCCAACAGTGTGAATACCACCGGCAGCAAGCAAACAATTGAAGAGCTTCTCTACGTAAATACTATCCGAAAGAGCACGGTGATACTCATCGCCGGCGAAACCAAAAAACTCGGATAAGGTTTTGAGCTTGTAGTTGGCAGGTGCATTATCCCGATAATACAGAACATTCTGCGCCAAGGTGAGCGTATCCAAAACCAAGACATGAGGCAGAGGCAACTTATTGCGGGTCAACTCCACCTTAACGAATTCAACATCGAAGACGGCATTGTGAGCCATCCAGACCAAACCTTCTGAAAATTGCAGAAACTCGGACAAGACTTGCGCTGCAGGCTGTGCATCTTTGACCATCTCGTCTGTAATACCATGAATCTTAGAGACTTCGGGAGGAATGGCACAACCTGGATTGATGAGACAGCTGAACTGTCCATCCGATTGAATGCGAGGACCGAAACGAACCCCGGACAACTCGACGATTCGGCAAGCGATGGCCGACAAACCAGTTGTCTCCACGTCGAATGCCAAGAAATCAAGCTTGCTTAGCAAAGTATCAGAGCGCAGCGTCAAGCTCTCGGGACGCTCCCTATTTGTATCCAGTGCGGATGACGGTGCAGAAGACGGTGCCGGTGATGGCGAAGATATCGGTGGAACTTGCACCAGATTGATTGAGCCTGTCAATGTGAGTACTCCCTAGCTCGGACTTTCAGAACGACGCCAGAGCCTGGCAAGAGAATGGCAGGTATACGATACAGCAAAGCGTCGCCCAAGGTATTAGAATGCAGATATGATTGGCGAAACTAGATCTAAATTGCAAAAACGTATATACAAAACAACCAATTCATATCACCCCGGGTCGCCATTAGCAGCCTTTAGTCTGATTAGTTCGCTGCGCGGCTCGCTCTGGCAACTCAGCCGGCGCACTCTGTTAAGCCTGTTAGCTCTGCTTTGCCTGTTCTATATCACACCAAGCAGTCCTGGCATGGCTTTTGCGCTGAAGGACAGCCAAGGGCATTCGATTCACGCTGGAATCATGCGCGAAGCACTGGGTAATAGATTCTCCAAAGCTAACTTAGCAATTATCATCAAGAGCTGCGACGAAACCATTCCAAGCTCCGGTCAATTTTTCTTCGGCGCCGGAAAGATGAAAAGCTCGCTCAACTTTGTTGAAAGAGAGCAAAAGCTAATTCTCAATTATGCCGGCGATGCAGACAGCGACCCGCGCAACCGCTACCGCTGCCTTAAGCATCTAGGAGCCCTCTTTCGTGCCTCGCAGGATTTTTACAGCCACTCCAAATATCTAGAATTAGAAGCAGAGCGCCTCAAGCGCAAAAAAGATAAACCCTTTGATCCGTATCAAATCGAATTAGTTGATTGGTCAAGGCTTAATGACTCAGAATACAAAGCTCTTGATGGAAGCCGCCTCGACGATGGGGCAAGACCAATGGAAACAGAAGAAGAGGGTAGCGCATCAATCGGCTCCACTACTTACTATAAAGCGGCTCGCGAGTTGGCGGTGCGAGAAACAGCAAGACAATGGGAAGCACTCTGCGTCCTGATTAAGAGAAAATACAAAGACAAGTCACTTACTATCATCACTGCGCTGCGAGAAGCTTCCGCACCAGAGCCCGATTCACTCGATTTCAATTAACCTGCTATCAAAAACGGAATTCCACAGTCCGGGCAGTCGGGCGAAGGATCAAGCCCGCGCAGCACCTCTAACTCACCGCTCAATCCATCGATGCGCAATAGTTCATTGCCTTGACTGACACCAAAACCGGAAAGAAGCTTGACCACTTCAAGAGTCTGAAAGCCGGCTAGGATGCTCTCAAGCGCCGGCATAGAGCTGACCGAACCAGCTTCTTCTCGGGGATAGTCTTCCATCTCAAGTTCAGTGAGAAGACAACGCAAACACATGGAACGTCCAGGCACCACACTATAAACATGGCAACGCGAAGAAGTTGAATGACTGTGAATGAGCGGCTTTCTCATGCGCAAGGCAACATCAGAAGCCAACAACTTAACCTGCCAGGTCGAATCGGCATCAACCACTACATCAATATTCTCGGTCAGTTCTTCTATCTGCAGCATCATTGGATCAGATAGAAGTTGAAATGAAATCTTGGTATCGGGTGCTTCAACTAACCCTATGAACTGCCTGGCTTGACTGAGTTCATTCAATGACTGCGATGCAATCTTTATGCGGCCGACACCACTTTGGCAAAGACATATCGCAATGCTGCGAGCGAGAAAAGATGCCCCTAGAATCAAAACCGCACCAGAAAAAAGACGACCTTGCTCAACCAGACCAAAGCCTGGCAACCTCATCTGCCGCTGGTAACGCGAAAACCGTTCAGAAGAATCAGTCTCGGATTCACTAACCATAAATTCCCTCATTTTCACTTATTTCTTCAAGCACTATTCAGAGATATTCAGCACTCTCCAGAGATATTAAACTCTATCCGACACCTTCTATTTATCAGCCAAGAGCAATTCCTCGAATACACAGAAATGCATCCATGCATTCAGCGGCCCCAGTTGAGATTCTAAGCTTACTTGAGACCGTCGGATTAATCCATAAACCAAACTGGACACTACTCAAAAACGTATAGCGTCGAAGCGACAGTAGAATTTGCAAAACAAATACCACATTTGTATTTGAGACGATTAAGAGACGAGTCAGTTCAAAAAGACCAAAAACCCCCCTTACGGGAGGTCTCTGGCTGGCGTTGGCGGGGAAAACTTTTAGTTGAAGAGAGCAGCATCGCGGGCAGATGCAACGAGCCAGTTGATACAACCGGGTGTTGCCAATCCGCCGGTCACACCGGCTGCTCCGAAGAGCACTTTCTTCATGGCATCATGCGAGCCAGCTGCCATGTGCATGAAGCCCATGATCATGGTCGGTCCGCCCCAGGCTATACCCAGGATTTCCATACCGTTGGCGATGATGTTCAGCAAGGCTTCCAAGTTAGCCAAGTTGTTGACCCTTACAGTACCAGCGGTGTTTACACCCTGTACTACTGTCGCTTCTACACCTTGGGGAGCGATTGTACCGTTGGTGGCTCCCTGCAGAGTGGGCGACTGACCGAGGTTCAACTGCTGAGTCTGCGAACCAGTGGTCTGGGTTTGATAGGCTTGAGTTCCCATGTGACCGCCCGATTCATCAGCGCTGGAAGAACCGCCTCCGGGGCCGGAACCGAATGCATCTTGAGCGAAGGCAGGAGCCGAGACAGAAAGACCAACTACAACAGCAAGGGCGGCGAGTGAAGGCTTGAGAGACATAGTGTGCTCCTCCAGAAATCTTGATTTGGAATTAGTAAGTTTGTTTAAAAGCGAATCGAATAAAGCTTCGAGACATGTAGAGAATAAGCTCTACAGCAAATGAAGTCAAGCGCAGTTTTGTTGGCTAAACTACACTTTCAAAAAAGTTCTTAGAAGCACCCAAATACAATTCAACCGCGTTTACGCAATCCAGCTAATTTAGACAAATTCGAGCCCTTGCGGATTCTTCTATCGAACCAGCATTTCTAGAGAATCGAAGGTTTACCCAAATACACTAAAGCCCTTTACTCTTCTGGCAGGAAGAGATGGCAAAATCACTCCATAGACTAGATAAAGTATCGCTGACCAGGAACTTTGTATTTATCCAATTCACCGCGTTTCTTCAATGATATTTTCTTGACTATGACACCAAGAACTTCATTACCAACCGACGGCAATTGATCTGTAATCCATTGAGGGAGATACTGCCGTAAGCTCTGCAAAATTCGCCTTTCTTTCAGCGGCAAAGAATAGAAGGCTTTCTCAATATCCTCTGGACTAGAGTCTTTTTCACCAGCTAACCAAATGTCCCGGAATAGCCTTCCAGCCTGAGTCTCCCCCAGAATCGCTTTACGATTGCCGACAGCCGGCATTTCCGCCCTAACAATGCGAACACTATAAGAACGAACGCTATTAGCGGTCACAAGCTGCTCAATAGCAAATGAACAACGACTAGCCAAACTAACAAATCCAGGCTCTCGAGAAGACGCCAAAGATAACTCATCCTGAAATGCCTGCTTCTCGAGTGCTAAAGTTCCACGAGAAACACAAGTTGAGAGACCTCGGCCGGCGAATACTCTTCTTTTCAGGGCTACAACAGCCTCCTCAGAAACAGAACGATTGAAACGATGGCGCTTACGAAAGACTCCCCTAGCTAAGCGCTCCAAGTTTCCAGATTTGACCTGCGCACTCAGATAGCAATCCAAAGGGCCTCTTTTCTCGACCAGTGGAAGCAATTCTCTAGTTGTGAACATTAGCCCAAATGGAAGCTGACTTATGAGGCGCCGAACATAAGCCAGCCTATCGCGCACATAGGCTCTCTTTTGATTTTTATTTTCTTGACTCTTCATTGGAAACGTCCTCTAAAAAAAAAGAAATTCAAGGGAATTTCTTTTTTTAAGCAATCTATGTAATAGAGACGTAATTCCAGTAGAAAAAGTTCAATTCTCAAAATTAGAATTTTTACCACATCGCCTAGTACAAGAAGCACGAAGGCGAGGCACGAAGGAATACATTGGCACCTATGTCGCCATAAATTTTCCAAGTCCCCCAGATTAACCAAGCAAAAGGGGAAGCCGAAACTTCCCCTTGCATAGATTGGGCTTGAGAGCTATTTCTAGTTGAAGAGAGCGGCGTCGCGGGCAGATGCAACGAGCCAGTTGATACAACCGGGTGTTGCCAATCCGCCGGTCACACCGGCTGCTCCGAAGAGCACTTTCTTCATGGCATCATGCGAGCCAGCTGCCATGTGCATGAAGCCCATGATCATGGTCGGTCCGCCCCAGGCTATACCCAGGATTTCCATACCGTTGGCGATGATGTTCAGCAAGGCTTCCAAGTTAGCCAAGTTGTTGACCCTTACAGTACCAGCGGTGTTTACACCCTGTACTACTGTCGCTTCTACACCTTGGGGAGCGATTGTACCGTTGGTGGCTCCCTGCAGAGTGGGCGACTGACCGAGGTTCAACTGCTGAGTCTGCGAACCAGTGGTCTGGGTTTGATAGGCTTGAGTTCCCATGTGACCGCCGGATTCATCAGCGCTGGAAGAACCGCCTCCGGGGCCGGAACCGAATGCATCTTGAGCGAAGGCAGGAGCAGCTAAAGAAAGGGCTCCTACAACGGTCAAAGCAGAGAAAGACATAGTAAGTTTAGAGAGGGTTTTCATAGAGAACCTCCGCGCCATGCGCAAAAATATAAGTGTTAGTAAGGTTATGGACAAAATCTCGGGAAAAGTCCGAGGAGTACAGAATAACCCACACACACTTCCAAGTCAAGCACTTCTTTTATTAATTCATCCTTTATTATTCCAGTTGACTACCAGCTGGTTACTTCAACAAAGTAAAGCCTTCGGGCAAGCGCAAAAGAGTTGTCTCGCAATAAGGATTGAAGCGCCTAAGAGTGATCTCTTTGCCTCCGCTGCTGCCATAGATCTTCTGCTGCACGAGCAGGACTTTATCTTTGGCGAACCAATCTTCTCTAGTCAGCTCAACCCCATCTTTGCCCTTTACCTTATATAGGAATCCTTCACAGTCATAATCTCCGATCTTTCTAGAGCCCAGAACTCTATCCTTCGGCACAGCACTGCGAGACTTCTCGTCCTGATAGGCCAGCAAAATGGAATCAGCAGGGGTTTCGGTTACCGCCTTTAATGTATGCTCCTGGGTATCAACTTGCAGAGAAGTATGCCCTGAGAAATTGAAAAGATAGTATTTGCTGAAAGATCCTGGATCCTCGCTAAAGGCTACGAATCCGCGTCCATTAGTGATAAATCTTTCTTGCGGTCCAATCACTTTCGGGTTTGCCAAAGACTCCTGTACAGGAACTCCCTTTGCATCAAGCTTTTTGACCAGATAAAAGGCATCGTGCCTTAATCCAGGGGCGCTTTTATTCAGTAAAGGAGAAAAAGGCAGATCTTTCGGCAACTCCAACTGTGCTGAATGAATCTCATCTGTCTTTATAGAGCTGCCACCGCCCCCACAGCCGGATAATGACGCGAGGGTGCTCAAAGCAATCAAACCAAGCAGCATGGAATCGAAAAGCCTGATCCTAGTTTTTATCAAGACATTCTCCTTAGAATCGATAGTCTTGATTTTAGCCCCTTGCAGCTATAACTAGTAGACCTTGTCGGACCTACTAAAATATATTGCGCCAGGTTCGAAAGGTTTTGAGGGATTAAGGCAAAGCCATTCAATAGAACTTTGAATAGATCACCTAATGTGCAAAACAAAAGGGAGGCTTATAGCCTCCCTTTAAGTCTTCGCGTGTGTGGCGCGCTTGAGATTTGAGATTAGTTGAAGAGGGCGGCATCGCGGGCAGATGCAACGAGCCAGTTGATACAACCGGGTGTTGCCAATCCGCCGGTCACACCGGCTGCTCC
>JAIETF010000062.1 GCA_019745415.1 Candidatus Obscuribacterales bacterium | reverse complement strand
GATGATGATGATGGTCGTGAGATTGAGACTGATCATGTTCATTTACCTTCTTGAGAGAGTTGTTGAATGGCTCTGAGAGCCGTTGTGTGGAGCAAGTTTCTCTCTGCTCCACAGAACTTGGTTGACTTTGGGATGGGATTGGTATGGATGGGGTTGCAGCTAACCTGCGTCAGCAGCAGGAGCCCTGGTCGAAAGTACGACCGGGCTCCTTTTCAGAAGGTGGTCGACTTAGAAGTCGCCGCCACCCTTTGAACCGCCGCCGCCGCTGAAGTCGCTGCCGACCGAGCCGCCACCGCCGCTGAAACCGCCGCCATAGCTGCTGCTGCTTTCGCTGCTGCGCCGGCTGCGTTCAGCTGCTTCGGCAGCTTCTTCCGCACGCCTGATTTCGCTGTTGACCGAGCTTTCCCAGGCGCTGATTGCCGCTGCGACTGCAGCGATGGCAATGCGATCGGCTTCGCGAGCCGCTTCTGCAGCGCGGGCTGCTTCACGGCTGGCGTTCTCGTAGTTGCCGTTGCGGAACTCCGCCTCGGCACGGCTGAGCGAGCTGCGGGCGGAAGAGACGTTGGCCGAGGTGCCGGAGCCGAAGCTGTTGCTGCGACCGCGGTGTCTGGCGCTCGTGGAGTAGCTCTTGTTGTCGATGCTCTGCACCGTGCCGCCGGCGGACTGGATGTCGGCCCGAGCCTTCTCGCCCGCGGCCTGATCGGCATTGGCCTGACGAACTGCTTCCTTGAGGCTGTTCTCGATGCTTTCCACCTTGCTCGCCAGAGCGTTCCAGTCGGACTTCTGCACCTTGAGGGCGCCATCCAGCTGACCGGCTCGTTCGACCACTTGCGCATAGCTGCGCTCGGCGGCGTCGCGCACGTATTCTTGCTTGAAGGTGGGGGCGGCCGATTTCACCTTGCTGACCACCTCACCGGCACGGCGCTTGGCGTTTTCATAGGCCTGGCGCTGGGTGTCGATGGCGGTGTCCAGTGCCGTGAGTTCGGCAGTGAGTCGGTCGGACTGAGCCGCTGCCGCCACCCAGTCGGTGACGTCGCGGCCAACATCGGTACGCTGCTCGCTGACGCGGGGCAGGATGGCGCTGAAGGCGTCATCGGTGGCCTGGCTGGTGGTGAAGCTATTCTCGCGGATCTTGCGCGAAAGAGCGTTGGCACGCTGCTCTGCCGCTTTGACGGTGGCGCGAGCATGAGCACGCAGCTCTTGCAGCTTTTTCAGGCGGCTCGCCACCTCGACCAGACCGTTGCGGGCCATGTCGAGCTCGCTGCCCGATTCTTCGAGTTCGGCACGAGCTGCGAGATAACGCTGCTCGGCGAAGGCTTGCTTGACCTTGGCCAGCTCACCATCGGTGGTGTCAGCCACGCGGTGGGCGAAAGTGACCTTGGCCGGCTCGCCGTCGAAGTTCTTTTCCTGGAATTCGCCGCGCAGAGCCGCCAGGGCGTTGTCAGCCGCAGGCAGTTCATCGCGCAGCTTACGCAGTCTCTCGATCACCGAGACCACTTCCTTCTGCACGAAGGCGCGGGCCGAGAGCACGGTGTCGATCAGCTTGGCGGCTTCGTCTGCGCTGGTTTCTGCGCCTTGCTTGGCCTTGAGGGCTTCGCTCAGCTTGCCTTCCAGAAGCAGTTGCAGGCAGTTGTTGAGTTTCTCGCGTGCGGTGCCCAGCGGGACGTCGGGATTGCCGCCCTTTTCGTTGAGCAGATTCTTGCTCGGACGACCGGCGGTGTCGATGCTTTCGACATAGGTGTAGTCAGCATCTTTGCCCCTGGTCTGGTCGACCTTGCCTTGCGCAGTGGCGATTCTGCGCTCGGTTTCGACCAGGCTGTCCTTGAGTTCGATGGCTCGGCGCATGTCGGCTTCGATGGCTTCCACGGCGCGTTCCACGGTCTCCGACTTGGTGTAGGCCGTGAGCGGGTCGCTGACCATGAGGGACATGAACTCGTCGCGACCGCGGGAGACATCGGCGTAGCGGGGCTGGAACGGGTCGAAGACAAGGCTGCGCTTCGCCAGTTCGGACTTGAGCGCTTCCACCTTGCCCACCAGGGCTTCGATGTCTTTCTTGTTCTGCTCGGCGCCCATGAATGCCTGCATGAAGTCGGCGCAGTTGCTCTTGGCGGTGTCGAAGAGAGCCTGCATCTCGGCGAAGATCTCTTCCAAGGTCATGGTCGATTCACTGACCACGCCCGAGAAGAGGTTGCGCTGAGCCAGGGGAACGTCTTCGCCCGTGACCTTGAGCTTCTCCGTCGTCACCTTCGCCACAGCGGCGTGGATGCGACCGACCGAGAACATGTTGGCTGCTTCGATCTCCTTCTCTGCCGCTTCCACGGTCTCGATGACCTTGCGGACACGAGCGCTGAGTGTGCCGTAGGCGGTCTTGGCCTGGTCGATGGACTGACGGGAGCGCCCGACAAAGTTATCGCTCAGGCTCTGCAAGAAGCTGAGGTAGTCGCCTTCCAGTTGCAGGTAGTTCTGGAAAGCAGGTTCGAGCTTGGTCTTCCGCTCCTTGATGATCGCCCGGGCTTTCGTCTGAGCGTTGCGGAAGCGCACGAACATGAAGAGCAAGATGACGGCGATGAGGATGGGTCCGCCGAAAATCTTCACGAAAGAGGCGATGGCGGCATTGCGTTCGGCTGCAGCCTTCTCTTCTTCGATGCGACGAAGACGGGCGGCTTCTGCGTCCTTCTGCCGCTGGATCTCGGCAAGTCGCTGACGTTCAGCTTCTTGCTTTGCCAGTTCGGCTTCGCGCGCCTTGCGGGCGGCGAAGGCATCGACGAGAGCATTCGACTCGGCAGCGACCGTCGCGCCGAAGTCGCGCGGTGCACGAGGCAGAAGTGCGTTAGGGTTACCGCCATTTGGGTTCTTGCCGTACCTATCCAGAATGGGGAAGACCGAATCGCCGGTCAGGCCCTCCTGAGCCAGACCCGGTGATACGTTTACGGCATAGGAGCTCTTGGTCCAGTCGGTATCGAGTCTGACCACATAGATGATGACCGAGCGCGAGACATTGAAGCCTTTGCTGCCCGACCACTTCCCGTACAGTTCGTCGAGACGATCCTGCGAGAATGGTTGATTCGTCTTGGCTTCCGAGCCCTTGAGCGCCATGACGAAGTAGAAGTCAATGTTGTGCTTGCGTCCGGCGTCGTCGAGCTTCTGCTCGAGACCGTCGAGGTTGACGCCGGGGCTGGCGCTGGCACCTTCGAGCAGCGGGTCGAGGTAGACATTCTGCCCAGGTTGGAACTTGGGCATGAAGGTCGAGGCGGCGAAACTCGCCGGTGCAAAGCCGACCAGCATGACGAGCATGATGAGCGGCAGCAGAATAGTACGCTGTAGGCGTTTGATCATAGACATGACCTCGGTTTTGATGTTGAGAGACCCCCCGCTTGCAGCTATCCGAGAAAGCAGCTGTAAGTGGGGAGAATGAAAACTCTTCACAGACTCGAAAGATCTCTGTGCCAAAGCATCCGAGCTCTTAGGCTCTGGATTTGGTCTAAAAGTTTGACTGGCTTTGGTTCTGCTTTGGAAGGGATCTGTCGGTAGAGTTGTGAATAACCAAGACTATGAATTCGAGCTATCTCTTTTCAACTAAAGAGCCTCTCATGAGCCATCGTTTCGGCTGTTCCTTTCCGCCGCCAACTTTCACTATGCTAGGTCGGCGCTGCTTCTCTGGGCGCTATTCGAAGAGCTTTAAAAGTCCGACATCTATCAACCAGCGACTGTTAGGCTGATTTGTTGAGATTTTTTGAGACTGACACTAGCTAGCGCGAGTTCTCAAGCAGGGGCGCGGTGTCCGGTTTTTGCCGAACTTATGGTCTCAATTGCCTTTGGTCCAGGTGCTATAAACGCGGTGTTTTGAGGCTTTTGCCGACTATTTCCCAGTTCTGAATCAAGATGCGGCACAGCTCTGATAGCAACATCGAATGCCTGTAGCCTTCAACATTACCCCTAATTAAAGAGACATAGCTTGTTTACGCTCCAATTGACTCCTTAGGTTGTAGTGTCTTCTCTTTTCCCATGGCATGGATTCAGTAACTCAGAAATAGCCAATGCTCAATATCTAAACGACTTTCCCGCTTCTGAAAAGAGGTGTGGTTAGGTTGTGCGCGAGAGCAGAAGGACGGCTTGGATGGGTTGTTGTAGGCGATGCGTGGGCGTTTGAGGAGCCAAAGCGGAATGCTTTGTCTGGAAGGCTTCGGTGATCCGCACCGGGGTTGGAAAGGCAGAGCAAATGTCAACTGTCGTTGCACCTGCATAGCGGATCTAGAGCAGGTGTCCTGTGAGGTAAAACATGACCACTTTCACAATAACGACTGGCAGCGGAAAACCGGTTTTGGGCTTGCGGGAGACCCCGATGCTTGTGCTCGGCACTTTGTCGGGCATGGGTCTCGGTTCTCAGATCGCAGAATTGGACGGTGATTTGGGCGGTATCATCTCTGCCGAGATTCAAGAACGTGGCTTCCAGGGGGAACTCGGGAAGTATTTCACGGTCGAACTCGAGCGGCCTGGTATTCCCCAGAACATCCTGGTTCTTGGTCTGGGCTCCCCCGAGAAGTTCGACCGAAAAGCCATCACCAGAGCGATTAAGATTGCTGTTGCGCGAGCCGTCAAGCTCGGCTGCAATAAGCTGACCATCCCCATTCTGCCCAACCGGCAGACTCAGGGAAAGCTCAATCTTCGCGGACAGGCCTATATCATCCGTGAAGCCGTCGAACAGAAGCTGAAGGACCTGAATGCCGAAGGGGCGCTCGAAGTCGAGTTCCTCTGCTCGCCTCAGGCCAAGATTCACCTCGTCCGCGGTCTTGCGTGCAAGCGCATGAACGACAAGGGCGAGTGTTCGTATTCGGAAGACTGAGGCGAAGCTCACCAGTCAGAGTTTCGTGCCCATAGGCACGTTTTGAACAGGGCGGCGGTACTGTGGAAGATTCCCTCGGGAGTTTTTCTGTACCGCCGCCTCCTGTTTCTTTTTTTAGCCGTCACAATACGATACACATTAGTAGAAACGCTTAAGGCAGTTAGCTGACTCGTTGGCAGGCGATCAAGCAAGAAAGGTTCTGACTAGCGCAGTCTTTTGGGGTGTCTCGCCAGATTTAAGCAGAACCTTGGCTAAACCGGCAGCGGATTTCGATTTTGGAATTGTCTCTGGTGCCAATAAGGGTAGATCGGTTGCACATCGCTAGCTTTGTTCAACAGGTCCATATGCTCTGGACTGAGCTTCCATCCTACAGAACCGAGGTTTTGCTTCAGCTGCTCTGCATTTCGGGCTCCGATAACCACATTGCTTACTGTCGGTCTTTGAGTGAGCCAGTTTAAGGCTATCTGCGGCACTGATTTGCCTGTTTCGCCGGCCACTTGCTCTAGGGCGTCGGTGACCTTGAAAAGATACTCTTCTTCCACCTGAGGACCCTTATCTGCAGTTTTGTGCAATCTGCTAACTTCAGGTAAAGTCTTTCCGCGCCCTAGTTTGCCGGTCAGTCGACCCCAGCCGAGTGGGCTCCAAACCATAGTGCCGATATTTTGGTCTTTAGCTAGAGGCATCAGTTCCCATTCGTATTCTCTGCCGATAAGGCTGTAGTATGCCTGGTGGCTAACGTAGGGGCTCAGTCCATACTCTTTAGAGATAGCGAGCGATTTCATCAAGTGCCATCCAGAAAAGTTCGAGCAGCCAATGTATCTGACTTTGCCGCTCTTCACAAGAGAATCTAGTGTGCTCAAGACCTCTTCTATTGGCGTCAATGCATCAAAACCATGCATGAAGTAGACGTCTATGTAGTCTGTCTTTAGGCGCCGCAAACTGGCCTCGCATGCCCTAATTAGATTGTGCCTGGAGGAGCCCACATCATTGGGGTCATCGGACATCGAAAAGGTAGCTTTTGTTGAGATTAAGGCTTTATCTCTCCTACCTTTCAGTGCTTCACCCAAAATCTCTTCAGCCATTCCTAGAGAGTAAATGTTGGCAGTGTCAAAAAAGTTTACGCCTGCTTCCAAGCAGGTATCAATGAGCATGGTAGCTTCGTTTACGTCGGTGGCTCCCCAGGCTTTGAAAAACTCGGTGCCACCGCCGAAGGTGCCGGCTCCAAAACTCAAAACGGGAACCTTTAGGCCGCAGTTACCAAATATTCGATATTCCATTTACTCTGTCTTTTAACCTCAAGATTCTCGGGAGTGGCAACAAATAATGACTTGCCCGCTATATTATAGACTATGTAATCATAGACCGGTCGTCTCGGTATTCTTGCATTTAACGATGACAGTTCAGGCATTCTGGCTTTTGAAATAGCAAGAAATTCTCGAGAATTTCTTGCTATTTCAAAGACACCCTAAATAAGTGACCTAGTCTGTCTTTTTTTTCGCGCTCCTTGGTTATCAGGGGGCGACTTAGATACTACTGTTTGTAATATCTAAGCCTTAATTACTAAATTGTGGTACTTAGGGCGGTGCCAACTGCTTCAATGTATAGCATTTTTTATGAAAATATTCGCCGATTCTCGGGCATCTAGTCTGTATTCTGAGCGGTAAAGAATTGGTTAAGAAAGTTGTTCCCGAAAAGAATTGAAAACAAAGTTTTGTTTAGTTTCAAACGTGTATGTAACGCAAGAAAGGCGATTTAATTGCCTTTTCGCTCTTTTGCCGTTAGCCTGGGAAGATGAGTCGAAAGATTCGGGCACTGCTATTAGGTATCGCCAGTGGTGCTCAGTGGCTCGATATGATGAGCCTATAGTGAGGTGTTTATGCAAGAATTGAAACTCAATACTCAATTAGTCAAAGCTATGCAGTTCGAAGGCAAAGCTAGGACAAAGTTGGTTGTGACAGATGTGGATGGCACTCTGGCATCGTTTTGGGATTACTTTGTCCCCGCAATTCGCGATTTTATAAAAGATGTGAGTACTAGAACTAACAAGCCTGCTTTGGAGTTGTCGCGTGATATTGGTCATGTGATAGAGCGTCGTGGAACCCATGAGTATCCCTGGCTGCTCGAAGAAACAGGATTCGCTTGGGCTCATTATAAGAACCAACCGGAAGAGTTTTTGGAAGAGTTCGTAAAGCCCTTCTGGAAAGCTGTAGATGATAACCGCTCGCGTTACTTGCGACCTTTTCCGCGTGTTTTGGAAACCTTGCAGGAACTCAAGGAAAGAGGTGTGAAGATTGTCGCGTTGAGCGATGCTCCAGACTATATGGCACGGGTGCGAAACAAGCAGATTTTCGATGGTTTGTTGGATGCTGTCTATTCTCTCGAGACGGTTGAACCTCCGAAAGATGATATGTACAGACCGATCACCTTGGTTCATGGTAGAGAGAGAGTGCAGGCTTTGCAGCAGTCCACAAGAGATTTGCAGACCCGGCTTGTCACCTTGCCGGCAGACTGGGAGAAACCTTGCCCCCATGGCTTGGATAGAGTTCTTTCCGATTTCGAGGTCTATCCACAAGAATGTCTTTTTGTGGGGGACAGTTTAGCCAAGGACGGCATAGTCGCGGCGTCTAGAGGGATTCGGTTTATATGGGCTCACTACGGCAGTAGCTTGTCGGCGGAGTATGAAGAAATCGCTTACCACTATCTAAAGCCTGACATAGAGAAAGGTGGGAAGCCTGAAGGTAAGAAGTTGCCTACTGAGCTGATTGAAGCTGTGGCCGCCCGCTATGACGAGATTTTGAATTTCGTTTAGCTTTTGGTTTGGCTTTTCTTCGTTCGCTGGTTTGGGTTGGTTTAGTGTTAAAGCCGTCTGGGCTTTGAGTGGTCTGACTCTGATATCTTTTCCCAAATTGAATGCTTGAGTCTAGCAAGTAGACCGGTCGGTTACTTTGGGGTAAAAAAATACAATTGCCTAGCATCAGCCCGGTCTTTCGGAAAAGAAGAGGAAGCAGGGGGTTGTATCCCTGCTTCCTCTCAGTTTGCGGCAGCATCGGACTTAGCCGAGCCAGACCAGTCCGGAACCTTCGGTGATCAGCCGTCCGCTGGGCGGAATCGGATGATTGCCGGTGATCACGTAGTAACGAGAAGCTTCTTGGATGTTGAGCTCGGTGAGTTGCACTTGCACCAGCGCTTCTTTGAAGCGGCCGTTCTGAATGGCTTTGAGAGCCATGTCGAAATGCTCTTGGGCGTTGGCCAGATGCATTCTACCGGTGTTGACCTTGGTGGTGCCGTTCAGCTTCAGGTTCTGCAGACCCTGATAGGCTCGGTTCATCCCTTCGCGGACCGGCTTGTTGTAATAGCTGGCTCGAAAGCTTTGAATGAGCAACCATAAGACTGCTGGAACCATGACCAGGGTCATGATGAGCGCCAGAAAGGCGCCGAAGTTATTGGCCATAATCGGCTCCTGAAAGACGGAAGTGAAAGAAAGACCGCTCCAGCGAGAGCTGGAGCGGTCATGTCAGACAGGCAAGTTAGTTCTTGCCCTTGCCTGCCACCATCATGCGCGAGATCTTGATGGTCGGGGCGTTGACCGAGGAGCGGAACTCCAGATCGTTGCCGACCATCTCGATGTTCTCGAACATCGTCAGGATGTTGCCCGCGACGGTGATTTCCTCGACCGCATGGTCGAGTTTGCCGTCCTTGATCCAGATGCCGGTGGCGCCGACCGAGTAGTCGCCGGTGACGGGGTTGAAGCCCTGTCCCGAGACCGAGGTCAGGTAGAGACCGTTCTGGATCGAAGCGATGATCGCTTCGGGGCTATGCTCGCCGGCCTGCAGGTAGAGGTTGCTCACGCCGCCGCCGTTCGGCTCGCAGCCCAGCTTGCGGGCGGCATAGACCGAGACGATGTAGGTCTTGAGCTGTCCGTCCTCGACCAGGATGCGCTTGCCGATAGGCAGTCCTTCGCCGTCGAAGGGGCGTGAGCCGGGGGCGCCGGGGATGGTGCCGTCGTCCACGATGGTGATGCCCTTCGCCGCCACCTTCTCGCCGACCTTGCCGATCAAGAAGGAGCGCTTCTGGTAGACGGCATCGCCGGAGGTGGCGCCGATGAACTGCGAGATGAGGCGCGCAGCCATCGACTGGTCGAAGACGACCGGCACTTCCTGCGAAGGCACCGAGCGTGGCGAGAGCTGACGCAAGGCGCGTTCGGCGGCGATGCGCCCGACCTTCTCGGGGCTCTCCAGCCCAGCCAGGCTGCGGCTCGAAGAGGCCCAGCCGCCGGTCTGCATGCCGTTCTCGTCCCGTGCCACCACCTGGGTGGAGATGTAGCAGGACGAGCTGCCATAGCCTTCCAGGAAGCCGTGGCTGTTGGCATAGACCCGGTAGCCGGTGCTGTCGGAGAAGCCGGTGGAGCGGCCGACCCCGATGCGGGGATCGGTCGCCAGAGCCGCCTTCTCGAGGGCGATGGCCAGTTCGATCTTGCGCTCGATGGGCGTGCCCGCGAGGCTTTCGTCCATCATGCCGGCGATGGGCTGCACGTTCTTGGCCAGGTACTTGGGATCGGCCAGACCGGCGCAGTCGTCTTCCTGGGCGTCGCGAGCCATGGCGATGGTCTCGCGCACCAGCTTGGTGAGCGGGCGCCGACGGAAGTCGGTGATGCCCATGCTGGCTTTGCGCTTGCCCACGTAGGCGGTGAAGCTGATCGAGCCGCTCTGCGCGCCCTCCAGGGTCTCCACCTGCCCCTCGCGGACCTCCAGTTCGACGGAGTCGCCGACCGACACGAAGACTTCGGCCTGGCTGGCGCCAAGCCGAGCCGCTTCGGCGATGACGAAGCGGGCGGTATCTTTGAGCTTGTTGATCTGAGTCGTTTTCATATTCAGTTCTCCTTTACCCGTTGATTACTTCGAGCCGCCGACGACGACTTCTTCGATACGAATGGTGGGCTGGCCGACGCCGGCCGGAACGTTCTGTCCCGACTTGCCGCAGGAGCCCACGCCGCGGTCCAGTGCCATGTCGTTGCCGACCATGGTCACCTTGTGCAGCGCCTTGGGACCGTTGCCGATCAGGGTGGCGCCCTTCACCTGGCGGGTGATCTTGCCATCCTCGATGAGGAAGGCGCCCGTGGCGGAGAAGGTGAAGCTGCCGCTGGTGATGTCCACCTGTCCGCCACCGAAGGTGGTGGCGTACAGTCCCCGCTTGACCGAGGCGATGATCTCTTGGGGATCGTGGTCGCCGTTGTCGAGGAAAGTGTTGGTCATGCGCGGCATGGGCTGGCAGCGGTAGTTTTCGCGGCGACCGTTGCCGGTGAGCGGCACACCCATGAGGGTGGCGTTCAGGCGATCCTGCATGTAGCCCTTGAGCACGCCGTTCTCGATGAGAACGTTGCGCCGGGTGGGCGTGCCTTCGTCGTCGACGTTGAGCGAGCCGCGGCGACCAACCATGGTGCCGTCGTCGATGACCGTGCAGAGGTCGGATGCGACCTTTTCGCCGATCTTGCCCGAGAAGGCCGAGATGCCCTTGCGGTTGAAGTCGCCTTCCAGACCGTGACCGACCGCCTCGTGGATGAGCACGCCGGGCCAGCCGGAGCCGAGGACGACGGTCATTTCGCCGGCGGGAGCCGGTTCGGCACTGAGCAGACCGACTGCGTCGGCAGCGGCCGTGCGGGTGAATTCCAGGAAGGTGCCGTTGTCCTGGAGCAGGCTGAATTCATGACGACCGCCACCGCCGGCGCCAGCCGACTCGCGACGGTTGCCCTCTTCGGCCAGGCACGAGACGTTGAAGCGCACCATGGGACGATGGTCGACCACGAAGTCGCCGAAGGAATTGGCGATGATCACGGTCTCGTCGGAGGTGGCAAGCGAGACGCTCACCTTCTTGATGCGCGGGTCGAACTTGCGGGCTTCCTCGTCGGCAATGCGCAGCATCGCCACCTTGTCGGCGCGAGGCACGCTCACCGGCGAGACCTGGTAGGGGTAGAGGTTGTGCGGCGTTTTCTCGTCGGCGTCGGCCTGGACCGTGGTGTTGCCGTTGTTGTAGGCGATGATGGCGCGAGCCACACGAGCCGCCTTCTTCAGGTTGGTGACGTTGACGTTGTCGACGCAGCTGTAGCCAACCTTGTCGCCGATGACGACTCGCACTCCGGCGCCCTTGACCAGCGACTTGCTGGTGCTCTTCAGGATGCCTTCGTCGAAGCCGAGAGATTCGGAAGAGCCAGACTGCAGGTAGATATCGCAGTAAGCAGTCGGGCTGCCGGCGATGGCCAGGTCGATGACAGCTTCCAGCTGCGCGACGGTGACGCCGAACAGCTTCTCGAGTGTTGCGGATCCATTGCTATTCAGTTTCATAGTTAACTCCTGTTGATGAGTTTACGAGAGGTTTGCTCTTCTTCCACAGGCCGGGCGGTCGGTTCAAAGCGAAGCAAGCTTGCTCGAACCGTCGAAAGTCTTCTGCCGCATCTGTCTCAATCAATCAACAACCATCATGGCTGTATGCAGGAACGCAGTCAGTCTGGAACGAGCACCGAGAGTCGGTACAAGTAAGAGCTGAACTTGCGTTTCTGGATTGATTTAGTCGAGAGACAAGACCGATATGGAATGAAAGAGATGACTAAAAGATACGCAAGGGTGGATGAGCAAAAGAAGCTAATTGAATCTCATCTTGACAACAAAGACTTAGCGCTACCTGTCAATTGCTTTGAGGTTGTTGACAACTGGTGGCTGATTGGTGCTTTGTTAAGGTGCTGGCGCAGCTAGGCGTAACTCCTTCTGGGACGCTGCCGCTGTGTGATGCCGGATTGCGTAGTTAGCGCTATCAATCAGTTGTCGTAAGCTTTATGGCACTGTCCTGAACCGGTTGGACTCTTCTGGTTGACTGCTAGGAGTGCCATGCACTAGGGTTAGGAATTGTCTTTTGTAAACACATTTTCTCGTTGGACTTTCAGAACTTCTAGCCTAAATAAGCCTAACAGCCCAAGCCACATGAGCCTATCGCTTCACTTCAACGTTGCCAGACAGCGCTTGCAGTTGAAGAGGCTTGCAACCAAACGCTAACCTGATGAAAGGTCCGGTCATGAATGGGAATCCTAAGCCCTTGCTCGTCCTTGATCTGGACGAGACACTTGTTCACACCCTGGAAAAGCCGCTCGAGCGTCCTGCCGACTTGCGAGTTTGCGGCTTTCATGTCTATCTCCGTCCGCATCTGCGTCAGTTTCTCGTCGCCATGCAGGAAGTTTTTGACCTGGCGGTCTGGTCTGCCGGAAGTAGCGACTATGTCGAACCTACCGTGGAAAAGCTCTTTGCCGGTCTGAATGCGCCTCTGTTTGTCTGGAGTTCGCGTCGCTGCACCCGTCGCTTCGACCACGAAGTGCATGATGTCTATTACATCAAGGACCTGCGCAAGGTGAAGAAGAAAGGCTTCGACCTGCGGCGTGTTCTCATAGTCGAAGACCTGGAGCGGAACTGCGAGCGGAACTTCGGCAATGCTGTCTATGTTCGTGCTTTCGAGGGCTGCACCGAGGACTCGGAACTCAAGTTGCTTTGTGTTTACCTGAAGAACCTGGCTAGCCAGCCCAACTTTCGCACGGTCGAGAAGCGACACTGGCGCAGTTCAGGGACTATCGGATAATGACCCTGAATAAGTCTAGAGAGAAACAAAGCCTAGAGAGAAGCAAGGTCCCGTTCAACCGGCGACTTTGCTTCTTCTCGTCTTAAGGCAAGCTGGTTCAGTTTTTTTTGACTTCTGTTATATTATAAGAAATAGTAAGATCGGGGTAAAAATGAGAGACTCTGATTAGATTTTGGCTGATGCACCGGGGTTTTGTTGCGGTGACGGCAATTTAGGTTTTGACCAGAGGCGCTTACGGTCGGTCTCGGTAAGCAGAAGGGTTGCTGTTTCTGAAAGATGGAATAAAAGCCACCGGTCAGATTTTGGGTCTGACCGGTGGACTCAATGCAGCCGATGGTGAATCAGCTGCGCTTCAGATTACTTCTTGCCGCCGCAGCCGCAGTCGAGCTTCTTCTTGCCGCCGCCGGTGCTGTCGCCGGTCGGGGTTGTGGCCGGCGCCTGGGTGGGCTGAGCGTCCTTCTTCTTGCCCTTGCAGTCGGGCTTGCCGCAGTTGCCCTTGCCCTTACCGCCGCAGCCGCAGCCGCCGCTCTTCTTGTCGTTGGTGTTCATGATATTTTCCTTTGCGGAGAGATTGCTTGAGTGTGTTTTCGGATTAAGAGCACAAGCTCATTTCTTTGCCAAAGTGAGATTGTGCGACAAGGCATCAAGATAGGCTGAAGCCTGCTTTGTGCTGTACGCCAGTTGGGCGCCGGCTTCTTCTGCGAGCTTGAGCTTTGTCTTAAATACCTCATGGGTGATGATCAAGAGCCTCTGCGGCTCGATCTCGCCGACCAGTATGTACTGTCCGGCGACCGGTGGTCCGCCGATCCAAGTGCGCCCTTTCGAGAGCAAATGTGCCATGCGAATTTTTGCTTCCGCCTGATCTGCCATCGCCTTCAGCCGAGTCGTCTCCGCGGCATAGGCATTGAGGCGCTTTTGTAGATAGTAGGCAGCTTTTGCCGAGCTCAGAATCGACTCGGCTGTTTCGGCGAATTCAAGGCGCAGGCGATTGAGACTTTCGGTATCCTGTTCGCTCTTGAGAGCGAGTGCGATATCGAGTGATTTAGAGGCAAGCCGACCGCTCAGATTGTCCACTTCTGCCTGCAGCTTTTCGCCTGCCTGCATGTGGTCCTGCAACTGGCGGTTGAGCCAACGAGCGGTGTGAAGGCAGCGTGCTGCCCTCTCACCGTCGGTCTCTTCGATGTGATGATGCGCTCCCAGCATGCCTCCAAAGAAGAGTCCTGCCGAGGGTAAAGCCAGACCCAAGAAGAGACCGCTCAGGGCTGGGTCGGAGTTGATGTTCCAGAGAGAAATGATCATGCACAGGAGGAAGCTCAACAGACCCGCCCAGGCGAGTCTCATCAGCGTCTTCATGATTATTCCGTGTCAGTTCAGTGTCTTGAGCCGCTCATCTGCAAACTTGAGATAGAGTTCGGCTGCGGTGAAGCACCAGTCGGTATCGATGGCGCTTTGATTGGGATGATGTCCGGTGAAAACCGAAAGCAGGAGCTCCTTCTCGAAGGCCGCGCACCGCAGCTGCTCTTTGATGATCCGAAGCTCCGCTTCATGCTCGGCTTTGTCCGGCGCAGCCAGACTATCAAGCCGAGAGCGAGCTCGATCGATGCGACGAGCCAACAGCACCACTTTCACGAGTGGCTCTTCCAGAAGTCCATTGGCAATCTCATCCGCCAACTGGGGAGGAAGCTGAGATTGCATCTGGGGCGCCGGTGATACTTGAGCTTGTGGCGCAACCGGCAGTGAGCTCGGCGGAGAAACCAGTTGATCTCTTTTGCCCGAGCTCTCTTCCGCGCTTTGGCTGACGCCGTCGGATGGCGATGCGGAGCGTTTACGAAGCAGATACAAGAAAGCGATGAAAGCCGCCAGCAATATTAGAGTCTTCATAGATACTCCCTTTCGATTTATTTGTCTTCGTCTTCTTCTTGTTGCTGCTCGTGCAGCGACAAGCTGCGCGCTTTGCGCACATGACTGCGAGCCTGTTCGAGCCCGAGCGCCAGACCGTCGACTTGCGCCTCTGTGGTCGAAGTCTCGATGGCGGCTTCGATTGAGCCCTTCAACTCGGAAGCCTTCAAGAGCTCGGCAGTGGCCGCGCTGCGGGCTTCCTTGATTTCCTCTTCTTCGCCCTTGAGGTGGTCGATATAGCCCTGCACTTGGCGAATACCAAGTTCGAGCGAATGAATTTCGCCGCGCAGGGTGTTTTTCTTGGCTTCCACGTTTCCAGAGGCAACGCCGGATTTTTCGTTGGCACGCGACTGGCGCTGACGAGCGAAGAGGGCAAACAGCACTACCAGCGCCAGAAGCGCCAGGGCAATGTTCAAAAGCATGAATTTCTCCTGACAAAGACTTCGTCGAAAATCTTCGTCTAAATGATTGTTGGGAGGGGATGCTGAAGGTTATAGGAGGATTTTTGCTCAGCTAAGAAAAGAAGTAAGTACGGTTCTCTTAGCAAATCAGAAGACGAAAACACAATCAAGAATTGCTCGCGCAGTCTTGCAAAATAGGTTGTGTATACCCGCTGAGGCAGGCTGCTTGAGACAAGGTGCTCAGTTTCCTATTGCTGTTGGATATCTCTTTTTGCCTGCTTTCGCAGGGAAGAAGTTTTTCAGAATGAATGATGCCAAGATGGCGTGGCTGTGCATAGACCCATTAGGTTCAGGTTCTCTCCGAAGATAGCAAGAAATTCTCGAGAATTTCTTGCTATCTTGGTTCTTTGGTTTTTAGAGACAAAGAGAGTCTCGCTCCGCAGACTTCTCTCTTGGCAGCCTGCTTGCAAGCTGGTTTTTTAGTTCTGGTGTTGACCCTTAAAACTATCCCTTTTTCTTTTGTCTTTTTTTCTTTGAGTCACTAAATGGAGTAGTAAAATTTTGATTTTTAATTTCGAGTGAGAAAGTTTGACTCGAGTCCAGGGAGGTTATTTCTGGACTCGAGTCAATTTGGAATGGTGATAGCGCCAGGCGAAACCTTGCAATTAGATTCTTTTGGCATCAGCAAGATAGCTCAGAACGATACCGATCGAGATGCCTATAGTCACCGCCAGACCGAGTGTGCGTCCCCAGGTGCTGATGGCGTATGAGGCGATCATGAAAGCGATTCCCAGAGCCGCAACTAAGGCGCCGCTGAGAGTGAGTGCGTATGCGAGCTTTTCCTTCGCACCCTGCGGTCTCCTGCCCAGAAAACGTTTCTTGTGGGCAAAGTAGCTCAGGGTGAGGTTGTGAACTAAAAAGAAAGCTCCACCCGCCGAAGACACCGTCACCAGTAAGGCGACGGTGAAGAGTAGAACGCTTGTGGTCATTTGACTTCCTCAGGCTGAGCCGAGGCGGGTTCCCGTTTACAGTTTCGAGAACCCGCCTCTAGCATAAGTTAGAAGATGATGGCGCCGGCGTGCTGCCAGGCGTAGCGCAGGTGACCGTCAGGGAAGAAGATGATCTGACGCATCTCTTCGTTGTCGGGCTGGACGGTCAGGCAGTTGGTCATGCAGACGTTCTGTCCATTCACGTCATAGACAGTGGCGCCGTGAGTGAGATTGTTCAGCACGGTGCCCTGCGAGGCCAGGTGTTGGTTCACCTCCGCTTCCAGCGTGGCGGGCACGTGATTGCTGCTGGTCCACTGGAAAACTTTCTCGTTTTCGCTCTTGTCCGGCTTGGAAACCGGGCGGAAGGTGAGCTGTTCGACCTTGTGGGTGCGAGCGAACTCGATCATCTTGTCCACAGCTTCGGGGCTGTCGATGAAGCCCTTGAGCATGACCACGGCCAGGCGAACGGAGAAGCCGAAACGATGCAGCTTTTCGATGAGCGCCGGCAGGTCGATGTAGTCGCGCTTGCTCTGCTCGCCCATGTAGATGCGCTTGTTCATTTCGCGCTCCCAGTGACAGACCGAGATGGCGACCATGTTCAGCCCCGCGTCATACCAAGCTTGCAGGTGTTCGTCGCTGACCCTTTTGGTTTCACCGTCGGCGATGAGGATGCCGTTGGTCTGCAGCTCCAGGACTGGGAAATTGAAGGTCGACAGCTCCTTCAGGAAGCGCGTGACTTGGTCGGGGAAGATGGTGGGCTCACCTTTCGAGGTGATCATCGCCGTGACGCAGCCTCCGTCCCGTGCGAACTGGCAGGCTTTGCGGAAGTTTCGCCAGTTCACAGCCGGCTCCTTTGAGGAGATGCCGTTGGCCGGTGTCATGTGCGCGACGCAGAAAGGACATTTTGCGTTGCATGCCATCGAGCCGGCAACGATAGAGAAGGTGCGTACTTTCATCTGTTTTCTCCGATGCAGGAAAGTTGTTTGCTGATGCGGGTAAAGATGGCAGCCAGCGGCGCGCTGATGAAGCGCGGCAGAGGCAGGCGAAGCAGAGTCGCTTCCATCTGGTACGGGCTGTGGCAGCCGGGATGAACATAGGCGACAAGATCGGCGCTGGCGACGCGAACCTCTAGACGAGCGCCGCGAGGAAAGTCGTATTCGATGTGTTCACCGTCTACAAACAGTTTGCCAGCTTGCATGTTGGATGTGATGGAGATTCTGCCACCTTCCGCCACCGAGCCTCTGAGCAGCCGTCCTTGCTCGAACAAGCCGAGGAAGGGGGCTCGCTTCAGGTAAGAGAAGGCTCTCGCCGAGATGGGCAGTACAGCGCCTCCTTCGGAGCGAAGAAAGCCGGTGCTGCCGGATGGAGCTGCGATCAGTAAGCCGGAACCTTTGTGCTCGGCTTGCTCGCCGTTAACGTCGATTTGGTAGCGACTGGTGCCGGCTGGGTGTGCGTGCGCGACCAGCACTTCATTGAGTACCAACTCGGGAAGCGGTACTCCGTTCAAGGTCAATTCGAGGCGCAGCAGTCGAATCGGCGTGATGGTGCCGTCGATGATGGCATCGAGCGTCCTGAGAAAGCCGTTGCAGTCGGTGCGGCAGAAGTGTCCAAAGCTCGTTATCGGAGCTGAGTTGACACCAAGGACCGGCGTCTTGCCGATGACTTCGTGCGAGACTCGCAAGAAGGTGCCGTCGCCGCCAACGGAAACAATCAAGTCGATTTCATCGAGTTTGCCGGTGAAGTCTGCGATTTCGCGAACTTCTTCGAATTTGATGCCTCGGTTTGATAGTGCCTCCTTCACCACTTTGAGGGTCTGTAGATGCTGCTCG
The DNA here is from genome assembly GCA_019745415.1 of Candidatus Obscuribacterales bacterium. Lineage (GTDB taxonomy): Bacteria > Cyanobacteriota > Vampirovibrionia > Obscuribacterales > Obscuribacteraceae > Obscuribacter. The sequence continues at coordinate 43,658 of JAIETF010000062.1, read as the reverse complement.
TGAGAACGGGCAACATTCCGCACCCCGGGGGCTTGATTGGCAATTTCTGCCAATTGGGCTTTGTCTCCTCGCTTCGAAACCTGTTCGAAGTAGGTCTCCTTGACCATGATGAGAACTCGCCTGAGGCTCTTCACCTGCCGGGCATGCGATGCATGTGCGGCTGCTTTTGCTGGTGTCTTACCAGCTGAGATGTTCAAGACCATGAGTACCTCACGTCTGTCGTTGTTTACATGAAAAGCGAGGGCTCTGGAACAATCCAGAGCCCTCTTTGTCAGTGATGCCAACGCCTGAACCGCTCGGGTCCAGGTGTAGCTACTCGCATGAGTCGCTTTGGGGATGCGACTTAGCGCTTACCGGAGATTTCGGAAGCGCCGGTCTTGCCCGCGGCTGCTTTTGTGGTTTTGCGGGCTCCAGCGCCGCGGGCTGGCTTCGGGGAAACCCCGCGCTTCGCAGCAGCTGTGCTGGTCTCGGCTTGGCGGTAGAGTCGGCGCTTGCCGATGATCTGCTGCACCACCCAAGGGGTGGTGTACTGAGCCGACTCACCCTTCGAGATCCATTCGCGGATCATGCCGCTCGAGACGTTCGGTCTTGGCGCGTTCATGACTTCGATGCGCGCGCCCGGCGCCTTGCGAGCCATCTGCTTGGCCCATTTCACAGCCTGAGCATAACTGGTCTCACCGGTGGGGAAGACCAGGAAGCGCACCTTGCCCGCGAGTTCGGGGAAGCCCATCCATTCGGTGAGCCGCCATTCGAACTTGGGATTGAGGTAGTCGGCGGCGATGAACATCGAGAGCTCGACGCCTTCGCCGTACTTGAGGCGCATGTCGTTGGCCGTGAGCAGAGCGTAGCTGGTCGTGCCTCTGTCGAGGTCGACACGCGATGTGCGGAAGTTCGGGTTGTCGGCAGTGGCTGCCACCACCATCTCGTGGCGAGCCTCGGCCGAAACCGAAGCTTGCTTGTTGTGCGGCGGCGTGGCCGACGTGACGAATTCGACGACGTCCATGCCGTATTCTTCGCGTGCCCACTCAGCCAAGAGCAGGTGCCCGTAGTGAATCGGGTCGAACTGACCGCCGTAGATGCCCACGTGCTTGATGTTGTCCAGTTCGAGGGCACGCAGCGGCGCGACAGCCGGCGTCTGCGCGTCGCGGTAGATGCCGTATTTGGCGATCATCTGCTGCGTCACCCAGGGCAGGCGATACCAGATGGAGCGCCCGCGGCAGACGCTCTCACGGATCATCGTGCTGGAGAGTTCCGGGCTTGGTACTTCGATCGCTTCGATGCGGGCTCCGGGAATGAGCTTGGCCCACTCGCGAATCTTGTCCACCTCTTGCTTGTCGCGAGGGAAGACGAGGATGGTGACGAGCTTGAACAGCTCTTTGCCGCCGGTCCATTTGCCCATGAACCACTTGTGACTGGGGTCGAGGTATTCGGAGCTGGTCAAGTAGAACAGCTCCACTTCTTCGCCGCGGCTCTCGTATTCTTCCTTGACTCGTTCCACGGCCATGAGCGTGTAGCCGACGCCCTTTTGGTTGAGGCTGATGCGAGATGCTTCGAAATGCGGATTGTCCGAAACCGTGGCTACGACCATCTCGTGGCGCACTTCGGCGTCGAGAACTCCCGCCTTGTTGGGCGGATTGCCACAGGTGAGGAAAAGCACCCGGTCGAGGTTCTTCACCTGTCGGGTGCGTTCTGCACAGATCAGGTGCCCATAGTGAATGGGGCTGAAGGTGCCGTCATAGAGTCCGATTCGCGCTTTCTTGGCTGTGCGAACCGGGGATTTTGCAGACATAGCTTTCATGGTTACCTCCGGAGGTTGCGCCAGAATCTCGCCGGATGGCGGGATTATAGCTGAACCTTGGTTAGAAGATAGGTTTTTGATAGATGCGCTAGGGTCGCCTGTCAGGTGCAGTGAGTCTAAGTGCACTGCAACGAGCCATGACGGGCGTTCGGTTAGAACTGAACGGTCTGAGAGCAGAAGCCTAGACCTCTGTTGCATAAACTGTTTGTTCTAGTGTTCTGGGACTTCGGAGAGAGATTTAGTTCTTTATGAGTTTTTGGGACGTAAATAAGGCTTTAAACCTAAAACTCTTCAGGCTGAAGGAGCAAGGAAAAAATCTCGGTTGTATTAGCTTTATGATTCTAAAACACGTCTTACAACTCAGTTAATAATCTGCCAGTCTCAACATTGCGACTCACGGGCTCAGGGTTTCGACGGAGATTAGAATGGCTTAGAATTCCCCTGTCTTTCTCTGGTGCACTGTCTGTTCATTTAACTATGCTCATCTTGGCAACCCTGGCTCAGCGAAGCTAGCGGAGGACTGGTTTTCATATCAAGCCTGTTGGTTTAGATTTGTCGTTCTAGAATTCTTTGGCTGTGCTTGCCAAGTCGCTTTGAACATTCGGGACTTTCAAGACTTTCAAGACTTTCAGGACTTTCAAGACTCTGAGGTTTGTCAAGACTATCAAGACTCTGAGTTCTCTCGGGACTTTCAGGACTTTCAGATTTCAGGACTTTGAGATTTCAGGACTTTCAGATTTCAGGACATTCAGGGCTCATGATCTGAGCAGCTGTTCCACGGCCACTATGGCTAAATTGGTCCGCTCTTCGAATGTGCCGCTTATCAGCTTGTAAGGTCTGCCGGCGTCTTCCAAATAGACTCGACAGAGCTCCAGAAAACTTTGCCTTTCATTTGGCAGGTAGCGTTGAGGGTCGTAAACCCATGGCACATCAACATCGAGAAGCAGATAGAGGTGATGATTTTGGCGGGCAGCAAGTTTCCGCAGTTCATCCGGCACTTTTTTGTAGAGAAATTCATACCAAATGCACGTGGTCAACGCGTCTGTGTCTGAGAATAGCACTCTATTTGCAAAAACAGCCAAAGCTTCCTCTGATGCGATCATGCCTTTGGCAAAGTGAATCATGTCTGATTCAAAAAGCTCGTTATTTCTACTTTCCATTAGGGTTCTGGCATATTCGGGACAGTAAAGTGTGTGAAATTGTTTGGCTAGATTTTTGGACATTGTTGTTTTGCCAGTAGATTCTGGTCCAAATATGCAAACCTTCTTCAGCATTCTGCGTCTTTCCGGCAAGGACAAGAGTGCAAAAGAGACGAAGGATTCAATCTCTTGATGATTATCGTGTTGCCCGAGGACCTTTAACCGATTCGCCAGTGCCTGCACTGAAAGCTGTTCTTCATCATCTACCATTAGACTTGTAGCTTTCGGCAAGACTTTTTTTAGCCAAGCTGGACCGATAAACAGACCGACGCTTTCCGGAGCGGTCGAAAATGAAATAGCAAGAAATTCTCGAGATTTTCTTGCTATTTCTTCCGAAGTCTGCACAGGTGAAGGCTTTTCAGAATCGTTATCGGGCTTGCCAAAATGCAACGGGCCAAAATCGTCCCCAGCAACCGCACATTCCAACCTCGGGTTGTAGTTAATCAGATTTACCAGAAATTGCTCATCTACCGGCCCATTAACCAAAAGCAAAACTCGTTCAGCCATGCCCAGGGCAAAATCCAAGATATAGCGCGTCTTTGCATCTATCGTTTGGAAGTCTGCCAAGATAAGCAGGGTGTGTTCGGAATTGGCTAAGTCTTTCGACTCTATTGAGACTATCGAACTTTTAGAACTTTTAGTACTTTTAGTACTTTTCGAATCTTTTGAGCTTGCTGAATCTTTTGAGCTTGCTGAATCTTTTGAATCTTTTGAATCTTTTGTGCCGGTTGTGCTTGTAACTTTGTTTGATTTGTCATCTAGGCAGTGAATTCCACTCGGAACCAAACCGTAGTTTCTAAGATGAGCTAACGCATCTTCCTGCGATTCAGGATTGTGCAGCTCTATGGACATCCCGCAAATGTCAGATGAAAGCCCTGGCGGAGTTGGAGTGGTCCTACATTGATACTTGTCGCTTTCTCTAAGGAGCTTTTCCGCCTTGAGAACTTGTTGTAACGACTCAAAGGTGATGATGATGCGCAAGAATCGAATCCAGGAAGGAGCAGTTTGTAAAGAGGTTCTTTTAAACCAGCAAATAATAACGCGAAAAAGCCACTAATTTGGAAGTTTGCTCAGTTGATAACTTCATCAGGTTAGGAGCACGTAAAAAATTGGGTAAATCCTTACAAGGTCCACAGATTGGCTACCGCACTTGATTTCCTGGTGTTATACTGCGAATTAGAAAGCGAGGGGCTATGCAGTACATTCTTTGTCCGAGATGTCAATTTAAGATGCCGGCAAATAAGCATATTTGCCAGACTTGCGGTATGAAAATTCCAACAACAGCGAGTGCTGAAGGCGGCAAAGGTAAGGAAACTAAGAGCCTAACCAATCCTTTTGCTCGTTTGCTTGGTTTGAATGGTTCCAATAAAACAAAAGACCAGAGCCAAGAGAATCACGCTCTGGGCTAATTTAGCTTCGTCTGCCTGGGCTGCTTTTCGACATTGGCTTCGCTTGGGTCTTAAGCGTTGGTTTCTATTGGTTTTGGGGCTTCAGTCTTAAGAAGAAAGCCACCAGGGCTTTCGCTCCGATGGCTTTCTTCTTGCTTTGCTTTTCGATGAAACCTATTTTTCTCTCTTTCTGAACCAGTCAGTTGCAGCCTGAACAGCGGCTCCTGCGCCAGCGGCCTTGGCTCCGTCTTTGCCGCTGATAAGACCACCAATGGCAGCAGGGATAAGAACTTTGGCTGCTGTGCCATTGACTGTTTCGCTCTGGTCTCCAAGTTGGCTGTCGATAACTTTTGCGGCTCCAGCACCAAGACCGCCTGCCACAGCTCCTTTTCGTCCGTTCACTGCGGCTCCGGCCAGGGCACCAAAGGCCATGTCTACGGCGGCGTCAGCAGCTGTGTTCCTTCCCTGCTGGCGGGGATCTTGTCTGTCGCTGTAGCGTGGATCTTGCCCATATCGCGGGTCCTGGCGTTCGGGAACGGGTCTGTAGGTGGGTTCGTCTCCGACTCGGGCAATGCGTCCGCCGCGATCGAACTGGTGAGGTTGTTTGACTACAAGCTGGTCACTTGTTCTGTTTCGGGTATCAATAACTAATGAGCCGTCTGTGTCTATATAGAGATCTGCGCCGCTGTTTTTGCGATCATGCTTCATTACTTCGCGAACAACAGCGTTGAATTGGCCCGCTGGCATGTTGTAGGCGTCATGGCTGAGATACTTTGCTGCAGCAAGGGGATCACGACTGTCGAGCAGTTTGGCAATTTCTTGCCCTTCTCCTCTGATTTGTTCGTCCAGGCTCGGTCTGCAGGGTTGTTGTCTATCACATGACATAGCAAAGCACTCCTTTTAAGAGGATGTTCCGGTCTACCCGGGGTTTGGTGATTAATTGGGTCGCTCGGGGGAGGTGAGTATTAGCAAACCATAATCACGAAGCGGTTGCAATGAGGGAATTTACGTGGTCACAAAAATGCCATTTTTGATTTTGGTCTTTGAGTTGCTAGAAAATGGCTCTGTGTGTGGGTCTTTGGTGATTTTATTCTGCCGAAAATCTGTCTTGTTTGGATGATTAAATCATCGAATCGGTAACTGCTGGTGGTGTCATTCTATGCCACAAAAATGTCACAAATCCTCGAGATGCGTCACTGTAGCCCGTGTCACTAGAATGTCACAAGCTAAGCTTTCAGCCCTTATATGTTGGAAGTTTCAACAGCGTTGTCGGATCTTCTTGCAGGAATTCTTGCAGGAATTCTTAGCCGGAATTCTTTGTAGATTCGCACGTTCAAACGTAATGAAATGAACCGCGTTGCGCGACGCTATTTGATCAAGATATCGCATGGCATAGAATAGATTGCTCTTAGCATGGCTAGGTCGTTAGGACTCGGCCTCTCTGCGCCTCTTCCGCCGGGCAACTGAGTGCTTTCGAACATCAGATCACCTTGATTTTGCGATCTACCAAGTCCGATCAGGTGCCCTATCTGCACTGCCGCCGCTTGTTTTACCAATCGAAAAGCTTCTGGGTCAGGCAAGCCGTTCACGGGCGACAGAGCGATCTGAATCAGGCACGGTTGCCCTTTTTCCAGTGGGTAAACGGTAACACCGTTCACACCTTCCTGGGTCTGTTCGCAGAACAGCACAACTGCGTCTGCACTTTTTGCGCTGCCGACCAATGCGAAGTTTACCAACTTTGACTTGATTGCCCAGTCAAAAACCTGCATGGCATCTGCTATGGCGCGCTTAAAGTGAGGACGATAGCCCGGTATTTGTTTGAGCGAATTAGAGTGCAAAAAGTTGATCACTTGAACCATTTCGGTCGAGGCTAGGTCTCTTCCAGCAAGATTTGTATTTAGACCTAGACCATCTGCAATGAACACCTTGAGGGGCATTGCCTTTGGCGACCAACGGCGGGTTTTACCATCTGGCGCACAAGAATAGGGCTTCAGTGTTGGGTTCAGTTGGCTGAGTGCTTGAACTGCATTCACTGAATAGGGAGAACTAGCAACAGTACCGGCTACTACCTTGGTCAAGGCTAGTTCTGCAGTCGCTTTGTCTCCAGTGCCTTTGGCGCAAATTCCTAAATAATATTGATAAGACATTTCTCTAGGATTGGCTTGTGCCATAGCTTTGATCTGGGGATATGCCGCTTTGAATTGACCGGACTGAATTTGCTTAAACACAGCTCCTTGGCTGTGCACTGCACGGGGGTTACAGAAGGTAATTAGTGACAGCAGTGCTACCACTCCCAAAGACTTTTGAGCAAGGGTACGCACGGCACCGAAATTAGACATTTGGCTTGCGTTATGGACACTTGGATTCAGCTGTCTATGCCTAACCTTTACTAGCTGCATGACTGGTTTTTTCCTGAATTTGAAGGATTCGAGAGAAAATCTCGTGTCTTTCTGAAGATCTTCGAACTCATTAACCTCATTTTCAATAGAGTTAGACATGTTATTCACTTTTACTTCCTGACTTCCCTGCTTTTCAATACGAACTCAACACCTACATTAGTCTACCAGTCACACTTCTTTTGATTGGGCGGAGACTCGAATAAGGGCAAATCTCATACCTGGCTTGGCTTCTCGGTCTTGTTCACTAATTTCTAGATTTGAGAAGTTGTAAAATTAGAACTCAACAATTCTAGAAAGCAAGAGAAAACAACGAATGTCTATCTCAAAAGTTTTAATAGCAGAGGACAACGAAGTTAATAGAGAAATGCTTTGCAAACAACTTGCTTCTCTAGGTTGTGAAGTCGATTCTGTTAACGATGGCGAGATAGCTGTAGATGCGGCATCCAAAAAGCACTTTGCTGTTATCCTGATGAATCTACAGATGGAGAAAGTTGGCGGTATAGAAGCCACCAGATTAATTCGACAATCTGAAAAGGGCAGGCAGACCCGGAGCATAATTATCGGTGTCACTGCAACCTCCATGCCCCAAGAGAGGAAGAAGGCATTTGAGGCTGGCATGGACGAGATTCTGGTCAGACCATTTAGCTTTTTGGACTTGCAGGAAGTTCTTTCTAGATGGCTACCTATTAAGGTATCGCAAAGTTCTCAACAGACTTTTGATGATCTCAACGCGGTCAAGGATCCGCAGTTGCATCAGGCGTTTACAAAATCTATGTCTGGACTTATGAATCGCTTATTTCTGTCTGTTCACAAACAGGAAACTAGCGATGTTCAGTCTGCAGTGCATGAAATGAAGGGCCTGTGTCTCTCTGTTGGATATGATGAATTGGCTGGTTGGTGCAGTCAGCTAGAGAAGTCTTTACTTGTGAGTGATTGGGTTCAAGTACAGGCAAATTTCAATGCCATGGTCGACCAATATAAAGAAATCACATCTGACTCTGGCAAATAGTTCTAGGCGGTTCGGAAGCAAAGTTCTGAGTTGTTTGTAAGATTAAAATTGGCTGGAGATTCTGGGAATTTCTTGCAAATTGTTCTGTATTGACCGCTGGGTAGGGGTTCGTGCTGATTGGAGCGAATTGAACTTTTTTGTTTGGATTTACGTATATAAACTCGGTTGGGTTGAATAGCAAGAAATTCTCGAGAATTTCTTGCTATCTTGTGGAGGTTACCCCATGAAAGCATCAGAAAAACCGAGATCTAATGGCTCTAAGAAAGCCGGCAGCCGCAGTAGGATTGCGTTGGCATACGTCAGGCGCTACTTGTCGACATTACCGGCAGAAGCAATTTTTACAACAAGAGAATTACTGCCACTGGTGCAGTATAGGAATACCCTCGATTCTTTTTTGTCTCGCTCCGTGAACTGCGGTAAATTCGAACGTCTTGCTTACGGAGTTTTTCGAGTTCGTAGGCTGAGGAATCTTGCCGTTACTGAAGAACGTTTAGCTGGCATAAAGCGCTCTGCTTTCGCGGCACCAGTAAGGACTACAGATTCCTCTCGACAGCAATGTAAGGCAGAGAGTCTAGCTTTCGCCTTCGGCGACGATCTCCTCACGGAACGGAGCGTAGACTTGATCACTGGCGCCAGTCAGTCTAGTTTTGAGTTTGAGCAGATTTTGGCTCCAGCTGCAAGACGTACTGGCTGGCGTCTAAGAAAGGGAAGAATAAAATCGAGGCCATTAGGGAATCGTAAGATTTTGTTGGGCGAAACTGAAGCAGGTCGCGCTTTGCTAGGCCTCTGGCTTAAGGGGATGCGCATGAAGAAAGTAGCCAAAAGTGACGATCAAGCTTTGCTTCTTGGTGGTGTGACAAACGGAAACACAGATACTCAGGAGAGAAAAGTAAGAGATTGCACCCGTGAGGATGTGATGGCCGTATGGAAAGTGTTGGACCGGAGAGAGAAGCTATTGGTGCCGGCTTTGCGGCAATACTTGCCGCAGTGGCTCAGTGAGATGTTGCCGGCTGCATCGTCCGAATCTTTGAATTTGTTGTGTAAAAGGATATCGTTGCGAAAAGACGGTAAGCGGGAGTCGTATAAGAAGCCAGGTAATCGACAGCTTGTTTAGAGCAGAATTCAGCCAAGCTATCGGTGTGAAGACTTAGCTGCTTAATTAGAGAACTAATTGCTGTAATCGGCGGCTTCATTCTTGCTAGAGTCGCCTGGATCGACAGTGCCAGACTCACCAGCCGCTGCAAATTTTGGCGGATACATGAGCTCGTAAGTCCAGTAACTTCCAAATACTTTTCTTACGTAATCTCGCGTTTCTCGATAGGGTATGTTCTCCACAAAAACATCTAGATCTGTTCCGCCGGCTGCGAGGTGTTGATTCAACCATTTTGTGACGGCGTTTGGTCCGCCGTTATAGCTTGCTACCGCCAGCATGGCGTGGTTATTCTTACGGCTCAATACTGACGACAAGTACTTAGTGCCGAGTTTGATGTTGTTGTCGGGAATGAATACGTCTTCGTCGCTGGCGACTGTAATTCCGAGAGTCTTTGCTACACCGCGGGCGGTGCTGGGCAGTAGTTGCATCAACCCGATGGCCTTGGAGCGACTAAGAGCTCTTGCATAGTAGCGTGATTCCTCTCTGATCAGAGCATGTACGAGGTAGGGATCCACTCCGTAAGCTTTGGAAGCATCGGCGATTTGTTTGGCGTAAGCCCATGGATAGAGCATTTGCCATCTTGGTGATTTTGATGGTATCTCGCCGAGGTCACGGCCTGCAGTGCGAATCGCTTCAATTTCTTGTTTGAGTTTTAGATAAAGGTGAGTCTTGAAACCAGTTATCTGATCTTTGTTTGCAGCGGATTCCCCCAGTTTGTTAAGCCTATCGCTAGTCATTTCCAGAGCTTCTTCTGTTTGACCGACAAGGGAGAGCAGCACCGGCAGAGCGCCAATTTGATTGGCGACTCGATCATAGTCGAAGAGGCTGCCAGGTCCGGGCCAGTTCCAAGTTTCAGGACCTCTTCTGGTTGAACTTGTGCTCCAGGCTCGGTCCTGCAGAGGTTTGCCAGGAATTTGTTTGGCGAGGGCCTCGAGGCGATGGCGGGCTCTTCCGCCATAATAGTTGGTTGGATATTTCTGTGCGGCTGTTTCGTATGCGAGCCTAGCCTGCTGTGCTTGTCCAAGTTTTTCGTGAATTCTTCCGGCCCAAAAACTAAAGCGCGCCGCGCTGCGATGTTTGGGATATCTCATCAGTCCGCTTTCCGCCAATTTTGCTAGGGAAAGCGCTTTCACTTTATTGGCTGCCAGCTTGTCGGGGAATATCGATTTGGTTTGGTGCCAGAAAATCCACCAGAGAGATTCGGGCGCATGTTCGGAGGTCGGATATTCAGCCAGAAGTTTTTCCAATATCTTGATGGCATCTTCGTCTTCGCTTCGTACTGCGACGTTCCAGAGAGCATGGTCTAGGTGTTTTGGCTTAAGAGTAACGATCTTTTTCCAGACCTCTAGGGTCTTTTGCCTGCTCATGGGACCTGTAATGGTGTCGGTGATTTCGTCGTAGCTTGTGCTTGCCGGATCTTTTTCGATGGCGCGAAAGAGCATCACCAGCGCTGCCTCGCCCTGTCCGATCTTGGCTAGGCACTGAGCTTTCTGGAAGAGCCGCTCGTTTGTTCCCGCTTTATCTAGGTATTTGACGGCTTTGCCGAAATCTCCTTTGCGGTAGTAGACCATGCCAATGCTGTCAAAATCTAAGGAAGAAAGGGTCACGGCAGCGCAGTTCTGATTGAGATTGAGGAGTTTATCTGCTATTTCTCCGGCAAAGCGACCGGTCGGAGTTGACTTGATATACTCGCGAAAAGCGGCAAGGGCGCTGGCTAGTGCTTCTTGGTCTGTGACAGATATTTGGCTGCTAACGGCGCTGGCGTTACCGCTATTGGCGTTGGTGTTACTTCCGTTTCCACCCGCCCCGTTCACTGAACCAGCGGCTGATTCTGGGTTGGGCTGACGGTCGCTTGTCGCACTTGAGGCAGCACCAGTGGCTGCGTTTGTACTAGGGTATGTTATTTGAATGGCTCTGTTAAGGTCGATTTGTCCTAGATAATAGAGCGCACCCTTGGCGTATTCGCTGTTCGCGAAACGCTGTCTCAGTGAGTTGAGTAAGGGCAGAGCTCGCTCTATTTCTTGGGCGCGAATGTAAGATTGCGCTAGTTCGTATGAAGCTCTGGCAATGTCTTGGCTTTCTGCTTCGTGCGCTTTGACAATTGAGGAAAGGACATTGCGCAACTGTGCCTCGTCGCCCAATGAGGCAGTAAGAGAGGCGCAGCGCCAGAGGCAGAGCGTTTTCAGTTGAGAGTCGCTGGAGAGTTCGGTGAAAATCTCAAGAGCTTTTCTCGAGTTCTCTTTGGATTGGCTTTTCTGAAGTTGGCAAGCCAGCGAGTATTCGGCAAATCTTCTTTCGGTGGCGGTGAAGCCTGGAAAATTTTGACTAGCCAAAGTCTTGAGCCTGTCAAGAGAAGAGGCTGTCATTGCCTCCTGAAAAGCTCTGCTTGGTTGTTTCCAGACTTGACTATATTCTGGGCTTATTTTGAAAGCTGGCTGCGGCTGTTGCGAGAATTGTGCTTGTTGAGTGCGTTGAGCAAAAGCCGGGCTGCCGTAGCTGTTCTTTCCGTCATTACTCTTTTGATTTGGTCCAAGCAAAGTCATGAAAGAAAGCAGAAGGCTGAGAGCTAGAGTCTTCTTTGCGGAGTCGCCGGCTCGCTTCAATTGTTTAGGTGAAAAGTGCTCTTTAGACAAGCCGTTCTGAATAGAGCTGGTTTGGGGCAAGCCTTTCTGAATAGAGCTGCTCTGGGACAAGCCATTCTGAATAGAGTTGCTTCGGGGCAAGCCATTTTGCATTAAGCTGTTTTGGTACAAGGGGGCTCTTTCTGCTTTTTTGAACATTTTTCGCGAAATATCTTTGTATAGCCGACACTAAAGAATGCTAGCATGGCAAAAACCGCGGCTGCCCACATTCACTGATCAATGACAATGTCCGAAAAAATCATTTACTTTGACAACGCCTCCACCACTTACCCCAAGCCTGAATCGGTCTATAAAGTTTGCGATTCGGTGCTAAGAAGCGCCGGGAATCCCGGTAGAGGTGCCCATCGCCTTGCTTACAACTCTTCGCACCAGATATTTGAGGCGAGAGAAAGCCTGGCTGACTTTTTAGGGGTAGCTGATGGTCATCGCCTTGTCTTTACTGCCGGCTGCACGCAGAGTATCAACTTGGTTCTAACAGGTCTGATTGGTGCTCAAAAGCTGCGCGCCGGCGACCGGGTTTTGGTCACCAGCTTTGAACATAATGCCGTTATGCGCAGTCTCGCTTATCATGAAAGCCGCGACGGCATAGAGGTTGTACAAGTACCTGCTGGACCAGATGGCAACTTGGTCGATTTACAAGCCCTACGTCGAATCAGTTCCGAAAGTCCGAAACCGGCTCTGGCTGTGTTTACTCGCGCGAGCAATGTTACAGGCGCGCTTCTTGATATTGAGTCTGTCTCGCGCATGCTCGAAGACGCCGGCATACCGCTACTGGTCGATGCCGCTCAGAGTGCCGGTTTTGTACGTGATGACTTGAGTCGTTTGACTGGGGTGACTTATTTTGCTGCATCTGGGCACAAAGGACTCTACGGACCGCCCGGTATAGGCATTCTTTATGTGCGCAGTCAGAACTTTGAGCTTGATCCCCCCTATTGCGGCGGTACTGGCTCTCGGTCAGACAGCCTCGCCATGCCTACTTTCTTGCCAGATCGTCTAGAACCCGGCACCCACGGTGTACAACTAGCCGCTGGTCTAGCTGAAGGTGTTCGCTATGTGCTCGAACAAGGTCCAGAGTCGATGCTGGCCCGGGCTAGCTCGTTGGTAGACTATTTCTTATTAAAGACGATTGACATAGATGCCATAGAAATTAAGGGGCGTCGGGTAGAGCGCGATAGATTGGTTTCCAGCCTCTCTGCAGTAGGCCTCGAGCCGGGCGCAGTGCAAGCTGCTTCGTCTAATTCTGCACAATCCGATACCCCTCAGTCCGGCGCTGCATCTAATGGTAATGCTTCGGCCGATTCTTCCCCTTCCGCTGCTTCTGCTGTTGCTGCTGCTGCTATTTCTTCTTCTTCTTCTTCTTCTTCTTCTTCGCAAAAGCGCAGAGTGACTTCCGAAGTGAGCCGGGAGCCTCAGTACCTTCCGGTGGTTGTCTTCAGTTATCGAGGTCTCACCGCCGACAGAGTGGCAGATTGGCTTGATACTGGATATGGTATCGCCATTCGGGCGGGCTTGCACTGCGCTGTTTCGACGCACAAAGTTCTCAATAGCGAGAAAACAGGACTGGCTCGCGTCAGCTTTAGTTCGTTCAACACCAGAGAGGATGTTGATAAACTGGTGCAGGCTCTGCAAGATTTATCCCGCATGCCGGCTTAGCTCGCTTTCAGGCGCCGATGAGCGGCTCCAGTTCTTTCTTCATCTGACGGCAGTCTTGATAACGCTGGCTGGCTTCCAGCGCTGTTGCTTTAGCAATAATCTGTCCTAAGGCAGGCTTGCTTGTTTCATTTGGTTCTCTTTCAATCGGGTCGGAGGCATTTTCTTCGGTGAATGGATTTGATACCGATATCGGTTGGGGATCTCTTCCGGTCAAAAGAAAGTAAAGCGTAGCACCTAAGGCATAGATGTCGCTTTGGGTGGTGGCTTTGCCTCTGAACTGTTCAGGAGGAACATAGCTGTGTTTGCCCACCATGGTGCGAGTTATGTTTGACTCTAAGGTTTCGGCTACGTTGAAGTCGATTAAGTAAAGCTGCCCTTCCCCAGAAAACATTAGATTGTCCGGTGTGAAGTCGCGGTGCACCACTGGTGGTGTTTGGCTATGCAGATAAATGAGAATGTCGCACATGCGATCCGCTAGAATTAGCACTTCCGGAACCGGTAGTGGTCCTTCTCTTTTCACTATCACTCTTAAGGAAGCACCTTTGATATGCTCAAGAACTAGATAGGCTCTCTGGGCAGTCGCAAAACAATCAAGCAACCTGACTATGTTGGGGGCTTCCAGCTTTTTCAAGATCTTGGCTTCGTGCTCGACATTTTCTAGGGCGCGACGCCTGATCTCAATGCCGCCTTTGGCCGGCAAAACAAATTCTTTCAGAACCACTTGCTTGCTCTCGCCACCGCCATCGGCATCGGTTTCGGTAGTAATGTCATTCGCTAGATAGACTGCCGCCTGTCCGCCCCCTTGCAGGCGCTCTATCACCCTGTATCGTTCAGCCGCTAAGTCGCCTTCTTGCAGGCAGTTCTCGCTGCTGCTATTTTTGCCGTCGAAGTTCTCCAGCCAAAGTTTAGTAAATGTGCTGTCCTCGAAATTTTCAGTGAGATTGAGGGCTCTTTCATCGAGCTTATCTGCCGGCAGTAGTTGAACCATCGCGTTGACCAGGCTTTTGACGTCTTCTTCGTAGGTGATTGCTTGCAGGTCAAGGCGTAACTTGAATTCTTTCACGCGGTGCAGGCTCGTGAGCGGTAGGGTGAAGAATCTGGCTTTCAGTTGATCAGGCTTGGCTAATGCGCCTAGGTCGAGATAAATATCGAGTGCTTTTGAGCTGTATAAGCCTCGCGACATGTTTGAACAATCCACATATCGGATGCAGTCAAGCGTTATCCATGGACTGGAGCAACATCCAAGCATGCTTAACCAGTGCAGACGAATTCCCTGTCTGCCTATCTGTAGATTGGTGGGTGCAAATACAATGGGCAGAGTGACGAAGAAAATGACGATGAAGAAAAACATATAGAGAAAGGGAACCAGCTTAATTGCAAGAGCGTGCGGAATCATTCTCAGGACTTGCGTCAGTGCCGTATAGGTGAGTATTAGTCCGAGAAAGATAAGACCGCGCTTGAGGTTGATTCGATTCTTGCTTTCATCTAGTCTGTCGCGAATCGTAGCACGGGTAATGCTGTAAGGAATGTATAGTTCGTTTGCCCCATCAGGTTTGGCGGGCAGCGCTACTTTTTTGGCGGCAGAATCTTTATTCTTGAACATCTATCTATAGCGACCTCAAGTCTCTTAGGGCTGTGAAGGCTTCTTTGCTGGTCTTTATGCGTTCCTCTTCTGAAAAGGCAGTTAGTCTCGCAATCAAGTCGGCTAACTTTTGCTCTGCTGTTTCAAGATCGGGCTTGGAAGCGCTTAAAGGAATAGGATCTTGACCGGTCAACGTGAAGAAAAGAGTGGCGCCCATGGCATATACATCGCTTGCCGGGCTGGCTTTACCTTGCAGTTGTTCGGGGGCGATATAACACTGTTTCCCTATCATTGTGCCGGTGACCCTGCCTACGTATTCGTTAGCGGCGCCAAAGTCTATGAGACAAAGTGAGCCGTCATCTTTGATGATTAAGTTGTCGGGGGTGAAATCTCTGTGCAGAATGGCTGGCGTTTGCGAGTGCAGATACTGAAGGATATTGGCCATTTGCAGACCGATTTTGATCGCAGCACTTGGTTTTTCTTTGCCATTTTGCTTTATATGCTGGCGCAGAGTCAGACCGGGGATATACTCCAGAACCAAATAGTGCCTGCCGTTGTCAGTAATTTTGTCGAGTACGGCCGCAATCTGATCGTGCTTGATCTTCAGCAGTAAGTTTGCCTCGCGGTCAAATAGCTCCCTAGCTTTAGCTTGCTCTTCGCTAGATAAATGGGTGAGTACTAGTTCTTTCAGCACTACTTTGCGTTGTTTATCTTTAGCTAGATAGACTGCCGACATACCGCCAGTGGCAAGGGCCATCAAGACAGTGTAGTTTGCCAATTGTGCCCCTGCCTGTAGTGGCACATAGTTTGTTGAAATATAGCGCAGATTGAGGTCCTCGTCCCAGATTGAAGACAATTGATGGCTGCTTGCTTCTTCCATGTAGAGTGCCTTTTGCAGGCGAATATAATCTTGCGAGAAGCGCGAGGCGTCTACACGCTTGTCTAATTGAAAAATCAGCTCTTCCAGTTCTTGCTTGGTGAGCAGGCAGAGTCTGATAAAGGCGCTGCCTCCTGATTTGAAGTCGATGCAGAGCTGTGCACTGGAATCTGGGCTCAGTCCGACTCTTAGCTTTGGCAGCAGACCTGGTTCACCTTTCAGCTGAGCAAATAAGCTTTTCATATTGCTGGAGTCGGCCACGATTTGCACCGAATGAACATCATGCCAGTCCCTCTCCAGCCGTCCGAGCAGATCAGCTTTCCAGTGTTTTGAGAAGCTTATGCCATTTTCTTTTAATGCAATTTCTGCCTTTGATGCTTGCAACAAGATAAAAAGCATAAAGCCTAAGTAAGGCGTAGCGCCTATCAAAAGAAAGATAATGATTCTAGGATTGCCGCCGGCAATAACAGTCTTGTAAATGGCAATGGCCACTGGAACTAAGAAGAAAGGAAGCAGGCAACCTAAAGCCAGCTTAGAGGTAGTTGGTACAGTGCCATATGAGAGAGTGAAGAGCGTTTTTTCTGCATCTTGCATGTTCTCGCTAGTCAGATCATTACGCATAATCGCCACGCATATCTTTCGCTTCAACCCAAGCTTTATTTACCCGCCTAGTGCCGCTGCAATGTATTTCTTCAGCAATTGGTCAGATATCTGGGGAAAGCTAAGATAGGGTAAGGCTCTCCGCGTGTTTTCCATGTCAAAATCTACGCCGGTGGCTTGAAAAAGATCCATTGTACGCAGCGTTTGGAATTCGTCCGGCGAATAAAGTCGACAGATCGCCAACTTGGCCGCAGCAATCGCCTTAAAGTCGATATCTGCCTTAGATAGGCCCACTGCTTTGTTTTCGCCTGCGGCTGAACCATTGCCGAGCTTGCTTGAGCTAGTCTCGTCAACTAGAAGCGCCAATCTCTTGAGGCTTAAGGATGTATTGTTGGCAATGTGGAATGTCTTGGGCTGGTTCGGCTGTAATGACTTCTCCGTCCACTCTTCTTGATCGTGCTCCATTAGTTCAGCCATGGTTGTCGCCACATAGTCAACCGGGCTTATGTCCATCGATATGGCGTCGGCAGCATCCCCAGTGTGCTCTTCGCCGATACCGGAGAGATACAGACCTTTGATAAAGAGTCCAAGAAAGTCATTTGACGGGGCTATTGCCTGTTTTTGGTCGCCGGTAATTAGTCCAAGGCGATAGACAGTGAGGTCAAGCTTATTCTTGGGCTTCGATGCCTGACCGAGCTTCTCTTGCGCCGGGGGTGTATAGGCTGGTCCCTGGCTAGCAGCCAGCTTTCGCAAAATAACTTCCGCCAGCCATTTTGTCTGGGCATAGCCTCCATAAACTATGGTTTCAGAGGATAGGTCATCGCTTTCCAACAGGTTGCCTCTGTTTCTATCGGTTGCTACAAAAACCGACAGAGTTGAGCAGTAGTGCAGTTCTTTGCTTGGAGTAGCGGCAGCTAACCGGGCTATGTTGAGAGTGCCGATTACATTTGCATTGATCAATTCTTGGCGCGAGGCAGCCATATTTACCTGTGCTGCTAGATGAATCACCCGACCAGTGTTTTGGCAGAGCGCCCAATAAGTAGATTCATCGAGACCCAGTCTCTCTTCCTCAATGTCTCCCAATAGAACTGCCAACTTGCCACTCTTAATGGCTTCGGAGAAGAGTGCGCCAAACTTGGCTGAATAACGCTCAGCGTTTCGCAAAAGTTTATTTGTTGCTTCGTCTTTGTCTTTAGCTCTAACTACCGCGACGAATTTTGAATCGCCACGTGAGAGCAGTTCTGCCAACAAGTATGTACCAAGAAAGCCGGCAGCGCCGGTGATTAGTGTTTGGCGGTCGGTTCTAATTTCTTGACTGCTGCTAGTTAGAGTTTGACCGTCGCCGTCTGCCGTGATTTCAAAAAGACTTTCTATAGCGGCAATTTGTGATTTGATTGGTTCTTGCTCAATTAAAGTGCGCAGGCTTTCGCTGCTCTCACCGTTTGCTAGGCTCGCAGCGGCGCCCGCTCCGGCGCCCTCTCCGGTGTCCTCTCCGCTGCTTACGTTTTGCAGGTGTTGCCCCAATTGCTTGACGTTAGGATGCTTAAATATAGTTTCTGGCGAAACGGCTAAGCCGACTCGGCAAAGCGCCGCGGCCAATTCAACTGTGCTCAGCGAATCTAGGCCCAGGTCGAAGAAGTTTTCATCATCGCCAAAGCAGTCACAGCCCAAAACATCAGCGGCACAGGTCTTAAGCAGATCATTCAGACCATTTTTAAGTACTGCACCTCGCTTCGAATTATTACTTTTAGGAGAGTCCAGAGAGTTTAGAGAGTGGCTATTGATAGCAAGCTTTTCGAGAGCGGCGAGATCAACTTTACCTGAAGCTGTCTGGGGCATCTTGTCTACAAATAGGAAACGATGGGGTAGCATCCATTTCGGCAGACGCTCTGATAGAAATTGTCTCAGAGTAAGCGCCACATCGGTGGTGCTCGCCGTCAGTTCAAGATAAGCGACAAGAATTTCTCGGTCTCTATTTGCCAGGCGGCGTTTGCCCACTGCTGCTCTTTTTACTAGGCTGTTTTCCATTAGAACAGCTTCGATTTCTTCAGGCTCTATAAGCATTCCCCTCAGTTTGAACTGCCTGTCGATGCGCCCGCAAAAGACGAAGTTGCCGTCTTCTTGAGCTACGACTCTATCTCTTGTGGCATAGAGTCGCTCACCGTTTGCATCAATGATAAAGCGCTCAGCAGTAAGTTTCTCTCTGAAAAGATAACCGCGGGCTAGTCCTAGACCACTTATATAGAGCTCGGCGTCCTCTTCGTTTAAGTGATATTTGATGTTGGCAATGGGCTTGCCGATTAGCGGTTTGTCCCAGGTTTGGTCGCAGACTGTATAACTAGTACAGATGGTTGCCTCGGTGGGTCCATAGACACAAACAAGGTGCAGGGCACGAGCCCACTGCCGCACTACGTCGCTTGGGCAGACTTCGCCACCTATTACCATCGAGTTCAGACTTTCGGGCTTTTCTTCGGGCTTCAGTAACTTTAGAACACTGGGTGGAATATCTATATAGGTGATACCGTAGGTGGTGAAGGTTTCGTTTAGTCTTTCGGGGCTTAGTTTCTGCGGCGGTAAGATTACCAGTGCCGCTCCGCTAAGTAGGGCTGTGCCGATGTCAGATATGGAGGCGTCGAAGCTAATTGAAAGATAGAAGAGAGAACGGCTCAAATGATCGAGCCGGAAGGCTTTTATTTGTTCGTTCAGGAGATTGACTAGACCTTTGTGTTCGACAAGCACTCCTTTGGGGGCTCCGGTTGAGCCTGAGGTGAAAATTACATAGGCAAGGTCGTTAGCCTCGATTGGTGATGGTCTATGCAGAAGACTGCCTGTTGCTGCTGTTTCTTCTTCTTCTTCTTCTTCTGGGTTCAAATTTGTTAGAAAGACGCAATTGCTCGTGCAATTGTTTAGTTTGGCTTGATTTTCTTCTTTTGTGATAATAAGTGTTTGGCTGCCATTAAACTCTTCTACCTCGCTCAATATGCATTTCATGCGAGTTTCTGGCATATTCACATCTAGGGGCGTGAAGGCTTTGCCAGCCATCCAGACAGCAAGCAGTGCTCTTATATAGTCATATGATTTTGGCAGGGCCAAGACCACCAGTTTGCCGTCTCTTGATTTTATGGCGGCTGCCAAAGTCAGCGCCTCTTTATAGAGAATTGCATGGCTTGTCTCGTGGACCTCTTCGATAACGGCTGGTCTTTCACCGAATTGTTCGATGATTTTCTCGTACTCTTCGATAAAACTCTTGAATTGCATATTATGCCCTTGCTTGAATAATCAGGCGAGGCGAGTCGATTTGGTAGGCGGAGGCTGTTTTGAAATCACCAAATACGGTGAACTCGCTGAAGCCAACTTCTTTGAGTATTTCCATCAGTCTGTCGGGGAGATAGATAGCCAGGCTGCTTTCTTGTTTCGCGCGCTTGCCGTCTTTGTCGATAAAGGTCCAAGTCTGTTTAAGTCTACCTTCTAAAGGCGATAAGTGCGCCTCTCTAACTACAGTAATTGGTCCATCACTGGCAGAAATCTCTCTGACAATATGCTTTCTGAAGTTGGACAATACTAAATGGAAGTTAGGGAAGTCCAGAAGGAAAATCCCTTTTGGTTTGAGCGATTGATGGGCTCTTTTCAGCATCTTCAAATTGGTTTGATGATCTGCATAGCCGAAGCTGGTATATAGATTTAAGGCTAAATCCACTTTCTCGGGCGGAAGATAAATTGTGGCATCTGCTAATTCTAAGCTGAGATTTTCTTTCAGTTTATGCATCTCCGCCCGCCTTTCTGCTTCTTTGATAAACTGCGAGCAGATATCGGCGGCATAGACCTTGAAGCCATCTTTTGCAAGCGGCAAGCTAATTGAAGCTACCCCACAACACTGATCAAATATTCTGGTTGCCGCTTTGTTGCTGCGGTCCAGCGAGCAATGATTATATATGAAGTTTAAAATGTCTTCTTTGTCTTCACCATGAGTGGTATCGAGATAGTCTATAAATGGTGTGTCTTGGTAGAAAGAAAGCCACCATTTGTCTGAAGATTTTGAGGTCTCAGAGATGTCTTTCGGGTCTTTCATAGTTTGAACCTCGAATAGATTGCTTGATAAGAAAGCGCCATCATGAAGACAGGGTCTTGAGCCGCTCTTTCTTCGTTTGAGAGGCTGTCCAGATTGGCCAGCAATTGCAGCAGTTTCTTTTGGTCAAAGAATTTCAATGACTTGAAGCTATGATCAGAAATGCGTTCTTTAATGAAGTGCAAAGTCTTTTGATCTGCAAAGCGGCTAACCGGTGGGGCGACAAAGGGATGCTTGTGGCGCTTATAGATTGTTTCGGTGAGGTCGTTTTTCAGGGCTTCTTTAAGAATATATTTTTCGGTTTCACCCTTGATTTTTATAGATATGGGCAGATCGCGCAGGAAGTCGAAGAGTTTGTTGTCTAGAAAAGGCAGCCGACCCTCGAGTGATTGTCCCATCTCGACGCCGTCTCCCAATGTGCGCAGAATATAGCCTGCCAGCGCGGTCTTGCTCCACAGATAGAGTGATTGATAGAGCGGTGCCTTGCCGTGCAGTTGTGAAAGTGGAACGTGCTCCATCAGCGCCTTATAGGCGTCTGTTTTGTTGAATTGCTCCAGAAAAGTAGGCTCGGTCATGGCTAGAAGTTTGTATCCCATCGTGCCCTTAGCCTTAAGGTAGGCAGGCAAGAAACCCAAGGCTTTCTCTACCGCCTCAAGCGATAGGCTTTCACCCTGCGCGAGCATGATGCCCTGCGACATGGGGTTTTCAGCATGCAGCTTTTCCAGTTTTTCTTTTTTCTGTTGTTCTTGATTATCCTCGCTGCTCAAAAGCAAATCGCTGCGCAAGTGCGGATAGCCGAGCAAGACTTCGTCTGAGCCTTCGCCGGTGAGTGATACGCGAAAACCAGCCTGGTGGATGGCTTTGTTCAGTAAATGCTTGGCGCTGAGATGCCCATTCACCGCCAGCCCCTCAGAAAGATAGCAGGCGTCTTCTAGGTTTTTTACTAAATCGAAGTTTGAAACCGGTACCGTATGTAGTGTGGCGCCGCAGTGCTGCGCCATTTCTTTGGCGATGGAGAGCTCGTCATAGCCTTCTTCGGCAAAAGAAACAGTAAAGGCGTTCATCGGTGCTTGGCTATGTTTGGCAGCCAGTGCCAAAACCGAAGCTGAATCAAGTCCGCCCGAAAGATGGCACACCACCGGAAACTCTGCTTCCAGGCGCAGTTTCACTGCTTCTTCCAGCAGGTCTCTAAACTGCCGAATAAGCTCTTGCTCTTCTTTCACTGTCAAAGGTTTTGGTGTTTGCGCCGGCGGATAGTTGAGATCGAAATAGCTAAAGTGTCTGATTGTGCCGTTTTCGACCATGAGAGCCGAACCCGGCTCTAGCTGCTTGATATTCTTGAAAATGGTGCGGTTCGGCAGCGTATATTGCATGTTAAGGGTATGGAAGACGCTCTCTTCATCAATCTCAGCAGGCACACCGGCGGCGAAGAGGGCTTTCGCTTCAGAGGCAATATAAAGCTTGTTGTTGAAGACCGTGTAGCAGAGTGGCTTTATACCGAAGCGGTCGCGAAAAGCAAGCAGGCGGTTTTTGTTTGAGTCATAGAGGCAGCCGGCAAATTCGCCTCTCAGCGCATTGAAAAAGTGCAAGCCTGATTCTATATAGTGATAAATGGCAAGCTCACTATCTGAGCTGCTCTTGGGGTGGTGACCGCGGGCTTTCAGCCGCGCTAGTTCTTGCTTGTGATTGTAGAGTTCGCCGTTTAGAACGAGTTTGATTGAGTCATCGCTTGAGCTTAGAGGTTGGTCGCCGTCTGCTACGGCGATGATAGCCAGTCGGGCGTGACCGAGTGCCAGTCTGCCGTCGTCTGAAAGCCAGTATTTCTGTCCGTCCGGTCCTCTATGGCTCATGGCGCGAAGGGCACTTAGCACCTCCGCGCCGTGTATAGCTCTAGCCGAGCCTACTTTAGGTTCGGGACTGAGATCGATGACGGCGAATATGCCGCACATGCGCTTAGTAGGCGGCTGCGCCGGCTTCCGCTACGGCGTGATCCTGCTCGCCGCTTCCACCTGAAACGCCTACAGCGCCGACTACTTTGCCATCTTTCTTGAGCGGCACTCCGCCGGCAAAAATCATGATCTTGCCGTCATTCGAGGCGTTGATACCGAAGAACTGTCCGCCTGATTGGCTATGCGTCGCCAAGTCTTTGGTGGAGATGTCGAAGGCTCTCGATGTATAGGCTTTTTTGATTGAGATATCGATGCTGCCAAGCCAGGCTCCGTCCATGCGCACATGGGCGACCAGGTTGCCGCCGCAATCAGCCACGGCGATATTCATTGGTTGACCAATTTCGACTGCTTTCTTTTCGGCGGCGGCAATAATGCGGCGGGCATCTTCCAGAGTTACCATCTTGCTTCCTCTCTAGGGTGTTGATTCTAAACGGACAATACCGGTTGAGAGGAGATCATAGATTAGTCTTTGTGGTTTTGGAGTTGTCAGGCTGAGGAGTTGAAGGTTTGTTTCCCGGCAAGCTTTCGCATATGCCAGCAAATGCCTGCAATTGCTTGGTTCAAAACTAGAAATTCATTGCTGGTAGTTGAACGGGTTCGGGTTCTGGCTCGTCTTCCTTAATTATGCTGAAGCCGGCTTTTCTAGCGCTCGCGTAAAGTTCAGCTGTGATCTGTTTGCTTCTTACTGTCAGGCTTTTGAGCTGCTTGAATTTAGCCAGTTCTTTCTCTGCATCGCTCGTTAGTTGAGAGCGGCTTAGGGTCAGCCTTTTCAGCTGCTTTAGATTGGCAAGTTCCCGAATCTCAGCGCCTGTCATGATGGCTCTGCTATTAGATATCTCTAGGTCCTCAAGAGTCTTGATTTGACCAAAATTTTTGAAGTCTTGCCTGGTGAAATCTAGACCAACAAAATTGAGCTGCTTCAGGTTCTTTCCCGGCAGAATTTTGGTTGGGAAGAGTATGAAATCTTTAGCTGGATTTGAAATTGCAAGCAACTCAAGCGATTGTGGAAGATCTGAGCTGCTCAGTGTGCTTAGGTTTAACCTGCTCTCACTGATCCATAGCTCCCTTATCGAGGAGAAGTCTCTAAGCGTCTTCACGCTCTCAGCACCCTCATCGGCGTATCTCACAAGTATGAGAGCGCTAAGTCCTGGAATCTTGCTAAAGTGACTAAGTCCATTTTTGATCTGGAAGTCGGTGGAGAAAGCTACTGCATAGATGTCGCCACTTCTAAAGCCTGTTAAAAACTCTGGATTGGCGATCAGTGCTTTGCTGGGTGTGAGAATTACATGGTCGGTGAACTCAAATCGGGGATTTGATTCAGCAGTCTGTCCCGCTGAACCCCTGGTCCTGTCCATGTTTTCTTTTGTTTTTAAGTAGCCAAAGTCTAGGTCTTTAGGAAAGGAAAATGCCCTTAGTCTCTTTCCCCCTGAATCAACAGTTTTGGCAAATGGAAAGGGCTTCTTGAGATAACTTGAGGGATCTGATTTGGAAATCACTAACTTTGATTCGTCATTGAGAGGATTCGGCGCTGCAGGCATCGCCTCTCCATATTCTGAGATATTGATTTGAGGAAGTTTGGGCGTCGTTTTTGTTTGGCTAGAAATGAGATAGTTGTAGCCTATAAATCCGACTGCAGCGAAAGTCAAAACTATTCCAGTTATTATGAACACCGGCAACAACTTATTACCACTGGGCGGCACAGTGTACTGACTAGACTCGCTCAGTTCTTCGCGCAAGTTACCACGCTCTTCCACTTGCGCTTCAATTCTCTGAGTGCTGCGCCGCGGCGATGGAGCTGCATAATAGCTCACCGTGTTCAGGTCTTTTCCTTGCTGCAGAAGCTCTAGGTCGTGCTTCACCGCTTCCATGGTTTGGTAACGATCAGATGGAGCTTTGGCAAGCATTTTTGCAACCACATATTCGATACCGTCTGAGAATGTTTGGGCGTCTGAGGCTTCTTTCAGAGCTGGCGGTATCTTGGTTTGATGCAAGATCATTGTCTCTGTTGAATTGCGACCTCGCAAAGGCGGCATAGAAACAAGAGTTTCGTAGAGAGTGCAGCCCAGTGAATAAATATCGGAGCGACTGTCGACTCTCTGTCCCATTGTCTGTTCAGGGCTCATGTAGAAAGGTGATCCGAACACTTCGCCCATGCGGGTGAGATTTTGATTTTGGGGATCTGCGGTCTGTGCCAGTTTGGCAATACCGAAATCGACAATTCTTATGGCGCTGCCCAATTCTGGCTTGTGGAGCAAGATGATATTTTGCGGCTTGATATCGCGGTGAATAATGCCTTGTTTGTGGGCATAGCCGAAGGCATCGCAAAGCTCGATGAAGATGGGCAGCGCTTCTGCCTCTTTGAGAAATTCGCAGCGGTTCAGTCGGTCGAAGAGCGATTCCCCCTCGAGCAATTCCATCACGTAGAATGGCTTGCTGCCGTTGTGAATACCAAAGTTGTGAATCGAAACTATGCTTTTATGATTCAGCTTAGCGATAGCCTGAGCCTCTAGCTGGAAGCGGCGCCAGGCATTTTCAGTGACTTGATTTTCATTGAGAATTTTGAGGGCGTATTCGCGAGGCATCATTTCATGCTTGGCTTTGTAGACATCGCCCATGGCGCCGGCGCCGATAAAATTTATAAGGCGGTAAGAGCCCCCAATCAAGGCACCCGGACCGAATTCTCCCTGTCCGCCGCTGGTGCGGGCTGCTTCTTGTGAGCCTGTAGACATTTTTATCTATGCGCCTTATTCGAGCTATTACTTATCTATTATTCCCATTCGATATTTGATATTGCATTTTCAAGTGCTTGTAAACGACCTTTCTTAGCGGCCTGGTTGTGTATTTGCTCTAGTTCTTTACACAAGTCAGAGATATCCTGGCGGCAGGTCTTCAGCTTTTCAAAGGTTTCAGCGCTGCGAGCTGGTGCAAAGACTGAATTGTCGGTGAGAAACTCAGGGTCGGGGCTCTGCGAGCCGTCGGCGTTGGTGATGCGTTTGGGGCGAGGTGGTGGGTTGATTTTCTTGCGACCGAGAAACTCTTTGCTGAACTGCAATTGACCGCTGAGAGAACGTCTTAGCGAGATCCAGCGCGTTCCCTCGCTGATCATGTCTCTGGCCCCGAGCGGATTCTTTGTGTATTCTTGGAACTCGCCCAAGGTCCAGGTTCTAATTGTCTCAGGTGCCTTATGACTGAAGGCGAAGTCTCGCTCTTCCTTCGACATCGGCATCGGCCTAGCAAGAAGCATTTCTTCTCTTGTCCATTCATGCTGGGGTCCTGTGTTTTCGACAGATACTGTGGCATCTCCCGATGAGACTGTTTCCTCTGATGAAACAGGGGTATCTGGACCGGTGCCGGAAGCGCTAGGAGGAGTATAGACCGGCGGCGGTGTACCGCTATCTGGACCGGCCCAGCCAGGGCTTGAGTCGGCGGCCCCGGGCTCGGCTCCAGTTGAACAGCCTGGTTCGCCCGTTATCCCTCCTGGTTCTGGATTGCCTTGGACGATTTGACCAGGAACTATAGAGCCTGGTTCAATTTGACCTGGTTCAGTTTTGCCCGGCTCGGCGCTGCTTTGGGCGCCCTGAGCTGGTGCGTTTGAGCTCAATAGTTGGCCTTCTTTTGTTTCGCCGCTGCTTTTGCTGCAAGCGATAAGCGAGGCTGCCGCCAGCGAAAAGACTGTTAGTCTAAATAACTTGGTTTTTGTATTTTCGGTCATAGTAATCTCGGCGGATAAGTTCAGAAGTTTAGGTATTTTCTATTGCACCATGCTGAAATACCATAGGGAAGTTACTGAAATGCTACTAAAGAACAAGGTATAGGCAATTCTCTTGATCGACCTGCAACCTTCCCGCTTTAATTTGGTGCTCACGCCCTGCCAGGCTGATTTTTCCGAATTGGTTACCGAATTTGCTCGTCAGTACTTCGCCGACCAATTCACTGACTATCTGTTGGGAGAGAATTGTTTGCCTCATGTGACAGTCTGTCAGTTTCAGGGGCCTACTATTTCGAAGGTTCTAAACAGAGATATTTCGGTTGAACTTCCGGATTTTTCATTAGGGACAGACAAAGATAGAATTTTTCAACTTAAATTTGACCATTTTTATTTGCGGTCAGGGAGGGGGCAAAGGGCTTCGGTTGCTGCCGCCACACCCAACAATGCTGCGACCTGCACGGTCGGTTTGGCAGTTGCCATTAACCCTGCCCTTCTTGAATTGCAGCAGTTCTACTTTGAAAAGCTTAAGCAGTTGGGCTATACACCGCTTACCCTGCCTGAAGATTACTTCCCTCACCTGACTTTGGCTCGGCTGGCAGGGGAAACTATTGAAATGCCAAACCCAGTTGATTTTCGGCACTTTTTCGGGAGCAGAGATTTTAGCCTTGGCTTGGCTCTATCTAACACTGCAGGAGTAATGCTCCGACGGATCTGAGGTAGTATAGGGGAGCAAAGCAGGAGGAGTCTTGTCAAGACCTTGTTTCCCTAGCTTGAATATGCCGCTTCGGCTCTCAGCAGTTCTTTTGAGCTTGAGCTTTTATTTCTGTTCTGCTGCCCAGGCGCAAATAGAGCAGATTGAGGCTACAGCAGAAGAGTTTGCCGATGCCATAGGCCCTGAGCATTTCTCATTTAAAGAGGCCGGTGCAATTAATTGCAGTGAAGTTTCGAATTTTGCAGTAAAACCTGCAGCATCTGAGAAACAGCTAGAGGCTAGAGAGAGCAAGAATTCTCTGCAAGCCGCCAAAGGACAGAGCTCTGTCAAAGGCATTGAAAAGCCTCATTTCACAGGTTGGGCCGACTATTATCATCACAGCTTTTATGGCAAGAAAACAGCTTCGGGTCATGTTCTACACCGTGAAAGAATGACGGCGGCACATCGCACCTTGCCTTTCGGCACTAAAGTAAAAGTGACCAATAAGGTGAACGGCACTAGTTGTGTTGTTGTGATTAACGACCGAGGACCCTTTACTCCATCTAAAGTTATCGACCTTTCACATGCTGCAGCAAGTCAATTGGGCATGCTGAGAGCCGGCACGGTGCAAGTGGCTTGCACCATCTTAGACAAGTCGGAATAGAGTTATGATCAAAAAAGGCGGCATGCAACTACGCAATGCGCCGGATATTCCGGTCTTGCACCAGATGCTCTCAAAGGCTGTCCAGAAGGGCGGCGAGAAGCAGTATGCCAGCTGGCGCAACGCCGATAATTTGCTAATCACGCTGGAAGTGGTAAGCACCTTAAAAGAGCGCAAGCTGATTTGGCAACTCTACTGCGAGAAAGCCGGGCGCAAGATTGAACTTTGCCAATGTGTCGGGCATGACATTTTGATGGTCTATAACCAAGTCTTGAACGCTGTGCAAGGAGCTTCATCGGCGGCTACTCGTCCTGATGACGTTTCAAGATTAAACCGTACAAGAGAGGCTCGCAATACCGCTCTAGATAAATTGCAAGCGCAGAGTCAGTCTGCTCAAAATTCTGAGAAAGCTGACAAAGCAGTGACAATTGAGCCTGCCAGACCTTCTCGTCCGGTAGAGCGACCGGTTACGGCTGAGTTTAGACCAATACCAGATCCTGAGCCAGACTCCAGAACAACTCAAAATCCAACTCCTAATCCAGCTCCAGTGCCAAATACAATACCGGCTCCAGTTATGCCGGAAAGGTCCGTGACACCACCGCCGACACCAGGGTCAGCGCCAGCATCAGGACCATCATCAGCACTGGGTCCGGCTGTCTCGCCCAACCAGAGCCAGTCTGGCGCTAATTCACCACCGCCGAATTATTTTAAGGAAATCGAAAGGCCAAGACGAGTAGAGTCGCAGAAACCAGCTGACTCTGTCCCTAGCTCTAACTCTTTCCCAAGCCCTAGTGCGGGCTCCAATTCGAGTGCGAATCAGGCTCCGGCGCAACCTCATGCCGCGCCGCCTTCACAAGCTCCATTCCCCAACCCTGTGCAAGAATCTTTTCGCCAGGTTACTCCACCGCTAGAAGCTCCTAGACCACAGCCGGCTCCCCAGCCACAGCCTTCTTCCCAGCCACAGCCGGCTCCCCAGCCACAGCCTTCTTCCCAGCCGCAACCGGACAAGCAGACCGGGCAGAGACCCGCTTCTGCTCAAGATAGACCTGCAGATAACCGATCTTCAGATGATAGACCGGCAGTACCAGAACAAGGTGATTTGAAGAGTATTTCTTTGATCAAGTTGCTCAAGCAGTACAAGGGCGCTAGAGTGAGCGGCAGGCTGCGAGTCGATACTAAAGATGCTTCGGCTGTGCTTTACTTAAACCAAGGTGAAGTCTTGCAAGCTATGCTTGGAGAATTGACCGGCGATGAGGCTCTCACTGAGATTCTTCTCTTGGGCGATGGTACTTTCTCTCTTTCAACCGGTATTTCGACAGTCGGTATGAAGCGCACTGTGGAGACCCCGGCAGAAGTTTTGCTCGCTAATCATCGTCAGATGGCTCATCTAGTCAAGGAATTGCAAGACTATGGTATGTCGGCTAATTCTACTTTTGTGAGAGCCGATGCTAGTTTGACCAAGGCGCAGTTCTTGCAGATTGCCGCCCATGAAGCGCCTATGGACCCCGAGGTTATGGCCGGCATTTATATCAAACTTGATGGCAAGCAGACTTTAGCCGATCTGGCTAAGTCGTCAAAAATGCCTAGGCTAAAGCTGGTTGAAGCAATCTATCACATGGTTTCTTTTGAGTTGGTCGATATTTCTAATGCTCCTGCCTCGGTGGCGCCGAAACAACTCACCGTAATTCCTAAGAAAATAGACGGTACGCTCATTCAGTCTGTGATGATGAGCCTGAGAAGAGAAGATACCGGTCTCTTTATCTATCCTGCTTTTCTGTATTTCCTAGAAGAAGAGTTTTTTCGCATTTATAGAAGCCGCGGTACTCTTTCTGTGGTGCTCTTTGAAATGCGCGACGAAGTTGTCACCGAGGGTGGTGTCAAACGCAGGGTCTTGCCTGGTTCGGCTGTAGCCGATGCCGCCAGGCGCATCACCGCCAAGAAGAGGCATACCGATGTGGTTGGGCATTATGAAGCTTACGACTTTGCCATTGTGTTGCCCGATACCGGTCCCGCCGGTGCTAAGGTCTTCGTCAAGAAAATCACCAAATATTTGACCGAGACTGCGTTGACCGGAATGGACGGCCGTAAACTTTCGCTTACTTTTGCCTCCGCCTCTATTCCTGAAGATTTCACCAATCTCAATTCACTTTTAGGCGCCTGCGAGCTTACATTAGATGAGGCGCGCAACCGGGGCAAGATTTACTTGCAGTATGGCGATTTGCTTAAAGCAGATTCTTGAGAGTTGCTATTGCAAACATGAGCGCTCTTTCTTATACGGATTGTCTGTAGTTCAGAGTGCTTCAGCGGTCATTTTCGCAGTCGAAATTGTATTGCCATTAATACTGTCGGCAATAAGACTATAGAATGTCGTAGAAAACGAGAAAACTAAGTTACTAGAGGTCCTACAGTTGGTACATACTAGTCATGAATGACTGTTACTATAGCTTCAAGCGAGTTTTTCGCGTCTGTTTCCACTGCTTCTGATTTGCTGATTTCAGTCGGTGGACTGAGAAAGCCTTAACGGAGCCCTGTTAGCGGAGCACTGCCAAGCAATGAAACTTCTCGGTTTGTTTATTGATTGGCTTGAGGCTAAGACCGAGAGGATGAGGAAAGAGAGCTCCTTAAAACTTGATGAGTTGAATAAGATCTATCATTTTGGAAGAGAGATCAGCTCAGAACAGGAGGCAAGAAATAGAGAAGACAAACTTCTAGCCGATCCTTCGGACCTTCTATCCCGCAGTTTGCTTCTTTCCTATTACGATCGGTTGCTCCAGAAAGTGGGAACCAGTGATGCCGAAAGTCCTAGTTTGTTAGAGTCATATATGCGTCATGTTGGCTGGCTAATTGAAAATATGCCGACCAGTCAATTGCACCAGCGCCTGATCTTTTCTCACTTTCTTCTAGGCAAAGCAGAGTCAGCCAAGGTAGTTGAACTTTGGCAGGTGCAAGTTTCTAAGTATCCATCAGATCCAAGAGTATTAGGTAATTTCGCGGAGTATATCAGGGTTTTAGATGGTCCAGCAGCCCATGCGCTCCTCCTCGATTGTCATCAATTGGAGCCGCGAAATCCCGAATGGTGTGAGCGTTTATCGCGTATCTGCGAAGGCGGCGATTCCATAGCCTGGGCGGAGAAATGGCTGGACAGGTCTGAGCGCAAACATCGCGGTCAAGCCTTAGAGACTTTGGCTTATTTGCATTTGAAAGCTGGCAATTTGCAGAAGGCAAATGGATATGCCTTCAGGCTTGGTTTAGGTAGAGATTGCGACGATAAGCATCACAGCGAAACAGTTCGTGGACTAGTAGCATTGCGCCAAAACAAGGTCTATCGAGCCGGAAAGCATCTGAGGCGAGCGGCGGAAGTCGGCTCCACACCCGTTTTATCTTCTTTTGGTCCGAGCATGGAGTTAGCTTACGGTTTGCTCAAGGTTGGTGAGAGGAAGTTTGTTCTAGATTACCTCAGAGCCTGTGAAAGTTTTTGGACTTCTGCGGGCAATCGTCCACAGATTTGGAGCCATGAGATTGAAGAAGGCAAGATACCGGCAGAATGGCTTCGCCGTTTTAACGAAGGATGAAAGCAAAGGCACTTGCGAGTATTGCGAGACCGGCTATGCTTGCTCTAGTTAGGCTCATTTTGCCGAAGGCTGGAAATTTTTGTCCAAAAAATTTTTGCATCGGTATATATGCAGACACCCCGAATTAGCTGGCGCCCTTAATAACTACCTCCATTGCAAAGCCGTTCTGAGTAAGGCAAGCAAGATAAGCCCTGTATCGGCTTTGCTGCGCATTTGAGGCATTTTCTTATGGCTGAATCAAAATCTGAGATAAAGACCGCCGACAAGCCTGTCGAGTCTGGAAGGGAAAACCAGAACAATACAAGCGGACACGATGCATCGACCGCCCTCTCTAGGGAAGCGATGCAATCTCTCGCTAGTCTTAAGCAGGAAATCAAAGACCACAAACAGCAAGAAAAAAGTCAGTCTTATCTTGGCACTGCTTTCGATTATCTCTATAGAAAAGACGAGAAGTCTTTGGCTCAGTTGGAGTTGCTCGACAAGACTGCCGAGGAAGCGATTAAACGCGGTGATTTCAAAGCTGTTGAGAAAATGCGTCTAGACATCGACAAGCAGGTTAAAGAAGACCAGCGGGTGCGCGGTGTGCAAGGTGACATCAACTTTTATGGTTCGACCGGAGTCAAGGTGGGTGCCATCATGGTTGGTGGCCCTGTCGGTTGGGCTGCTACCGGAGCTCTCTACATGGCGGACGAAGCTAAACCGGCTGACAGAGCCAGAGATCAGGTGATTGATGCCGGTCTAGGGTTGGCGAAGGGACTCGCCTTTAAGGGACTTGTTGGCGGTGTGCTTGGCGCCGACGTAAATCTCGGGCTCAAGGCTGGAGCCATGTCTCTGGGCGGTCGCAGCATAGAAACCGTGCTCTCGCGCGGCAACTACTATGATGAGAAGGGGCAGTTCGCCCCCGCTAGCGGACTCAAGAATGCCGCCGCCCAGAACTTTAGCCCGACCAACCTTGCTATGGATGCTGCTGCCGTCGGTTTGGGCTATGGGCTTGGCTACGGAGTCACCAAGGCATTCGGACCGGTGTTCGAGCGAAGCGCCTTCTGGACCCGGATTGCTTCAAGCGGCATAAACGGCATGTCCAGCGGCGCCATTGCCGAAATCAATCTTGCTAGAGCGGCCGGTCAGGCGGTTTCGTTTGCCAAAGTGGGCACACGTGCTATAGCTACAGGCGCGATCTACTCCATAGCCGCTATTCCTGGTGCAGTGCAAGCCGATCAGACTGATTTCAGGCAATATCAAAAGCAAGGTACAGTAAAGGCGGAACGATTGACAGGTGCTCTTAATTGGCAGTCTGGAAACGGAGATATCATGTCTGGTCAAGCTGGTGACTGGCTCTTGAGCGACGGCAAGAATCAATGGACTGTCAAACCCGACATCTTTGCCAAAACCTATGGTGAAGTTCCTGGTAGGCCCGGAGAGTACATGAAGACAGCCCTAGGCACTGCTCGCCGCCTCACTTTCCCCACTCAGATTCAAACTCTTGAAGGTGTCGGTACCGGCAAAGCCGGTGACTATATGATGCGCGGCCCGGCGGGCGAGTATTACATTGTCGGCGCTGAGAAATTCAACTCGATGTATAGGCCCTACAAAGGGCAATAAACTTGAGAGACTAGCCGAAATGACCGAAGCATCTCGACTAATGAGTGCTTCGGTCTAATTCTTATGATGCTATAGGCAATAGTAGAAAAGCGAAAAACAAAAATTCTTTTGAGTTGAAGCAAGTCCAGAGGTTTGAGTGAACCCCGGGAGGAAATTGCTTTCGCTCCCGGGGTCAACCCAGAATGCTCATAGACCGTCAGGTCATGAGTTTGTCGAGGGCCGCACGCGCTGCTGTCAGACCTTCGATGCCGCTGTCGCCTTCGACAACGACTTCAGGCTCGATGCCGTCGCGTACCGTCTGACCGCAGTCGCCCAGCCATTGCCCCGAAGGGGTGAACCAGTGACTGCGGGTGATGCGCAGTTTGACCGTAGAGCCAAACTTGTGCACGTCGATTTCGACCTGGCCGATGCCCTTGCCCGGAGTGCTGCCACTGCCGACCAAGGTGACCTTGCCCGGCTCGGAGTTCTCCACCAGTGAAGCGGTCAACATCTCAGCCGCGCTGGCAGTGCGACTGTTGATCAAGATGACCAGCGGTCGACCGCCGAGCAGGCAGGGCGGGCGGTCGAAGAAGATGTGTCGCGGCTTTTTGCCGGAACTTTCCACCTCGGCGAAGAACTGCGTATCGTTGACGCAGTATCTGCGACTTTCGACGGCATCGGCATCGATGCGGTTCTTGATCGTGCCCAGCACACCATTCTCGATGAAGACTGCCAGCACCGCCAGGGCTTCGTCCATACGACCGCCGCGGTTGTTGCGCAGGTCGAGGATGAGACCGCGATGGTCCTTGATCTTCTCGGCTTTGGCGATGAGGCGATCCCTCAAGCCGGCCTTATCGAAGTTGGCAATGTGCACATAGGCGATGCCGTTACCGCCGATGACGGCGCGAAGTTCTTCCGGCTCAGGCTGGGCTTTGCTGGGAGCGGCATCGCGCTGTGTGTCTCTTTGCGGTTCCACCAACCTTTCGGTGTAGGTGTCGCCGAGTGCGAACAGCAGCCGGTCGATGGCAGCCAGAGCGCCTTCCTCATCGCCGAACTGCGGTCGCTTCTGTTCCGCCAGCGCCTTTTCGAGCCTGTCGCGGTCATAGAAGTTACTGCGCAGGGTTTGTACAACCGCATGATAAAGAGCGAGGGCTCTTTGCCTCTCGCTGATCTGTAGCTTGTGTTTCATGAGATGCTCCGCGTTAAAACGCTCGTGAAAAGCTCGAAACCAGTTGGAAAGTAAATCTGGGCTGATTTTCTTTCCAACTGATTCCGAGCGGTTTAGGAAGAATTAGCTCTCGGCATTAGCTACCTCGAGCATGCAGTTCGACCACGACATTGGGCAGAGCTGGAAAGTCTTCCACCCAGACATCGTTTTCTTTGCCGGTCAGGCAGTTGCAGGCGTCTTGCGGGACGAAAATGCTCGTCAGCGGCAGTTTTTCGCTCAACCCTTGCACTGTCTCCAGCACGCAAGCGTCGCTATTGACGCCGCAGACTCTGAGACTGAAGGGCGTGTCGTATCCGGTGAGGATGCGGCAGGCGGCGATGACTTCTGTGGAGCCGTCGTTTTGGCTTTTGGAGACGACCTTGAGGCGCTTATAGCCGGCAAGCAGGTCTCGGAGCGATTGGAGGGTTTCGCCCATTTCGTGTGCGTCGAACTCGACCAGGATGACGGGCAAGTTTTGCTCCATCTGCTTCTGGATTTCTTGTTTGACGAACCACTGGGTGACCGCGTCTAGGGCGGCAGGATAGCCGGGCTGCATATCGATGACCACGAGGATGGTTTCGACTGCTTGGGCTTCGACAATGACAGGTGTATGGCTGAGCCCTCCTTGCTCAGCTTGGTGCA
The DNA here is from genome assembly GCA_019745415.1 of Candidatus Obscuribacterales bacterium. GTDB lineage: Bacteria > Cyanobacteriota > Vampirovibrionia > Obscuribacterales > Obscuribacteraceae > Obscuribacter. The sequence continues at coordinate 9,280 of JAIETF010000062.1, read as the reverse complement.
TTTCTTTATTCATGATTTTCTTTCTGTTTGTGGTTAAAAAAAGGCCGAACTCCATCAGCTGCATGACGATGCAGAGAGGGTGTTCAGCGGTGGCGATAGTTAGCTGGTTTTGACTTTGTGTCTCGACTAGATTGTTAGATGGATAATCTGACCCTACTTTTTGCTCTAATCTGAGCGCAAGTCATGAATGCACGGCTTTTATCTCTTTTATTAGTAAACACTCATGCTAGCTGCGCCAAGCTAGTTTCAAGAGCTGAAAGATACGGTCTCTCGAAGTGAAAGTTGCGCAAGCTGCAAGAGTCTAGTTCTGCTCGCCTAGTTCTGCCCCATGTTAATCATGCTCGTTTACTTCTGTCGGCCTAATCCAGGTTGCCGCCTGGCTGTATGCTTGTCCGTCTGACGATTAATTTTGGTTGGCAGTTTCGACTTGGTTGGCAGTTTCGACTGAGCCTGTTTTTCAGCTTAGAGACTGAGGTCGAAAAAGAGTTTTCTGGCTTCGGCGAAGCCTGCTTTTTCAAATACCGCCTCAAAGTCCTTGAGCGGGTAAAGACCTTCCACCAGATTGTCGATTCTCAATTTGCCAGACGACAATAACTCTAAGGCTTGATTGAAATCGCCATAGTTGAGCACATAAATTACTGGTTCGCGCTTGAGAAATTCAGCCAACTTGAACTGAAGCGGTTCATGCTGCCTGCTTTTCAAAATGAGCTTGCCGCCGGGCTTAATTGCCCGGCACATTTTGGCAATAACTTCGCTTGAGGCAAAGGTCTCAATGGCATAGTCAAACTCGCCTTCGGGCTCAGGCTTGTTTGGCTCTGACAGATATGTGTCGATGACCGGCAGTTCTGGAAACCCGTAGATGGTCAAAATGGCCTGCAGCAGTTCGGAGAACCGGTTCCTTCCAAAAATAGCGCCGTTTTCACCAGGCTTGATGCCGCTTTTCAATACTGCCAGAGAAGCTGCCACTGGCTCGCTGTAGGCAGCCGCTAGAAAGCTAACTCTATTGTCTAAAGTCATAATTGAGTCTTGAGGCAGAAGGGCGAATTCGGCGAATCCACCATCGGCATCTATGCCGACAAAGCCTGTGTTGAGGCATACACCGCTGCTCAAGCAACCTTTGCACTGCTTGCAGGCCAGAACCGGATTGACTGTCACTCTGGCGCCAACTTTCAGCCCATCCACAGAGGCGCCTACAGCTTCGACCGTGCCGGCCAGTTCATGCCCCAAGATCAAGTCATCTTTAGTCGACAGCTCACCTCTGGCTGCATAGATATCTGTGCGGCAAAGACCGGCCAGCGCCACCCTGACAAGCACTTCTTTTGGTCCCGGTTTTGGCAGGAAGAGCTCTTTGAGCTCTACTTTGCTCCTATCTTTAACCAGAGCTGAAAACCTAGAGGCCATTGCTGAAGAGGTCCAGGGCTAGTACGTCTTGCAGTCGTCGATGCTTGTATTCTTCTACTATTTCAGTCAATAGGGCAAATTCACGATGAAAGCCCAGCGAATGCATCTCTTGCACGGCGCTTTCATGGTCAAAGCCATCCACCAGCATACGATAAATGCAAACAGCCGCTCCAGTGCGGTCTTGTCCATGTAAGCAGTGCACAAAAATGGGCGTGCGGGTGAGAGCCAATCTGAGAAACTCTTCGATGTCTTTATCTTTCGGCTTGAAGAAAGGATTTAAGGGGATACTTTCATAGTCCATGCCAAGTACTTGCACAAGCTTTTCTTCTTCTAGAGCTTGCTGACTGTCTTCACGCAGATTGACCACAGTCTTGACACCGAAACTCTTTAGTTTCAAGAAGCCTTCACGGCTAGGCTGCCCGCCTCGCGAAAGCTTTTCGTTAACTACTCGAAAGTTAGGCAGATGCTCTATCAGTTCGTTTTGCTCATTAAAATCGACGGACAAAGTAAAAATGCCTCAGTTTCGCTGGAATGGACCGGTTCACTGAAAGATAATAGTCGCCTATAGCCGGTTGGGCAACTAAGGGGGAATTTATGACAACCAGTCAAGTCAAGGGTACTGCTCAAAAGTATGAAGAGAACGCCCTCAAGGATGCCATAGCCATACTTGACTTTGGTTCACAGTATTCGCAATTGATTGCCAGAAGAGTGCGTGAGCTTTCGGTTTACTCCGAGCTCTTGCCTCATAGCATTTCGGTGCAAGACCTCAAGAGATTGAATCCGAAAGGAATTATCCTCTCAGGCGGACCAAATAGTTGCTATGAAGAACACGCCCCTCGCCTCGACAAAGAAATTTGGAAGCTAGGCTTGCCTGTATTGGGGGTCTGCTACGGCATGCAGCTAATGGCCCATGATCTGGGCGGTAAAGTTGAGCCGGCCCCGGTGCGCGAATATGGTCGCGCCTTGCTTACCATCCAGCACCACGGCGAACTCTTTGACGGACTCGACCCGACCATGGAAAGTTGGATGAGCCACGGCGACAGTGTCGTTCAGCTGCCGGACGGCTTTTCGACAGTAGCTTGCACTGCCGATACACCGGTTGCAGCAATCGCCGACCATGAGCGTAAATATTTTGGAGTGCAGTTTCACCCTGAAGTTGTGCATACAGTCGGCGGTCGCGAACTGCTCTCTAACTTTGTGCTGAAGATCTGCCAATGCCCTAAGAATTGGACCATGAGCCGCTTTGTCGAAGAAGCCTGTGCTGCGGTTGCCAAACGTGTCGGCGATAAGAGAGTCTTGCTGGCTCTATCCGGCGGTGTAGACAGCTCGACTCTCGCCTTCCTATTGCACAAAGCAATCGGCGATAAGCTAACCTGTATGTTCATCGATCAAGGCTTTATGCGCAAGAACGAGCCTGAGTGGTTGGTTGAAACTTTTGAAAAAGAGTTTCACATCAAGGTCAATGCCGTCAACGCCGGAGCGCGCTTCATCTCTAAGCTTGCGGGCGTCACCGATCCGGAAGCTAAACGCAAAGCCATAGGGGCTGAATTCATTCGCGTCTTTGAAGAAGAATCGAAGAGACTCGGGCCTTTCGACTTCCTAGCTCAAGGCACTCTCTATCCTGATGTCGTCGAATCGGCCGGCACCACGGTCGATCCCAAGACCGGCAAACCCGTGGCTGTTAAGATCAAGAGCCATCATAATGTCGGCGGCTTGCCCGACGACCTGAAGTTTGAGTTGGTGGAACCTTTTGCCAAGCTCTTCAAAGACGAAGTGCGCTTGGTCGGCAAAGAGCTGGGCGTGCCCGAAAGTATCGTAGAGCGACATCCCTTCCCCGGGCCAGGGCTTGCTATCAGAGTCTTGGGCGAAGTCACTGAAGAGCGTCTGAAGACTCTGCGCGAGGCAGATTGGATAATCAGAGAAGAGGTGAAGGCGCATGGACTTTATCGTCAGATTTGGCAGGTCTTTGCCGTGTTGCTTCCCACCAAGTCGGTCGGGGTGATGGGCGATCAACGCACTTATCAAAATCAGATAGTTATGCGTGCGGTCACCTCTGAAGACGGTATGACAGCCGATTGGGCGAGACTACCGTATGATTTATTGGCGATTATCTCATCGCGCATCGTCAACGAAGTCCCTGGTATCAACCGCGTAGTCTATGACATCACCTCAAAACCACCGGCCACCATCGAGTGGGAATAGAGGCTCAATGGCAAATTCTGACGAAACTGAAAGTGAAGGCTCGGGCGAGACTGAGAAGCCGCCAGTTGCTCCCGACGCCTCTTCTGAAAAGAAAGACGGCGCCAAGCACTGGCTTGACTATGCCAGAGATGAAGGCTTTGAGTTCGGACCAGCCAACAATCCAGACTCGCCCAAGCTGATCATTTCAGGGCATGAATTGTTAGCGCACACTTGCTCTCGCATCCTGCTCGGGCTCTTGCTCTTTTGGTCTTTTCTGGCCGGCGCGTGGGTGGCTGGTACTGCTTTGCACGACCCCGATACATGCTGGTTGATGGCGCTCGGTCGCCATATCTTTGAGTCCCAGAGCATACCTAACACTGATCCATTTTCTTATACTTTTTCTGAGCTAGGCAGTTCTGAGCTGGGAGCCGGTTCTACCGCGATCGGGGCCCTGCCGGGCGCTGCGCCAGGTGTTGCTGCCGGCGCTCAAGCCGGGCGACATTTTGTGCTCTATCAGTGGCTTTCGGAGGTGCTGTTTTATGTAGTCACCGCTTATGGTGGCTTATTGGCTGTCTTGATGCTTACGGCCTGCTGCATCGTCACCGCCTATCTCTCTTTGCCTCTAAGTGTGGCGGTAAAGCGAGAGTCTAACTTCCTTCTTGCCATAGTTGCTACTTTGCTTGGCATGCTCAGTGCCAGTTTTCATACTCTTGTCAGACCTGAGATTTTTTCCTTCGTCTTTTTATCAGTTTATTTGCAGTTGATTCACCATAGTCGCGCTGATTATCTCACCGGCGGTAAAAAGCTTTTTCCAATGGTTCTGGTAGCGGCACCGCTTATGGTGTTATGGGCTAATATGCACACCGGCTTCACAACAGCATTTAGTCTCGTCACGGCTTGTCTTTTGGGTGCTGTTGGCGGCGCGATATTTTTTAAGGCTGAGAATAGAAACTTGGTAGTGCTTTTCACGATTGCATTATTTGGCATGGCAGCTGCGAGTCTGATCAATCCCTACGGAATAGGTTTATGGCTCTATATTCCAGAGCTTTTCTTTTCCCGAATGAATCAGTTCATCGTAGAGCTTTCACCTCTAGATCCCACTAAAGTTATCTATTGGCCATATCTCGCCCTAGTAGTGCTCTACGTTGTTACTTTCATCCGCACCATAATCTGGTATCGCCGCGATACTGGGACCAATTCGCCGGAGCTTCGTCGCCGGCTGCTTACCGAGATATTGATTTCTTTCTTGATTGGCTCGATAGGAATCTTCAACTCATTCAAGACCAGTCGGCTTATTGTTTTTGTCGCTCTGATGCTTGTTGCTGAGGTGTCTGCCTTGAGCGGCTTGCGCCGGCTACTTGCTGTCAAGGAAGAAGAGCCTAAACCGCAGATTGAGCGGAATGACAAAGGAGAGGCAATAATAAAGTCTCAGAATCACCTGAAAGGCTTTTGGTGGAATTTTGACCACCACACGCTCGACATATGGAAAGCCGGCGGAGCCGGTGAACTAGCTATAGTTTGTTTTTGCGCTCTTGCCGGTGTTTCGCTCATTGCCAGTAGGGTTGTAAAGCCTGAGCTACCCGCTTCTTCCGCTGCTTTTCAGGTGCCCAGCCGGAAAGCGATTGCTTTGGCTACAGGCGATGAGAGGCTGCAGGGGCGCGTCTTCAATGATCCTCAAATCGGTGATGTTCTTATCTATAGGAGCCCTGGAAAACCTAAGGTCTTTATAGATACCAGGTTTGACATGTACGGAGATGCGCATGTCTTGAACTATAGGGCAATAAACGAGTGCCAGAATGGGTTCCAACAAAAGCTCGCTGCTTTGAAGGTCGATTGGGTGATCTTGCAGCCAAAGGCTCCGCTTGCGAAATTTATTCGTCAAGAGGCGCAGGCTGCGAAGGGCTGGCAGATTTTGTTTGAGGATGAGACGGCCTTTATTGCTGCAAGAAAGTCTTGATAAAAGTGGCCCGGTTTTGATTTTTTGCTATTGGTCGGGACTTTTTAATTGAAAGCTTAACTCTGGTTGTGTCTTGTCAAAATAGCAAGAAATTGTCGAGAATTTCTTGCTATTTGATTTGCAGCCCCCAGTCATAGGCGTTGACTTTGTTTTGGGGCTTTGGCACCGGATGGTTGTAAGGGGTGGCGCCTCGTGAAAAAGTCTCGATTTTCGATGTGGGGCTGCCGGTCTGTTTCTAAGTTAACTTGTTCTTGGCATCGTGAACAAAAAGGTAGAGCCCTCTCCTTTGGATGATTCGACCCAAATTTTGCCGCCATGAATCTCTACCATCTCTTTGCAAATGGTCAGTCCTAGCCCTGAGCCGCCGCGGGTTCTTGCCGTTTGATTGCCGACTTGCTGGAATCGTTCAAATATCTGATTTTGGTCTTCTGGCGATAGGCCGGGACCTTGGTCTTCAACCGAGAAGATGACCGAATTTCCGCTGGTACGAGCTTGCAGTGTCACTGTCCCTCCAGGCGGGCTGAATTTGATGGCATTCGACAAAAGATTAGCGATAATTCTCGGAAGCATTTGTGGGTCGGCTTTGACAGAAGCATTTCCTGGACGCAGTTTTAGGCTAACGCCCATTTCAGCCGCAAAGCCCGAGCTTTCTTCGATAGCGGCCTCTAGAATCTCTCTTGCCTGCAAAGTCTCGGGCTGGATGTTGAGCATTCCTGATTTGATTTTTTCGATGTCAAGCAAGTCGCCGATCAGAACAAGCATGCGCTTGCTGCTGCGCTTGGCTCCAGCTAGATGTCTGTTGTATTTTTCTGTCGCGCTTCCGTCGTTATATGCGCCTTGGGCGAGCATTTCCAAAAAGGTTTCTATTGTCATAAGGGGTGAGCGTAAGTCATGGGTGACCATGGCCACTACCTCTTGCTTGAGTTGTTCGGCTTGGTAACGTTCGGTGATGTCGTGGAAGACGGCAATGAACTCGTCGCTCTTGCGTTGACCTACGGCTTCTTGCGTATCTGCCGTGTCTTGTTGCAGTTTGCGCAATGACAAGAGCACTTGTCTCTGACTGCCATCACGGCGAGCAATAGTGAATGAAGCGGGTTTGGATGTGTTGACGTTGCGCAATTGCTGTCTGAACGCGCTGAATTTTTCTTTTTCTTCGCTGGCAAGAAAATCGACAAAATGGCTTGAGAGAACTTCGTCGGCTTCAAGGTCGAATATTTGTTGGGAGGCGGCGTTTACTCTCAGAAATTTGAAGTTTTCATCAAAGGCGGCAATACAGTCGTGAGCTGATTCGAGAATTATTTTTTCTTTGCTGATGGCGCTTGAAATTTCGGCTGCCATTTTATGAAAGAAGTGGTCTACTTTGGCGATTTCATCTTCGCCGCGCAGAGGCTCGTGCAGCGGGCGATTAGATGCCAATCTGAAGTTATTTTCGTTGATGATATTTAGGCGGTGTACAATGCTGCGACTGAGAAGAAAGCCTAAACCGAGTGTGAAGAGTATGTTGGCTACGCTACCGGCAAGCAATAAATTCTGAATTTTGGTGCGTAGTATTCTCTGTTTTTCTGGGCTGGCTTGGGCGATGTTGCGACCGGCATCGCGCAGGTTGAGCAGCTCTTGCGAGAAGTTCATGGTCGTGTCGCGCAGTTTGACATAGTCGTCGAGCGGCGCTTCCTCTCCGGCTAATTTGGCTCGGCGATATGCTCTTCTGGCTTTAGCCATTTGGTGCTGTGCAGTAAGAACAATAGAAAGGGTCTTGTTTACCCGTCTAGATAAATCTACATTGTCTTTGGTTAGTTCGCGCAAGGCGGCGAAATGCCCCTCTATACTTTCTTTGAGCGTGAGATATTGCGATCCCATTTCAGGGTTTAGGTGAATAGAGTCGTGCTCTCCGAAATTGGACTTAAGGGCAAGAATGTCTCTGATAAGGTCCATGACTTCATCGGAGAAGCGGCGAGCTTTATCTGCTGACCGGGCCTCTGCCTCGGCTTGATCTTGCAAATTGGCGACCACCGCCAGAATGCTCAGCTGGAAAACCAAGGGGACTGATATTAGTATCAGTATCTTGGTTCCCAGGCTCTTGAGGATTTTCATATCCTGTTTATCCCACGCAGCTGGAACCTTAAATCATCCACTGAAAATAACCCACCGCAAGGTGAGCACCGAAAGTCATCCGCCGGCAGGCAGCCAAATTTGCTTGTCTCAGAATTAGTTACTAATTTGCTGTTATGAGGCAGTTGTTTCGCCTTTGTCGGTCTCTGGTATATTTACTGGCATCGTTGACGATTCATTCTTGGGTAGAAACTGAATGCCTAAAATTCTCTTGGTGGAAGATGACCTCGATCTGGCTGATATGCTGGAAAGTTGGCTCAGTGGTGAGAAATATACTGTCGAGGTAGCCAATGACGGCGCCATCGGGCTTGAGCTTTTGCGTATGTCGGGTTTCGATGTGGTGGTGCTCGATTGGGATTTGCCCAGCATGGCAGGCATCGATGTGCTCAAAGAATATCGCAAGGGTGGTGGGCTAGCGCCGATAATAATGCTCACCGGCAAGTCTGAAATTGCTGATAAAGAATCTGGCTTGGGCACCGGTGCCGATGATTATCTGACCAAGCCTTTTGCTGTCAGAGAACTTTCGGCAAGAATAAGAGCCTTGCTGAGGCGCCCGCAAGGATTGCAGACAACTGTATTTAAGAGTGGAAACCTTGAACTTGATGCCAGCAAACACAGAGTGACAGTGGCCGGTGCAGAAGTGCATCTTTTACCACGAGACTTTGCCTTGCTTGAGTTTTTTATGAGGCATCAAGATCAAGTCTTTAGCGCCGAAGCATTGATTTCTAGGGTTTGGTCAACTGATTCAGACGCCACACCCGAGGGATTGCGAACTGCCATCAAGCGCATCAGAAAAAAGATTGATGTGCATGAAGATGAGACTAAGTCGGCAATTGAAACAATTCCCCGGGTGGGTTACAGATTTCGCGCAGTGTAGAGTGAAGGAGGCTTGTTGAACTTCAGGCAGTCTTCGCACTGCGCTTGATTTCGATTGGTTGCACCAAACATGCCTTTTCTATCGATCTACTTATTTGTATCTGGGATTGAGCGGATGTGGCTCGGGCTTGCCGGGCTTGTCACCAGGGTCTGTAGGCATAATGGGCTTGATCGGTTTGATTGGCTTGATCGGTTCCATCGGCTTAATGACGTCTTTGCCGCCATTAAGTATGATACCGTCGCACTCGATTCTTTTGCCTGTGACGGAACAATGCAAAATCAGGTCGGGAAGCTGCGATGGACTTCTGTTGGGTTTCTTCTGCATGTTGTTTAGTGCTTCACTGTCGGTCTGGGCGGGTGTGTTGGCACCGCTTTTGCTGTTCACTAAGTTGCGGTCGCCGGTGGTGGCAAGATTGGTTTCGCCGCTCTGCAGGCGGTCTAAAACTTCGGACATCATTTTGGCTTTGGCGTCGTCTTGGGGCAGCTTCATAGCCTGAATTTCTTGAGGGGCGGCGTGTTTGCTCAAAGCTTCAATATTCATCTTTATTGTCCTCTGGTAAGAAAAGAGTGTTTCGATGTCACCTAATGTAGTATCAATTTTTGACCGAGAGGTGACTTTACTGTGACCAAACTGTGACTGCTCTACCCTCTTCAAATTTAGATTTTGATGGTTTTCTGAGCTAGGCAATCGCTCACAGACTCAGGTCTTTAATAACTCTCAAATCTAGGCAATCGCTCACAGACTCAGGTCTTTAA
>JAIETF010000081.1 GCA_019745415.1 Candidatus Obscuribacterales bacterium | reverse complement strand
AGTTTTTCCGAGCTTGGTCTGTCCAAGCCAGTCGTTGCCGCGTTAAGCGAATTAGGATATGAGTATCCGACCGAGATTCAGGCTGGTACTGCCCAGTACATCCTTAGCGGTCTAGATGTGATGGCCTCAGCCCAAACGGGCTCGGGCAAGACCGGCGCCTTCGCCCTGCCTGTCATCGAGTGTTTAGACGAACCCGATGAACAGCCACGTTGTCTTGTTCTTACACCGACAAGAGAGCTGGCCCTGCAGGTCGAAGAAGAATTTCGCAAATTTTGCAAATACAAGAAATTGAAGACCGCCACTGTCTATGGTGGCACGGCTTTCGCCAAGCAAATCGCCGCCCTGAAAAAGCCGGTTGATGTAATCGTAGCCACACCTGGACGTCTCTTGGACTGCGTCGAACACAAATATGTCAATCTCTCGAAGGTAGAGATCTTGATATTGGACGAAGCCGACAGACTGCTTGACCTTGGCTTTATGCCGCAGTTGCGTAAAATCATTTCTAAATTGCCAAAAGAAAGGCAAACCTTGATGTTCTCGGCCACCCTAGAAGGCAAGGTTGCGGCAATTGCTTCAGACTATATGCAAAACCCTGTCACGGTGAGAGTCAACACCGAAAGACTAGATGTCGAATCTATCGATCAACGCTTTGTGCACGTCAAAGAATACGACAAAGACGAAAAGTTGATTGAACTTCTCAGCGCCATTCAAAGCGATAAAGATCTTGAAATAGCCAAATCTGCCGCAGCCAAACAAGCGAAAAGCAAAAAAGCCGAAAGTGCGGCAAAAGATCTCAAAGATTCAAAAGATCCCAAAGATCCAAAAGATTCAGAAGCGGCAGATGATGATGCAGCCGAGATGAGAACCGACTCGGTTCTTATTTTCACCGGCACAAAGCGCAAAGCCAGTTGGGTGAAAGACAGGCTGCGAGACGCCGGCATAAAAGCAGAAGAAATTCACTCAGACATAAGCCAAGCCAAACGCGAAAGCACCTTGAAGCGCTACCGCGCAGGTTCTTTCAATGTTCTAGTCGCCACCGACGTAGCCGCCCGCGGTCTAGACATTCCTTTTATAGGTCACGTGTTCAACTATGACCTGCCCGAACTAGCAGAAGATTACATTCACCGCATCGGAAGAACAGGCAGAGCCGGTCGCTCAGGCGTGGCTACAACTTTCGTCTCTGATGAGCAAAAGCATCTTCTAGCTTCGATTGAAAATATAATCGGCATCAAAAAAGAAAAGCCCAAGCTAAGCATGGCTAAGCAAGCGGCTCTCAAGCGCTTTCATTCAAGACGACGTTAGGTCAAAGAGTTCAGAACTGGCGAGTGCGCCGAGACAGGCAATCGCACAGGCTAAACGCTAACAAATTGAAGAGAAGAAACAGTACGATTATTAGCCGAAGCTTTAGGAAATCGGCAGATGTGCTCCAGAGATAAGTGGCAAAAATAGGGATGGTGCCAAATTGAATTGCGGCGCAAGTTGCGGCAAAGACTGAAAAGTTGCTGCGACAGCAGATATAGCCACTCAAGCACGCCAAGAGGAGTAGCAATTGACCTTCAATACTCATAAGACAAGTTAGAGCATTGAAACCAAAATCCCCTATGCTAGCGAGTCCAAAAGGAGAGACGTTGCTGCCTAGAACAAACAAATGGATGCAGATAACTATCACGAGCGCAATGAACTTGAGCAAAAGTTGGACCATGGCAGCTCTCCTAACTACCCCTACTATATTTCTCGCCGTTTACTAAATCAGCGACCAACAAACAGTTGAAAAAATGATATTTGACGACTTTAGTTGTTCTGTGCGAAAAAGAGCAAAGCCAGATTTATGGCAATAGACAATAAAATTGCACACCTGAAGCCTCTAAATCGGCTTGGATGAGCAGCAAAGTGTGCAGCACGAGAAGCAAAGGAAGCCGGGAAACGAGAGGGTGACCTGACCCAAGAAAAGTTGAAACCTGGATTTGTTGGAAGCCGCCATATATAATGACACCTGCAAGAGAGCGCGATAATGGCACCACGCCCCGATACTCTCTAAGAACAAAACTTGAGAGAACTAGCGCAGTGACACTAGCAACAAACCTATTCTCAATCGGTTTGCTTCTCTTTACGTACTTTCTGAATTGCATTACTGATTCGCTTCTTCTCAGAAGATAGGCCAGCTTGGCTTAAGCAATCAAGATAACCTTGTAGCGAAGGTAGAGCAGCATCAAGATTGCTAGGTTGCAGATTCTTTAGTAAGTCTTCACAAGCCGGTGCCATCATAATTGCACCGATCCGCCCTGATACTAACTTAGCCTCTTCTTTGGCATCCAGTTGCTCTAGAATTTTCAAGTAGCCCTTAAGACTACCTAACAATCTGCAATCTGTTCTTCCCCAAGTAGCTTCCTCAATCAATATCTTCTTGCGCAGATAATATCTTGCTATCAGGAATTCTTGCTTCTTAAAAAAGCACCAAGCAAGATCATCAAAATCACTCCTTAGACGAGACGAGTTCGATAACGCCTTATCCAGACGCAAAGCTCTATAATACAGAGGCAAAGCTCTATCTGATGAACCTTCCTCAAGATAGAATGAACCGAGAGCAGACAACAGAACAGATAGCTGCGAAGAACGCTTCTCCTGTGACATTTCGCAACTAGAGATCTCCGCTTGCAAAAGCTCCTCAGCCTTCCGCCGATTATCATTTAAGCGATAAATTGAAGCAAGACATGCCACCACATTTGTACGCTCCTTCGAGGGAGACAAAGGCAGCCGCCTAAGTGACTCCTGAGAAAATTGTTCAGCCTCGACCAAACGGTTCTTCTCTCGATACAGAAGTGCCAGGTTATGGTAAACCGCACTGAGTAAGTCAGATCTGGGCTTTCCATCGCGCTCCAGCAGCCTAAGGGCGCTCTTTAGCATTCCTTCAGACTCTTCTAGCTTGCCGCATTCAAGATAGGCAAGTCCCAGTTGATTGCATTGCTCACCTAAGCACACAAGCTCATGAGCCTTAGAAAAATAATCAGCAGCTTTACTAGCGTCACCAAGATGCATATAAACAAAACCAATAGCTATAAAAGCTCTAATTTGCTCATCCTTAGTAAAAGACGTTTCGCCCAGCTTCTGCTCGGCAAGCGCTAGATATTGACGACCCAGCTTTGACTTTCCTAACCTAAAATTGGTCAGCGTCAGCATCAGTAAGATTTCCTCACGGTCTACATCACTGGCGCCTATTTCATCAGCCTTGCTCAAAGCTTCCTCTAAAGTCTTGCTGGCCAGGGCAAACTTCGACTGCTCAATAGCGTTCTTTACCGACGCCTTCTTATCTTGCCAGCTCTCAAAAGCACTGGCAGGCGAAAGTAAGCATAAAAGCGAACCGCTAAAGACCAAGGTTAATGAAACAGTACGCATCAGCTCAGCTCGTGCTTGTAATTGCATACTAGCGAAAATTCTATTTTGCCGCTACTGCTTCACGATGCAAATCAGAAGCCATCTGCTCTATCAACTCACGCATAGCAAGAATCTGCAACCATTCAGACGGAATCGCCTCAACGCCATAATAAGCTCCGGCCAACTGCCCATAGACAGCGGCAGTAGTATCGGCATCATCACCCAAGTTTACAGCCAGCAAACAACCATCTCTAAAGGTCTCGCTGCGATAGAAAGCCCACAGAGCCGCTTCTAAAGACTCTACAACATAGCCTGAGCCGCGAATTTCAGGTGGCTGCTTGGTTTTGAAAGAACCGCCCGCTACTTGCGCCACTTCGTCGCAAAGCGGGAATTTCTCAAAATAATCTTGCACTGGACTGTAATGCGGTGATAAAAGCTCATCTTTAGAGGCACCGTGCAAAGCCCCTAAAATCAACCCACCAAAGTAGCGACAAGAATGGAGGCAAGAAATAGCCCCATGAGTGGTGCGGGAACTGTCGGCAGAAAGTTCGAGAGCTGTATCTGGTTTGCTAAAAAAGTATAGAGGAATCGGTGCCAAGCGCATTATGGAGCCATTGCCTGCAGTTCTGACATTCGATGACCCGGCATAGTGGTCATCAGTTTCAATGAACTTATCTAGAGCTGCCTGCGTCGTAAAGCCAATATCAAAACAACGCCCGACACTGCTCAAATGCCCATTCTTGTACCATCTCACATAGCGCTGCATCTGATCTCTTGCATCAAAGCCATGGCATTCGAGCAAACTTTCCGCCAAACAAAGCGCCATAGAAGTATCGTCTGTCCATTGCCCAGGCTCAAGCTTAGCTGGGCCACCACCAATCATTTCGGTCACAGGCGTAAATGTGCCTGGTTTGCAGAACTCGACGGTGGAACCCAAGGCATCGCCGCAAGCAAGACCAAGCAGACTACCTGAAAATCTCTCTTCCAATCGAATCAATTTCCGCCCTCTAGCATCGCTATTAGGCAGAATAACATAGAAACCCTTCCGCGCCCGGCAATGCCGGCTATTCGTCGTTTATCTGTCTTTGCAACTGCTCAATTACCTCTGTTACAAGCCTAGAGAACAAAGCAGAAAAAGACTGCGGATTAGGAATTTTAGTAGTCTTGAGCAGCGGATTGAAATCCTCTTGGAACTCACCAAAGCTATCCTGGTCCATATAGATTGCTCCGAAGTTTCCTTCCTTGTCAAAGAACAAATATTCATGACAGTTATCATCAATGTAGCGAACACCAAAGGCGAAGAAATTTTGATCTATATGCTCAATATGCTGGGGTTTATAAAACTCTTCAAATTCGGGACGACCACCCCAACAATAATCAATGAAATTGACTAGACCCGGTTTAGCGATCTGCTCTTCATCCCAGTGTTCAAGCACAGCCAGTTTAGTCTCAAAAGTACCGATGGCAAAAACGCCATTGGCGAAAGCAAAATCGCGCAACTCGAGCGGTAGCCCAACATTATGAGCAGTCTCGTGCATGGCTAGCTGTTGCTCGCTTAGAGGCTTGCTTTCTTGAATACCAAAATATTCAGCATAGTCAGGCTGTATCTGCGCGTAATACTCAAGAGCACTTCTGTACCGAGCAATCGCCTCTTCAACGGTTTCGTCAGGCGGTGCAAGCTTCAATTTAGCTTCGGGATCATCGGCGAAATGCGCCTCGAATTCGGCAGACCGACAAACTTCTGCCAACTCAGCGTTATCGGTCAGAGCCTGGTGGTCTTTCTTTCTCATTTTGGTCAAAACATTATAGAGCTGAGCTCGATAGACCGAGGCATCGCCAGCTAATTCGATCATGCGCAAAAGTACAATGGCATGAGTCTCAAAGAAAGGCTGAAGCTGATACTGATCATCAATCGGTGAAGTAGTAGAAAAACAAGTATTGATATGATCAAGGGCAACTTGGCACTCAGACGCATTAGTCGCTCTTTCGCAAAGAGTCCAGGCAAGTGTATTGTGCGCCGCTCGCAGGGTAGCTCGCACATGCGAGTCTTCGCTCAAGTAAGGAAATAGTGTAGTATTACCAAGCTTTTCTATAGTAGTGCGACAAGTCTCTAGAGCTTGATCTATCTGCCCGAGTTCATATTGGGCGTATCTTCTTGAATCATAAATCCAAGCCCATGATGAACCCGAATCATTGCCATCTAAAAGAGCCTCTGCTTTAGCAAGAGACTCTAAAGCATCTTTGTAGCGCTTCTCTGATATTTGTTTTTGCGCCTTAACTAGATGCTTGTCAAAATCCTTGGCTTTGTTTTTGAAAAATAGCGACATTGAAAAATCCCGGCTCGGTAGACTGTGCTTCTCTTACTGCCATGGTATCTAAATTAGCCGGGTAACTACAAAATCTGTCTATACTTATTGCCGGGAAAAATAACTGAAGCAAGCTCTTCATCGAGCGCAAAAGTGTTCTTCATGACATCGAACAGAAAGTCTCGATAGTCTATCAAAACAGATAGACCGGTGGGAGCGAGGGTCAAAGAAGGGTCTTCTTTCAAACCGGGATAAGCGCCAATTACCCGACCACCCTTGTTGGCGCCACCACTGATAATGGCGGTAAAGCCCCGGCCATGATCTGTACCAAGAGAAGAATTTTGGTATACACGGCGGCCAAATTCTGTAAGCACAATTGTTGTGACTTTCTTTCTGAGAGGACCAAGATCGTCTTGAAAAGCTCGCAAAGAGCTGCCTAAATCTTTAATGAAGCCTGCTTGCAGCCCTTCCTCATTACCTTGCACAAAATGCGTATCCCAGCCATCACTATCGATACACGCAACTTTTAGACCTACCTTGGCCTTTAGCAAGCTGCTCAGATCGCGCAAGCCCCGACCCAATTCGCTATCTGGATATTGTGCAATACCAGAGCCATTCACCTTTGCCAGGCTTTCTTGCTTTTGCTTGAGACCCAGCACCTTTATGCGCTCTAACATTTGTAAGGTAGAAGAGGCGGCACCGGCAAGGTCTTTGTTAGAACAGCCGCCATAGAGTTTAGCCAGAGTAGCCGAAACTGCAGCGGTCTCCGCCTCGGGCGCTTCTAATACCACTTCATCGATGCCGCTCAAAGCCGCTATGGAAGGCGCGCCACGCAGAGATTCGGCAACATTTGTGCCGATCGAAACAGCGCTTAATGGACCTAGCGGACCGCTGCTCAAAGCCAGAAGTCGACCGAGATAGCCGCCGCTCACAGGCTCTACATGCCCACCCTTGAACGTGCTGCCGTGTTCCATCTGATCTTGGGCTTCAAAATGTGAACCGGATAAATTGTCTGTACCGACAGCTTGCACAAAACTCAGTTCGCCGCTTTCATATAGTGGCAAGAGCGCAGACAGTTGCGGATGCAGACCATAGGCAAGGGCACCAGGGCCTGACGAGGGCAATGGCAGCGACTTGCCAATACCGATATTGGGACGAAACCTATGGTAATCGTCATCAAAAGCAGGCACCAACATATTTAGTGTATCGGCGCCGCCCCGCAAAAATATTACAACCAGACAATTCTCAGTTTCGCCAAAGTCGACCGTCAAACTAGATCTAACCCTATTTCCAACCTTAGTTCTAGCACTGACGACAGGCTGACCGAGGGCGCCGTCCTGACGCTCAAATTTGCTATTTTTCGTTTCACTGCTACCGGGCATTAAAACAACCTCAATGCATCTGAAAAGTAGGAGAGCAGAGAATCATCGCCAAAAGCTCTTGGTCTTTGAGCTTGCTTTCTGAAAAGGCTTGCACTTCATCGGCATCGGGTAAGCGCCCAACTAAGTATGGGAAAATTTTATTTTGGAATTTGCTCGGCGAGTAATCAGCATTGAGAGCCTCGCCTAGCCTGGGCAAATCGACACTCAAAGAGTCTATCTTATTAGCACATAGAGCCATGGCAAAGTTCCAACGCCAAAGCAGGGTGCCCATCCAGGGTTGAGATTCCATAGGATAGCCGTCGGGGGTGGGATACTGAAAAACAGGCTGACCCATGCGCTCGAGATAACGCACCAAGGGCGCACCGGCATTGGTATCACCAGCAAGAGCTCTAATTGAGCTTACCATAAAGCGAAAAGGTCTCTTAAACTTGGTGGCGCGAGAATTTTTGAACTGATCAGAGGCTAAAGCCTGGCTGAGCATCGGCTTAATTTCACCCTTTGTTTCTTTGAATGTCTTAGCCAGTTCCTTAACCAAATTAGGGTCGGGATTATCGCTGACAAAATAACGCAGCATCTTATAGGCAACGTAATGTGCTGTTGATGGATGCTTCATCAAAATATCAATAACTTTCTCTAGATCGTCTTCTCCTCCGCCTGCGGCAATAACATGCCCAAGTATTCTCTTAGGGCCGTTATCGTGGCACAGGCGGTCGAAGTATACTTCGCCGCGGCGGTAGCGGTCGCGCAGCTTGAAGCCAGAGAGAGCTCTTGCCACCTCATAAACGTCTTGCTGGGTGTAACCTCCATAGACACCCATGGTATGCAGCTCTAACAGTTCTCTAGCATAGTTTTCATTTGGTCTATCGCTCGGTGAAATCACATGGTTCTCTTTGCCGTCTAAATAAATGAGCATGGCTGGAGACCGCGCCGAACCGAGCACAAGATCTCTAAAATTGCCAAGGGCATGCTTGCGAATCACATTATTTTGATCTGCCGGCTTCAGATAAATGCAGTCGCCCTTGTCGATGCTGATGTTGAAGTGGTCGCTCCAGAATTCGACCATACATTCGAAGAGTTGCCGCCGGCTGTAAATAGCCTTAAGCATGGTGAAACGCGCCATATCAGAGCGCAAAACTTCTTTCTTAAACTCGTGCATATTGTGCATATCAAATTCAAGCGATTCAAAACGCCTTACCCTGACATCGGCAGCTTTGTCATCGATAGAATCGGGATGCAACTGTTCTTCTAAATAGCCGGGGCCGAGCTCTTTCAATCTATCGAGATCGCCTGGAAAGGGACCAAAAGAAATACGATTGAGCAGATGGAAGTCGGGATCGATTTCTTCACCGGCACCGACAATGCCACTACTTTTGATACTATCTGGAATACGATGTCCGAGATTTTGCGATATCGAGCTGCGCACCAGTTCGCAACCGGTCAAAGAAGCACCATAAAAGCAAGCTAAAACATAAAGCATGCGGCGGCGGCTAATCACTTGAGTATTTCTCTTGCTGCCGTTCATGCCTTTGCTTTTTTCATAAAGAGTGTGCGAACAAAAATGCCAAAACCTAAGGTAATAGCCACAGGCAAGAGAAAGAACCAACCAACCACAGGCAAAACAAACGAAAGCACCAAAACAAAAGAACCGGTGAGCATATCTTTAGCGCTCTCTGGCTGCCAGGCACTATTTCTAAGCCTGCGCCCCAGTTCTAAAACCAGCCCGGAAAGACCTAAATTTGCCAAAGTGAGACTAACTGAAATCAATGCGATGACAAATAAACCACCGACCGGCTCGGGCAGCTTAGAGGCTAGTCCGGCCACAACCGTGATGGTGACAACTATGGGCAAGCCAATCAAAAAGGCGAGCCAACGCCTTATTGGCGCCAATTCAGCCGCAGATGAAACCAAACGAGGGAAGAGTCCATACAAAAGCAACCAGAAAGCAGGAAAGGTTAGGCAAACACCAAGCACACTGAAGACCACCGCCATTGTATCGGCTAAAAGCATTCGACCTCCCGGTCAATAAGACTTTAGAAACAGAATCACCTACGTCGACTAGAACTTCCTTGTAAAATATGCCTCATCCCAACAGAATCTATCGAAAATGAGCATTTTATCTAAAAGCAAGCGGTCCCTTAGGGCAGCCCGATTATTTAGATTAGCCGGACTATTTAGATTAGCCGGGCTAGTTAAATTAGCTGGGACGGCGCCTTTTGCTTGTTTGGTAATGGCATTATGCCTAGCTGCCTGGCAGTGGGCAATTTCACCGGCAGCCGCCCAGCCTCTTCTAAAAGAGAAACAAGGCATCAACCTCACTATTTGGACCTTTGACTATCCGCAAGATCTTACTTTCCTCAAGAACGAAAGCAGCACGCAGATAGCCTACCTGGCCGGCCACGCCAAAATAGTCGAAGGTCGGGTCTATTTCAGAAGCAACAAGAAAACTTTGAAAGTACCGAGCAACTTGACCAAATTTCCAGTGATCAGGGTGGAAACCGCCGGTCTGATAAAGAAGGAAGCCATCGAACCGCTGGTGAAAGTCTTTATAGATGAAGTGAAAAGAAGCGGTGCCAAGAAACTGCAAGTAGATTTTGACGCCAGGCAAAACGAGCGGCAGTTCTATGCAAGTTTCTTACAAAAACTCAAAGAAAATCTCACAGTGCAATCTCTTGCAGATGTCAAAATTAGCATTACTGCGCTAGCCAGCTGGAGTCTCGAGCCTGATTTTCTGCCCCCTGTCGTGAACGAAAGGGTGCTAATGCTCTTTAGTATGGGCAAGGGTGAAGAAAAAATACTTGCCGCCCTCTCCAACGCCCTATCAAAAAAGATAGGCGCAAATAGTCGCCGGTTCAGTGAAGCAGACAGCGGGGAGCTCTGCCTGGGAATCGGCACCTTTGAAGGCGCAGTCAATGAAAAAGTAGGTGTATTCTTTCCTAAATGTCGTAACTGGTATGTATTTAATGCTCATAGCTGGTCTGAGGCTAGCTATGGCAGAGCCAAGAAGTTAGTCAAAACTCTAAGCAGGTGAAAATGAAGCGCAATAACAAGCTGGGCACCGCAATTCTCATAGCGGCAATCTTGCAGACCTCCTTGCAAGCGATAGCGCCAAGTCAAGCCTGTGCACCCGAGTTTCCTTATGCAGTTTTCTATAATATAAGCCACCCCGACTTACCGCTCGAAAGCTTTGCCAGAGGCAATCTAGGCATTCTTCAACGCAGCTATGCCAAGTCTTATCTTATTGTCTCTTATCGCTATCTAGCGGGTAAGTCACTGAACGATACCGAAACCAAAAGCATTATGCGCTTGTGGAAAAATCGCTTGATGAGACTTAATGGCGAAGGTATCTATTATTGGAACCAATCAGACAACTTTCTTGCTTTGCGAGAGAAGGTACTGGGACCAGGCGACAAAACTAGTAAGAAAGACAATGCTCCTGCCTTTTACTCGAATGAAAACCTAACCGGATCAAGCCTTGCCTTTGCCATTCAAAACTTAAAAGATATATTGAAGCGAACAACGCCAGAGGGCAGCAAAGTTGGTACTTCAAACGAAGCTAGACAATGGCTCAAAAATCAGGAAGTAGTCTTCAAGACAGCAGCGGGAGAGAGCGCCGGAAATTTAGTGGCGCCACCAGCATCAGCATCAACTTATGCAAAGAATGACTTTCTCTATCAAAAAGCAGCGCTGGCTTTCTACCAGAAAAAATATGATGAAGCCGGAAAGCTTTTTGCTTCTCTAGTTTCAAGTGATGATAAAGCAGCAGCTGAAAACAAATACAGCAGAATAGCACCATATATGATGGCGCGCTGTCAATCTAAGGCGGTCGAGGCCGGTCAAATAGAAAAGACAGAGGCTATAGAGAAGATTCAGGATCTGCTCAGCAAGATTGAAAAGAATAAGTTTGAACAGCGACAAGACATACTTGATCTCTTGCAGCCACTGGTCTACGAAAAAGAAGGGCTGAAACGCCGCGATATTATCAAAGCTACGGCGCAGGCAATTATCGACTCAAATGCTGAAAATTTCGGCACCAAAGTGGGGGATCTTACTTACAGCCTAGATGAAATGTCTGACGAAGGCGATGAAGCAAGTGACTCAACCGAACCTTACAATGATAAAGAGACCGATGAAGAGCGCGCCCGCAAAGAAAAACTGCGCCTTGAGAAATACTACAAACAACAAAGAGAATTGGCTGAGCTAACCGATCTAAGCGACTGGGTAGACACCGTCCAGCAAAAGCTGGATGCATACAGCTATGACAGCGTCACTGAAAAGGCTTTCAAGAAAACAGTCGATGCAGCCAAAAGTGAGCACGCCCTAGCCAAATTTAAACAAAATAAAAATATAGCCTGGCTAACAGCAGCCGTCTTGACCGGCAATCTGGAAAAGGCGGAAGTGATGGAAGAAGCTCTAAAGGTAAGCAAAGAAAGTCCGGCATACAAAACCATTTCATTTTATTTGATAGACCACTATATAAAGACCGGTGAGAAGGACAAGGCTCTCGAGAGACTGGCAACAGTTTCAGGCAACAACCTGGAAAGTACGGAGAACTTGTTCAAGGCTCAAAGACTAGCGCTTTCTAGAGACATCAAAGATTATCTGAGGGCGGCGGCAATGAAACCGGCCGAGACTAATACATACGTCACTTATGTGTCTACCGACTGGCAAAAGCGTCTCTACAATCAAGGTGAAAACAATAAAGAAAGTACCTCTATAGATGCACGAGTGGCCGAAACTCTCAACAAAGATCTGCCTCTCAAATATTGGGTCGAGTTTATGAAAGACACAAACGACAAAGGTTTGAAGTCTACTCTTGCCCGCACTATCTTTGTCAGAGCGCAAATATTGAATAACAAAGACGCTAGAGCAGAAGCGCTCAAGCAACTAGCCCTAAGCGACCTGAAATTGTACAGCGCGCTAAAGACGGTCGACGACAGCAAAGCCGGGCGCTACAACTTTGCTAAAGTCTGTCTGCAGAACTTTGGACTGCGCCCCTATTTGGAAGGCGGCACAGAAAGACATGGCTTGCCGTATAGCGAGTTCGACTATTACAACAATAATTACTGGACATCAGAGAAAGCGAGCCAAGACGAAGAAGCTGATGACTACAAAGCGGACAGCTTACAAGAACAGTTGCTGAAGTCTTATCTCGCCAAACTACCGCCGCTCTCTAAAGAAGATCAAATGCAAGCAGCGAAAGAAGCTAAACTCTTGCAAAACAGCCCAGCGGCAACAGTATTAGGCGATGCGATTCTGGCCCGACTAAAGGAAAACCCAGCCGATACGACCCTACCAGAAACACTCTATCGCTTAGTCAAATTAGCGAAGTGGAGTCAGGGCGGCGCCGTTGCTTCAGAGTATTCGAAGAAAGCCCACAACGTATTGCACAAGCAGTTTCCTAAGAATAGTTGGACTAAGAAAGCACCATATTATTACTGATCTCGCACTTATATTGACTTGATTTTGGACTGCGCTTGGACTGATATTGTTCTGATTTCAGCCTGATCTTATGCATCTAAATTTCGAAACATGTCACTATCCCGACACAGTTCGGTGCTAATTTCAGCGCACTGATTTTCTTACCAAGTGCGGTGAATAACATGGACAGATTCGAAAGAGATAAGCCTGCAGAAAATGCAACGGCAGATGCCTTCGCACCTACAAATGAAGAACTAGTCAACTGCAGAGAGATGATGAAGTATGACTTCAGACCGCCGAAAGAACTGGATAATTCCACCATGGTCTATACGGCGAACGGCGACGGCAAAGGGGCCGTGACAGAAGAAACAAGAATCGACGGGCTAAGGCTGCCGGATCAAGCCAAAGATGATCCGAGCAGCTATACCTTTATTAATTCAGTGAACCACCGTGATCCTGATGTCCAAACTGCTATCTTCAAACGCAACCAAGACGGACAATTAGAGCCGGTAACAGATGAAGATACCAAAGCCGTCATCTATGAACTGGCGACTTACAGAATGAATATGGAAGCACTGCAAGACGCTCATAGGCAATGCCAAAACACTCTTATCGATGCAGGCGAAGATCCGAGCAAATACTTACCACAGCTCGACCTCGACCAAATGACGGAAGATGAATCGGTGCGATATTACGATAATACGGTCTATCCGCCCAACTATGGCGATTCGCAGTCGGTGCCATATTATGACAACACTATCCTGCCTCCCAACTCTGGAGATGCGCAGTCGGTGCCATATTATGACAATACTATTCTGCCGCCCAACTCCGGAGATACGCAGTCGGTGCCATATTACGACAATACGGTCTATCCTCCCAACTCTGGAGATGCGCAGTCGGTGCCATATTATGACAATACTATTCTGCCGCCCAACTCTGGAGATGCGCAGTCGGTGCCATATTATGACAATACGGTCTATCCGCCGGCGGCGACTGGCAGCAAAAAAAGCGGCAGACCGAGTTGGTGAGTGAAAGGTCTGGCATGCCTAGACAATGATTTGAGACAAGGGCGACATACACTTTAAGAACTGTTGCTCTAGACCATAATGAAAAGGAATTCTAAGGTCTAATTCAAATATGAATAGACTTAGATTTTCCATGGCTCTGGCTGCGGGTATAGCTAGCTTAGGCACCTCACTATTGAGTTCGCTCGAGTCGGCGGCCTCAGAGCAATGGCAAGTTAATACAGAGCAAGTTGATACAACGCAAACTATTTCAGAGCCAAACAGCAAGAGACACAGACCATTTGCGCCTAGAAAGATGCTAGCGAAAATGCAAGTGCATGTTCCCTCAGCAGTCAAAATAGGCAATCAGAAAGTGCCACTATTTGTGGTGCTGCACGGCGGGCTTACCAATTGGTTATTTATCAAACTAGATTCGCAGTTCTGCAAACGGGCGGACAAAGACGGCTTTATAGTTGCTTTTCCGCAAGGCAGCTTGCTTACCTGGAATGCTGGACAATGCTGCGGCCCGGCTAAGTGGAAGAAGAGCGACGACGTGGCATCGGTAAACGCTCTAATTGAAGACCTAATAGGGAAATATCAAGTCGATCCCAACCGAGTCTATGTAGTCGGCTCTTCCAATGGGGCCATGCTCGCACAGAAGATAGCGATGGAAAATCCTGAGAATATAGCGGCGTTCGCCTCAGTGGCAGGCTGCCTCTACCGAAGCACAAAAGAAGCGACTGAACCGATAAGCGCCTTACTAATCAATGGTGAGAGCGACAAAGTAGTGCGCTTTCACGGAGGGAGAGGCGGACTGCCAATTTATCGTTTTGACTCGACGCCGGCAGAGATGGCACTGCAGTATTGGATTGATCGCAATCAATGCCAGATAAATGCGCAAGAGGACCGGCCTGAGTATCTAATGAAAGACTATTGCGGCGCAGCAGATTCCGAGGTGCTCTACTATCAGGTAAAGAATGGGCGGCATACCTGGCCTGGTGGGCTTCACGCTAAATTAGCCGGGGCAAGAGGCGACCGCCTCTTGAACGCCACCGACCTGATATGTGATTTCTGTCTCAGACACAGGCGGAAACAATCACCCTGATAGAGAGTCTTGCTTTATAGTTAGCCTTTAGAGCTGGATTTGCCAGCACTTTCTCTGACTCTCAGATTAAATGAAATCCCTACGTTACAGCTCCATATTGCTTTCATTTACCTTGCTGCTTTCCCAGCCCGGTGCTCTCTGCCAAGCAGAAAAGACAGTACAGCAAAGCGATAAAGCCGATTTAGCTGAAAGCGCCGTCAATGCGCGTGACTCTAATCTGCCTGCACTGCCCGCTCTGCCTGGCAGCGAAAAACCAGCGCCACTCAGAGGTCCGCTACCTAAACCCTCGCCAAATGCCACACTAGAAGAGCTCTACCCTGAAGCCGATTCAAAGAAGCCCTATGATGCCAGTAAGAATGATCCCAACCTAACCGACAAACAAAAGACTGAAGCTGGACAAGTGCAAATTGCTCCGGTGCCCATATCTGAGCTTTTGCCTATCGGCGGAGGCAAGTTGCCGCCCATTCAGTTGGAAGCTTCGTATAACGAACCGATATCGCTTAAAAAAGTCCTCGACCTAACTCTTGAAAACAATTTACCGATTCGCATCTCGCAAGCCGGCTTTGAATCGCAGCGTTATCTCTACTACGGGGCCCTGGGCAGAATTTTGCCCGACCTGATTATGACCTACCGAGGGCAGCGAGTAGATAGCGCCACAGCTCCACCCAATACTGTTTTCACCACCTCAACCACTGTGCGCTATCCGGTTTTCCAGGGTGGGCGAGTGGTCTATGGAGCCCAGTCTGCTCTTTTTCGCAGTCGAGCAGCAAAGAACGCCTATTATGCTTCGGTGAACGATGCCCTCTTGGACGCTTATCGCAGCTATTACAATCTATTGCTCAATCAAACCCTCTTGCAGATCAGGGTCAAGTCGGTTGAATTGTCGCGCACCCAGCTCAAGCTCAACGAACAACTGAAAAATGCCGGAGTAGGCACAAACTTTGCCATTTACCAGTCGCGCACCCAATTAGCCCTAGATAAGCAAGCGCTCTTACAACAGCAGGTACTACTCAGACAATCGGCGCTTGCTTTGGCTAGAGTTCTCAATACCAGTATGATCATCAACTTCATACCGCAAGAGACCGTGGTGCGAGAACTCAAATTAATTGACCCAGATATTAATGTAGAGTCACTGGTCGACGCGACCCTCAAGTTAAGACCTGAGCTGAAACAATTCGACAACCTGAGATTGGCGGCCAATCGAAATATTCAGGTGGCGCAAGCACCGCTCTATCCGTCATTTCAGTTCTTCACCTCCATTACTGAATCCAAAAGTAGCGGCAGAGGCGGCGCCGGCAGCCTCGCCGGCTCAACCGTGGTCATTCCCACCGGCAGTTCAGGCGCTGGTATCGGCATTAGCGGCGCCGGTAGCCGCTCTTTCTCAGCCGGCTTCGACCTGAACTGGAGCCTTCCTTCTATGGGCGTTCCCGACACTTTCAATACACTTTCGGCTAGAGCCCTGGCTAGACAGGCGCTCTTGCAATCAAACCAGCAGTATTTGACAGTCATGCAAGAGGTGCGTTCATCTTATTTGAACATGCTCACTGCCAGAGAGCAGGTAAAAGTAGCGGCTGAGGCAGTGGTATCGGCTACTGAACAGCTGCGCCTGGCCAATCTTAGAGTAGCCTATGGGCAAGGCATCAACCTGGAACTGATTCAAGCCCAACAAGCCTATGTCACAGCCCTGACTAATCACGTGCAGGCAGTTATCGCCTACAATATAAGCCAAGCACAACTCTTAAGAGACAGTGGTCAAATTTCGGTAGAGTCCCTGACTAAAGAGATAAAACAGCCAATCAGTATGAAACAGTGAGGACAATACTAGAGACTTGAAATAACGAAACCAATGACTTGAAACACCAGAAATTAAGACTTGAAATAACGAAACCAATGACTTGAAACACCAGAAACTGAGACTTGAAACAATCGAAAAAAAACAAACTTATTTGCTTGCCCCTAAAATAATTAGATATGCTTACTGATATGACCAGCACACAAAACGACACCAGCAAACTTAGCAATCCCAGAAACAAGAAGAACTGGGTGAAGAAAGGCTTGGTCGGGGCGCTTCTGCTAAGCATCGCCGGTGGTGGCTACTATTTCTTTGAGCAAAACAAAGCTGGTCACGAGAAAGAAGAAATCAGCAAAAACCTCATCGCTGTTAAACGCGGTCGAGCCAAGATTTATGTACTGGCAACTGGACTGATCAAGCCCATACAGGAAGTAAAAATCAGCCCCAAACAAACAGGCTTGTTAAAAACCCTTCTCGTTAAGCAGGGCGACCGAGTAAAAGAAGGTCAGCTGATAGCAGTCATGGACGACAGCAATTTGTTGGGTGACGCAGCGGCAGCCAGAGGAGCTTACCTCGCCGCTCTCGATAATGTAAGCAAGCTTGAGAGCGGTAATCGACCACAAGAAGTCTCCCAAGCGCGCTATCAAGAATTGAAAGCCAAGAACGCCGCCCGCCAAGCCAAGGAAAACATACAGAGACTGGAAGCGCAGGTGGAAGCCCTGACAATTCAGCTCAGCCGCAACGAAACATTTGCCAAAAGACAGACCTACTTGGCGCAGGAAGGAGCGGTGTCAGACCAAGCCGGCATTGATGCCGACACGCAGGCGGAAGTAACCAAATCGCAGCTCAGGGCGGCCAAACAAGAGAAAGAGCAAGCAGAAGCGGCTCTGGCACAGAGCCTTGCCGAAATGAATGCCATCGCCGAACAGCATGCCCTGATGCGCGCCGGCTATCGCAAAGAAGATATAGAAGCAGCAAGGCACAGCGCCATGCAAGCCAAAGGGCAGTTGATGCGCGTGGAGAGCCTAATCAACGACACTCGCATCAAAGCCCCCTTTGCCGGAGTGATAACACAGAAATACACCGACGCCGGAGCGATTGTCACACCGACAACTTCGGCAGCCACCACTTCGGCCACCTCGAGCTCAATTGTGGCTCTGGCAGGCTCACTAGAAATGGTGGCACAGGTTTCTGAATCTAATTTGCCAAAAATAAAGCTTGGTCAACCCGTAGAGATAACAGCCACAGCCTATCCAGACAAAATATTCCGAGGCAAGGTGACACAGATTGCTCCGGCGGCCATCGTAACATCCAACGTCACAACATTTGAAGTGCATGCCGAGCCGCTCGACAAAGACAGCCAGCTTTTAGCCGGCATGAATGTCTCTGCGAAATTTATCGTAGGCGAACTTGATGACGCCATCACTGTCCCGACAGTCTGCGTTATTTCCCGCAAGGGACAAAGCGGCGTCTTTATGCCTGATGCGAAAGGCGAACCAGAATTTAAGCCGGTCAAGACTGGACCAACCACCGGCAGAGATATAGTGATTACCGACGGTTTGAAAGACGGAGACAAAATTTTCCAGGGACTAAGTCGCGAGCAACTGGCCAAAGAAGGCTATGGCGGCAGACAACAACCCGGACAGGGCAGCGGTCCAGGGGCTTCTGCCATGCGCATGGGCGGCGCCGGACGCATGACCAGAGGCTTCGGCAATTGACACTGCTCCATCTAAAAGTTTCTAGATAATGAAATCACTGGAAGAGTTATCAGAATTACTCGCAATAGCCTGGCAAGGCATTCTCAGCAACAGATTGCGCAGTGCCCTCACTGTTCTTGGTATCGTTATTGGTATCGCTTCGGTGATCACTCTTTTGGGCATCGGTCAAGGAGCCAAGCTAGAGGCCGAAAAACAAGTACAAAGTCTTGGCGTCAATCTGATTTATGTCAGACCAGGGGCAGCCAATCTCTCAAGTATTTCACAAGGTCAAGGCTCGGCGGCAACTCTTACCTATGACGATGCGCAGGCAATCAGAGAAACTTGTCCAGCTGTAGAAGATGTAGCCGCACAGTACAATTCGGGCTTTCAAGCACAATACGGCGAACAGAATACCAGCACATCGGTAGTAGCGACAGAACCATCTTATGTCGACATTCGTAACTTCTACCCGGCCAAGGGACGCTTCTTCAGCAACACAGATATGAAAGAAGCGAGCCGAGTTTGCGTGCTGGGTGAGACTGTCGCCAATAACCTCTTCGGTGCCAGCGGCGAAAATCCAATGCGCAAGCAGGTGCTCATCAGAGGCGAACTTTTCGAAGTAATCGGAGTAATGGAGCACAAAGGCGTTACTCAGATGATGGACATGGACGACCAAATTTTCATTCCGCTGACAACAGGCTATGCCACTCTAGTCGGACTCAATGCCGTGACCGGCAAACAAGTTAAGAGCATCTTGGTCCGCGCCAAAGAGAACGAAGACCTGCAGGCGCAGTTCCAGATCACAAACTTGCTCAGATTACGCCACAATATCCAAAATCCAGACAGCGACGATTTCACACTGCGCACTCAAGCCGACATCATGCAAACCGCTCAGTCGATAACAGGCGTCTTCAGCCTGTTGCTCGGAGCCACCGCCGGCATTTCACTATTGGTCGGAGGCATCGGCATTATGAATATCATGCTCGTCTCGGTCACCGAGCGAACCAAAGAGATAGGCATACGCAAAGCGATTGGCGCCAAATACTCAGAAATTCTCGCCCAATTTGTCATCGAAGCGGTGCTGATGTCCCTGACAGGCGGCATACTAGGCATTGGACTAGGTGTGGCAGGCGCCTCAGCCCTGAGCCAATTTGCCAACTGGAAAACCGATGTGACACCAGCTTCGGTTGTTCTTTCTTTCTGTGTTTCGCTGGCTATCGGTCTATTTTTCGGCATCTACCCAGCAAGAAAAGCTGCTCGCCTCGACCCTATCATTGCCCTACGCAGCGAGTAGAAATCGAGCAATGACAAAAGAGCCTGAAACCGTAATCAAACTTAGAGAGATTGTCAGAACCTACAATCTCTCGGCCGAACCGGTTTATGCCCTGCGCGGCGTCTCACTCGAAATCAAGCAGGGCGAATACGTGGCAATCATGGGCACATCGGGCTCAGGCAAATCGACACTGATGAACATAATCGGCTGTCTAGACAAACCAACATCAGGCACTTACATTTTGGACGGTCAAGATATCACAGCAAGAAGCGACGACGAACTGGCAGCCATACGCAATCGCACAATCGGTTTTGTCTTTCAACAATTCAATTTATTACATAGTATGACCGCACTGCAAAATGTCATGCTGCCTCTGGTATATGCAAAGGTTCCAAAAGTCAATCGCAAGGTCAAAGCCGAACTTGCGCTAAGTGAACTCGGCTTGAGCAGCCGCATGGAACACAAACCAAACGAGCTATCCGGCGGACAGCAACAGCGCGTAGCCATAGCCCGAGCCATCGTCAATAGTCCACGCATTTTATTGGCAGACGAACCAACTGGTGCCCTAGACAGCAATACAGCCCGCGAGATAATGGGGCTCTTCAACAGACTGGTGGATGAAGGAATGACTGTCATCATCGTAACTCACGATCCCGAAACAGCATCACATGCCAAACGAGTCATAAAAGTAAAGGACGGTCTCATTCAGGAAGATACACAATGATAGCGAAGAGTAGTCCCAATAGAAAAATCACTTCTGACTTTTTTAAGTCTAATCCGATTGCGGTAGCACTATTGATTGCTGTGTTTTCTAGTTATGCGCTTCCGACCTATTCGCAAGAAAGAGAAGACCCTCTTTCTACAAATATTCTGGCGCCAGAGAAGAATAAGCTGGACATGCCCCTCAAAGAGGGAGAGTTAATCGGAGAGGCAGTCTCAAGCGATGACGGCAAGTCAATTACTGTCTCGTTTCAGAGCAACTCAGAAAGGGCTTTATTTGTAGACGGAGACAACGCCCGTCTTATGTGTCAGTTCAAGGTAACGCAAAATAGAAAAGAGCACTCTAAAGTTACACATAATGACGAAAATCTACCCAAGCAAATCAACGAAATTATTTCTGCTCCAGCAAAAGTCAATATTCCCGGCGACAGCGCTTTTGTGCTCGGCTCAATCGCAAGCATTGGCGCAGGACCTTTATCGTTCGACTTAAACAAGTCGAAAAATTCACCGGCTCATCTTTATTACGGTAAAGACCAAGCAAGACGAGAATTAGCCGGATTGATCTTCGGAAACCGAATAATTTTCCCAGGTGAAAAAAGTGCAGGAAAAATATTCCTAAAGAGTAAAACCGATAGAGCTGCTGCATTGCAGCCTAGTATCATCTTTCAAATCAAAAGCTATCCTGACCAAAAGGCGATTGGCACAATCGCTCTGCCAATTAAGTAATTGGCTAAATGACTAAATCGAACAACGCTGATAGATGAGAGTTGCTATCGGAAAGACTGCGCCGCATTCGAAAATTATCAATCCTAAGATTTCCACTTAATGTTGCAACCAAGACTTGGTTTCTGGTCATCAACACAAGGGCGACCGCAAATTGTTGCTTCAATTGCTTCTCGCAAATCCTTGCCAGTTACCGGTATATCTAGGGAGGGTCTACTATCATCAAACTGCCCTCTGTAGGCTAACTTGTGCTCAGAATCAAACAAAAAGAAATCCGGAGTACATGCAGCATCATAACTCCTGGCTACTGACTGGTCGCCATCAAAGCAAATCGGAAACTCGTAGCCCTGCTCATGAGCAAACTCCTTCAAAGATTCAGGAGAATCCATCGGATAAGCGATCGCATCGTTGCTCGAAATACCAACTACGGCAAGCCCACGCGGAATGTATTCTTTCACAAGCTGTCCAAGTTCATGCTGAATGTGCTTGACAAAAGGACAATGCCTACAAAGAAATACTATTAAAACGGCTTTCCGACCAACTAATCCCCGCATTGTCACTTCAACGCCAGTAACTACGTCATGAAGGGCGAACTCTGGAGCTGTGGAACCAATAGCCATTGTCATAGTGGAATATGTTCTTGCCATGGTTGTTTACCTTTTTACATTGTTTTTTAGTTGGCGAAAGCGGTTGTGGAGATTATTGTACGCGAGAAGCCGCTTGACAACGAGACGGAAAGAGATTATTCGAAAAGAATCTTTTATCTAAAGGTTGATGAATGAAAATCGCAAGAATTTCCCGGGAAATTCTTGCGATTTTCCGATACCAGATCGAGATAACGTTTAATCTGAATTTTGGTAAGCCAAATTGAACTTTTTCCTTGCTGATTACGTCTTACATAGTATGAGCCTCTGTCAAATCCAAACTCAACGGAGAGATGCAAATGCGCAGGAAGAGAAGACCAATAAAGGAAAGCAAGAATGATGCACTCGCCTTGATTTACGTCAAGCGCTACATCGCAAGTGCGCCTTTCAATTATATTTTCACTACAAGAGAACTGCTACAGCTCATCAAACTTCGAGCAACCCTAGATTCTTTTCTAAGCAGACAAGCCAAAGCCGGATACCTAGAGCGACTGACCTGGGGCGTCTACAGAAGATATGATCCTAGAAACAAGCCAGTCCCAGAAGAACGCCTAGCTGCAATCAAGCGCAAGGCTTTTGCAGGTGATATGGCAACGACAAATCAAACAAGAATTGAACAAGTACAAGAAAAGTATCTATTTAAAAGAAAAACAGGAGTCCTTTCGGAGAGAAATACTCGCTTTCTCTGCCGAGGAGTAAAGTGCGGCTTCAAAGCCGAGCAGATAATCTTCGATGCAAAGCAAGCAGTCGGCTATTTGAGAGAAGCTAGGGTCGAATTCAAAGCAGTTGGAAATCGAAAAATAGCTTTAGGAGAAACAGAGGTCGGTAGGGCTTTCAGGGAACTCTGGGTTCTAGGAGAGGCTTACGCAACAGAGAAAGTTATTGAAGGGATCTACCAAAAGCTCTCTAGAGAACAACGTTTGTTTCTCCCC
The DNA here is from genome assembly GCA_019745415.1 of Candidatus Obscuribacterales bacterium. GTDB lineage: Bacteria > Cyanobacteriota > Vampirovibrionia > Obscuribacterales > Obscuribacteraceae > Obscuribacter. The sequence continues at coordinate 39,261 of JAIETF010000081.1, read as the reverse complement.
AATCTAAAGAGGTTTCTGCCACAATGGATAAGCGACAAGCTGCCTGACCTTCCACCGGAGGCACTCATGACTATTCTAGAGATCCCAAAACTAAAGAAACGAAACGAACTCAAAAACTATAGAAAACCCGGGCGAAGGAGAATCTACTGATTTGACTTACCTCGAACAAAAGGCGACAGCACAGCTGAAAGAATCTTGCAAGTTGGCACTTCTAGCGGCGGTTGGGCAGCCGCCGCCATATCAACGACAGCGCCCGCCAGCCAAGGCAGTTCCAGGCGATTGCCCATCCTTAGGTCATACTCCATAGAAGCAGTAACGTCTGGTGAAAGACTGTCTAGATATTGCATTCGATCTTCAATAATATTGTCTGGAAGGACGATTCCCCTAGAAATCGCCAATGCTCTTACCTCCGACATAACTGAAAGCAAGAGAGCTCTTGTTTGCACATTGCTGCGGACCACACCTATGGACTGACGAGTAGCTGCGGTGACAGAACTCATCGCGACCAAAACAATGAACTTCTGCCAGATATCGGACGTTATATCTTTAGAGATTCGTGCTTCTACGCCAGCCTTCTCTAGAGACTGCTTCAATTTTTGGCAACGCTCTGATGCCATCGAATCAATGCGGTTCAACTCACCAAAGACAAGTTTTTGGACAACTCCATTCTGCTGTATAACTCCTGGTTCCAGAATGGTCGCGCCAACATAACTGATTCCGCCTAGAATTCTGTCCGCACCATAAGCGTCTGCTAGTAGTTCGTCCTTTGTGACTCCGTTCTGAAACGAAATGATTGCAGTCTTGTTTGAGACAACAGGACGAATTGCTTCGATTGCCTGAGCAGTGTCCCACAACTTGACTGTCAGAAAAATGAAGTCGTAATCCGAATCTTCGAGCCTTGACAAAGCTCTGGCCGGATAAATCCTGGTATCGCCGAGTTCCGCGCTCTTCACAAGTAATCCGTTTTTCTGAATAGTCTCGAGATGAGAGCCGCGTGCAACAAAGGTTACGTCCTCACCACTGGCGGCAAGGCGAGCACCAAATACGGCACCAACGCCACCAGTTCCAAAGATTGCAAATTTCATCGTTGATTCCGTTATTACTGTGCTACAGGTGCCACTATTGGCGGGTGATCTTGAATATATTGAATTATCTCGTCAACATCGTCCAATATTGTAAGGACTTTATCATAGAGCTTATTTGCCGATAACTGTTTGACAAAGGGATAGACTGGCTTTGTTTTGGTCCAGTAATCGCGACCGAAGAAAACCATCGGTGATGCCATCCCTGTGGTCAAATAGTGATTCTGCGTCAAGTCTTGAAAAATTTCCTGAATGGTGCCGGCACTGCCAGGCGCATAAATTATTCCACTGGTTGCTATCGTGACCAGTCCATCTTCGCGCAAACTATTGGCAAAATATTTTGCGATATGCGAAGCAAAGGGAGTAGGCGGCTCATGTCCATAGAGCCAAGTCGGCACCCCCAAACTGTAATAGAGATTGGACTCAGGAGCCGGATAGTCTTGCATTACCTTAAATGCCAAACTGAGCCATAGTTCATGTTTATAGTCAGGAGCCTGGGAAAGATAGGAGACGGCAGACTCCAGTTCGTCAAGACTGCGATCGGCAAACCAGGCGCCGACATGAGTGGCTTCCATGGCGCCAGGGCCTCCACCTGAGACCATGAGATATCCCAGTTGAGTGAGGCGCCAAGAAATTATGGCTACGCTCAAATAGTCTGAGGCACCGCGGCGCATCTCATGACCGCCCATAATAGCGACAATTCCCCGCCTGGGCTTGCCGGGTCCGACAGTATTTTCAAGAAACTCGTCCATCGCATTGCCTATTGAATGATCGTGAAGACGCTGCGCGAGCGAATTGATTAAGCCCTTGGGGCTAGAACCGCCGACTTCTCTAAAGTGCGCCAAAATTTTCGCATCTAAACACTCATCATAAGTCTGAGGGTCTTCCAGGTTGAATTTGTCATACAACTCGGCTGCACTATATAAAAATGGGCGAAAGGGATTGAAGAGAAGCCCTTCGATGAAAGGAAAGACCGAGGCTCCGCGGGCTTCAAGACTTTGTTCTAGACGAGCAGATATACGGCACCCCAGAAAGTAAGATCCTTTCACTTCAGATTCCATCAAAATGCGCTCGGCTGGACTAAGGTCGATCCCCTGCACTGCATAACCGGTCAAACCACGCCCCTGAGCCAGCACCTGATAAAGTTCTTCGATTGTTTCGATTTCCTGCACGCGCCCTTTTCCTTATAGAAGTAGTAGCTACTCTTCAATCAACAGCCTATTTATCCGAGCGCACTTGCTTGCCGCGCAGGCTCGCTGTATTTGCTCGCTGTATTTGCAAGTTTAACCAACCTTCGCCAGCAACTACAACGACTAATGGAGCGTCTTAAGAGAGAACGACAACGAAAGATTTAGTTGCTATGCAAAATACAATAGTCAAGCGGTTCTATGCGCTGCGACGTGCTAAATATCTATAGGTGAAGATGTGAAGATGCGCATTCGTCTACATCCAAATATAAAAATCAAGGCGACTGGAGGACCAAGTGAAGAATATCGGCATTATTACGTCGGGCGGAGACTGCGGCGGTTTGAACGGCGTCATCAAAGGTGCAGCCCTGAGAGCACTTAGTAAGGGTATGCAAGCCCATATCATTCCGAACGGCTATGCCGGTCTCTATAATTTGGTCGACCTGAAAGCTCTGACCAAACTTACCAAAGAGCGCCTGGAAGAAATAGAAGTTTATATGGCCGGTTCGGAAGCTGGAAATTCCAGAGTAAAGGTTTCCAAAATCAAAGATGACAAGAAATATGACCGCATTAGAGATGGCCTAAAGAAATTCTCTCTTGATGCACTGGTCATCGCCGGCGGAGATGACACTGGCTCTGTAGTGGCCGACCTTGCTTCGCAGGGAATCCCCTGCGTGCACGCGCCCAAGACAATGGACCTCGACCTGATGCCCTACAGCGTCGGCGGAGATTCCACAATCAACCGTATTGCTGAAGCCGTACGCGATTTGCGCACCACCGGTCGCACCCACAACCGCATCATAGTTATGGAAGTCTTCGGTCGTTACGCTGGTCACACCGCCTTCCGCGGCGGAGTCGCCTCTGATGCTGATGCCGTTCTGATACCGGAAGTGCCGGTGGACTTCGACGTACTATACAGGCATGTCAAGAGCGCCTTTGTCAAAAGAATCGAAGAAAGTGACGTTCACGCCGGCACAGCCATGGTAGTCGTGGCTGAGGGGCTGAAAGATGCCTCCGGCAACGAATTAGTTGATATGAGTTCAACACCCGACTCCTTCGGTCACAGAAAGCTGATGGGCGCTGGACGCTATGTAGTCAAGCAAATAGAAGACCGCATCAAAGCCGACCCCGAGATTAAAGAGTTCATGAAGCGCACCGGGCAGTTCGTTGAAGGCGTTTACGAAATTCCTGAAGTACGCGAAATAAGACCGAGCCACTTGGTGCGCTGCGGCTTCGCCTCCGCCCTCGATGCCAATTTCGGGATGGAAGCTGGTGCAGCAGCTGTAGAACTGGTGAGCCGCAACACCTTCGGCGTTACCGTTGTCAGCCTGCAAGCCGGTGAGATTCAATACATGGATGTCAAAGACGCTATCGTGCAAAGACATGTCGACCTCAATGATGTAGCTCTTTATGAATCACTTGGCATGAGCTTCGGCAGAGAGCCAGGCAAAGCCGAGTTCACCCTCACCAAGGTGACCGGTAAACCGGCAAGAGTCTACTAATAGACGATAAAGTCGGACATTCTAAAATTCTGTAAAGAAGTCAGGATAGCCCTAGCTGGGCTTAATGACTTCTTTTCAGCCTTTAAGGGGTTGGAAATGGCGTCCGATTGTGAGACAGGCACAAAGGACGGCTAGAAATAAAGTGGTATGATCGCGCCTCTGGCATTTCTGTCTTTGAAGGACTCGGGTTGTCAAAAGATATACAAGACACCTCCCGACTACTACAATTAGACATTTCCAAGAACGGTGTCAATTAATACAACTTCGTCAGGCCAAGCGGGGATTTTTCAGGTGATAAGCGCTAAAAAAAATAGAGCAGTACAAGTAGCCAGCACAATACTTCTTGTACAGCTATTGCAGACACAAATTCTGCAGGCTCCGCTCTGTTCCGGAATTCTTTCTATTCCGGCGGCTTCAGCAGCTGAACCGGCAATGGTTCTCAAGGGTGCCTATAACGAAGGCGAGCAGTCCGCCGCAACTTCAACTACTACTGCGCCAGAATCTAATTCGGCTTCTAGCTCGGCTGCTAACACCGGCTCCAACACTGACGCCAGCACCGCCGCAAGCACACCTGAAGCAAATTCAACAGAGATCACGAGCGGCGCGACTAAGACTGAAGAAAAAACAAGCCAAACTACAGAAGCAAGTTCAACCGCAGCAAAAACCGTTAAGGTTGATGATAAAGACAAAAAACTTGAAACCGGCATAAGCGTCTCTACACATATGCCTCTCAAAACAGACGGCAAAGCTGGCAATGCTTCAAGCAAACTCAAATGTGTGGAATTCGCTCCCAGCAAAGACCCCTTCGAAGAAGCAATCAACACAGCAGCCATCACTGCCATGGAAAGAGATCCCGAAGTAGTTTCGGCTGACCAGAATCTCTTCAAAATGCAAGGCTCTGGTCAATCAGCCAAAGAAATGTCCAAGAATTTCTTGCACTATCTCTTGAACTACCGAGGTGTCGGACCTTCAAGCGCCGGCGCCAACGCCCTCATGGAGCGCAAAATCAAAGCCAGCTCCACACTCTCGGCCGAACTCAAATGGGAGAAAGCTGTAGACGAGAAATATGTCAGCACAGTCAATGCCTGCGCTGAACTGGCTGATGCCCTCGACAGAGAAGATGCAGCCGAAAGAGCCCAAGCCTTGAGCGACGCCAAAGCCAATCTCAACCTCTTGGTTGGCGAAGAAGAAACCAATAAATTGGTAGACAAGTTTCAGAACCTGAAAGCCACTTTGCCCGCCACCTTGCCCAATCCAGGCAGTTTGGGCGTAGCGGCCGAGAGAGCCAGAATCAGAACTCTCGAAGAAGCTGTAATCAAGCAAGATCCCATTCTCTCAGCCACTTCTCAGAAATTGGCAAAATATACAGTCACCACCAAGACCGAAGTGGTCACCGGTGCAGTCCAGACAGCTCTCGGCGTTGCCGGTCTGGCGCCCTCACTCATCGGTCCTTGCGCCCAGCTCGTCAAGACTGCCTTCATTCTCTCGACAGGCGGTTCGGAAGAAAACAAACTCTACAAAGAAGTCTTCCTCTTCAAACGTATAGAAGTTAGAGCCCGCACCATAAGCCAACTTTCTTCCACGGCCGTGCGCTCATATCATATGGCTTGCATGACCAAGCGTCCGCTTTTAGCTGCCTATGCCCAGTCTTTGATGAGCAAGATGACAGACGCCGACACTGTAAGCAAAATCGTCTCAGGCAATCTTGATACTCGCCTGGTCGCCCCGGTCAATCCTGCTACTGCCTCGCTCGAAGCCAAAGCAGCAATGATCGAAGCCAAAAATGCAGCCAAAGATGCCGCCAAGGCCGAAGAGACAAAACCGGAAGCTAGCAAGGTCGAGACCAAGGCTGAAGCTGCCAAGGCTGGCGAAACCAAGGCTGAGAATGTCAAAGCTGAAAGTCTCACTCTTGAATCGACAAAAGAAGGACAGACTGCTACATCTAATCAAACCGACAGCCAACAGCTTGCTGAAAAACCGGCTGTAAAAGCTGATGAGACCGAAGCCAAATCTTGGGATAACAAACAAACTCAAGACTAGACTTAACTAGATTTGGTAAAAGCGGCGGTAGTGTCCAAAATCTAGTACCGAACTCAGAAGACAAACTGCAATCAGCTACAGGAACAAGCTAGCCCTTGAATCCAGTTCAACTAATTGCCACGCTCAGAAAGCTAGGCAATTATCTAGCCGGTTTGTTTCCATCTCTAGCAAAGCTTGCCGATCTAATATTCGGCAAGCTTATTGCTTTGCTGAAAAAGACACCAGGCTATGAACGCGTCAAAGACCTGCAAGAAAAGAAAGAAATAGCAGCGCTCTTAGCCATCTGCCAAAGATTCTACTGGCGCCCTTATAGCGATGATAGGCTGAGCCATCCAGCCAGTGAAGATTTCGCGCCGCAAGCATTCAAGATTGTCAGACCACTTCTTCAACTTGCCATACTGAGCGTCCTACTCATTCCTTTCACCGGTGAGAACTTTCCATTTCAGAGAGTCGCACTAGAAACCTTCGCGTCCTTCAAGAGTACCGCGCCGGTTTGGAGTATCTATCTCTGGCAACCACTCTTCGCCCTTTCCTGGTCTGCTCTTCTCACAGGACTGGCACTCTCTAATCGCCTCGGCTTCTTGGCCGGCGCCCTAGCTTCGCTTTACTTTCTTGCCACGACAAGCATAACCATCCCGAGAGATTTCTGTAACGCTCTATTGGGTGCAGCTGTACTAATTTGCCTACACCTGAGCGAAAGCATCCTAGCACGCAAATCCAGCCTCTCTAGATTGGCTAGCCGCATCAATCTATTACTAGTCTCAGTGGCAGCAGGCGTACAGATAATGGTGATGACACCGTTAAAACCATTTATATGCGAAAGCTTGAAATTACAAAATTCCTACTTCGGCATACCAAGCGGTGTCATATGTGGTGCGATCTTCGGTCTTCTTTTATTGCTACTGGTTAACCGCACTCTAAAAAGCTCTCAAAACAACAACAACAACAACGCCGACTATCTAGACTTGAAAGGCAAAGCTCTCGATATAGAAGCCAAAGGTCCAGATATACCGGGCAATAGTCTAGGTCTTGCATCTCAAGCTCCAGAGCGAGAAGACAGAGACCCAATTGCTTGCAATCAACTTAATCAAGACCATGCTTCCCCGGAACTCGACAAGGCTACGCTTAGAACCTACCGCTTAAGCGCCTCTCTCATACTCTTGTTTCTATTGGTCAATCTGCTTCGCTCAAACGCAGGTGTGACAGCCGGATTAGATCTCTCATCTCTGAATCTATCGAATGCTTATCTTTGGCCGGTCTGGTACTTTATCGGCATTGGCATCATGCACAAACTCATAGGCTCTAGCAAGGTTATAGCACGCTCCTTGCCCGATATAGTCTCGCCAAGATATCTCTCACCACTGCTTCTGACACTCCTCCCCCTAGCTCTTATCTGCACCACTGCCGATACTATTGCCCTTTTTATTGCCAATTTGCCGGTCAATGCTGCAACCACCTTCTTATGCGCTCAGTCTTTTGCTTTCTATAAAGTCCTTAGTCCCTTGCTGTTTAACGATACACAAACGAGAATCAGCACAAACTGGTTCAGCTATGTACTAATGTTCGACCTCTACTTGGTTCTATGCTTCGCGCTGGCTAGATGCTTGAGCACTGAGCTTATCAACAGATTGTTCTATCTAACTGCCCTGGCTTATTTTTTGATTTGCGAGTATTTGTTTCAATTCCACTCATTTGCTAGAACAGCCAAACATTCTCTCGTCTTGAGCCTCTTCTTTGCTGTCTGGTTAATCTGGCTTATGCATACAGTGGGCTGGAATATGAGCAGACAAAGCTCAAAACTCTGGCCGGAACGCGGTCGCATTCTAATCTATGCGGCAATAGTCGGTCTCTGCGTCCTCGAAATGCATGCCCGCCTCGCCTCTCTCGACTTTCGCATAAATAACGAAATCTTCTTGGCTATGTTCAAGGGCGTGCTCGAAGTCGGCCCACCCTATTATCTCTATCTCTTAGCCAATAAGAGACTGACGACTTTACCCATTAAACCTAGCTCCCTATTCAAGTTCTTCGCCTTGGGAGGGCTCTTATCAGGCTTAAGTAATCTATTTGACAAACTGTCTTTCTGTTTCGAGTACAAACAGGCTTTCACAACATTTCTAGAGAACCAGGTCTACCGTTTCAGCAACTACGGCACACCATCAATCTACTGCCCATTGAGCCTACCGGCTCTGGTATTAAAAATGGTGCTTTACCTGACTCTACTTCTTGCTCTCAAGAAACTAATCAACAAAAGAAACAAAAGTGAGTCATACACCGCCTTTGCACTTATGTCTTTGGCAGGAGGCATCGCCGCCTTCTCGCATAGCATGGTCGACCTGCCCTTACCTATTGATTGCCGATTGCTTTTTGCACCCACGGCAGTGTACTCAAGCTTCAATATAAACCTGCTGAATACCTTTGCTCTAGCCTGGCTACCCGCCATCTTCGTATCTTTGTTCAAAGTCGAAGCCAAGCCGAAATATATTCTTGGACTGGTATCATTTGCGATACTGATTGCCGGCACTATCAACTTTGAAGTCAATAGCGCTTTCTTGCGCGCTGCAGACTATGTCTATCAGTATGCCTTCTTGCTTATAGTCAGCATGGCTCTAGCCTTGCAAAGGTTAATTTATCAGGTAGAAACAAGCCAGACTGAGATCACTTCTATAAAAGAGAATCAAACTGAGAATGATTCAGCAAGTCAAGATAGAACCAGACAAAAGACAACCAAAGTGCTCGAAACTTCTCTCTATGTATTGCTTGCAGCCGGCATCATCAGCAGTAGCATAAGCGAACATCCTAAGTTTATTCAGGGCGTCTTAGATTGGAGAGCACTCGATGACCAGATCTATCGCCGCAGAGACAGGCACGGCAATTACATACTCATCACCGGCAGAAGCAAAAAGACAAACGGCGTTGACGCCAGAGAAAGCAGAGACGAAAGAGCACGAGCTCTGGCGGCAGCAAAGCAATTGCTTGCCCAGGCAGCAGCAAGCGGCAACTATGAGAATCTCAAGGTTCTTGCCTTGGAAGAACCGGCACACATGAATGCCAGCCTGGTGATTCGCTATAGCTTCTCAGCTGAAGAAAACAATCTGATTGCCGCACTAAGACAAGACAAAGAGACGAAGACAAACAAAGAAAACAAGATTCATGCCAATAATACTGGTCAAGAAAATAGGGCAGACGCCAACAAGCTCTTCTGGGCAGGGACCACAGCAATTGTGAATGACGGCGCAGAATATATCTACTACACTATCTTCGGACCGCCGGCACAGGCCGACCGCAACGAAGCCGAACTGACTCTGATGGTAAACAAAAGATCGACACCGAGAAAGAACATCTAAAATGCCTGAAATTGAAAGGGTCGAAATCGCCCCGGCGACATCTAAATTACTTACTCAGACACTGCGAAAAGTCTCGCTCCGACTGCTGCCTTTTCTCTTTCTTTTGTATATAGTCTCATATTTAGATCGCATAAATCTGTCCTTTGCCGCCCTCAAAATGAATGCCGATCTTGGATTCAGCGACAGCGAATACGGCTTTGGCGCCGGTATTTTCTTTCTTGGCTATTGCCTCTTCGGCATACCAAGCAACCACATTATAGAGAAATTCGGACCAAGACGATGGATAGCACTAATCATGGTGCTATGGGGTTTTATCACCGTTGCCCTCTGCCTAGTCAAAGATCCATTTACTTTTGCTCTTGTGCGATTTATCTTGGGCGCAGCTGAAGCGGGCTTCTTTCCCGGCATGCTTTTATATCTCACTTATTGGTTCCCCAAGCGAGAATACGGTACTGCGGTTGCTCGGTTCATGACGGCTATTCCAGCGGCGGGTTTACTGGGCAGCCTGGTGGCAGAAAAAGCCCTTGGCATGGAAGGACTTCATGGACTTGCTGGCTGGAAATGGCTCTTTCTCATCACTGGCGCACCGGCAGTAGTGCTTGGAGCCGTAGTACCATTCTTAATACCAGATCGACCTGAACAAGCCAGGTTTCTCAGCCCGCAAGAAAAGGCGGCACTGCAAGAAGCGCTGTCTCAAGAAGCACTGTCTCAAGAAGCTCTCTCGCAAGATTGCCGCGAAGAAGACAAAAGCCTAGATAGGACGAAAGAGAAGGCTCATAATACGCCACAAACAAGCTCTGCCTTAAAAAGCAAGGTGGTTTGGACCTATGCTCTTATCTACTTTACGCTAACAGTAAGTATGTATGGTTTCCAGTTTTGGCTGCCGCAGGTGATCAAAGCATTTTCGGCGGCAGGACAATCAGATGCAATCACATCCAGACTGACAGCCGTACCCGCCATCTTTCAAGGCTTAGGCATGCTGATTATTGCAGCAAGCTCAGACAAAAGAAGAGAACGCTGTTTTCACTTGGTGCTTGCCAATGCCCTTACAGCAATTGGACTATTAGCGGCACTTTACCCCGACAACGGTATCAAATTTGGTGCGCTCTCACTGGCGGCCTTCGGCATCTGGGGCGCAGTCGGTCCCTTCTGGGCGCTGTGCCGTGAGAGCTTACCTAGGCAACTGCAGGCAACCGGTATTGCACTTATCAATTCTGTAGGAAATCTAGGCGGTTTTGCCGGTCCGTTTCTTATAGGCTTTATCAAGGAAGCATCGAAAGAAAACGGCTTGGAAACAGCCTTAGCAACTCTTGCCATCGCCAGTCTTGCTTCTGCCCTAATTGTCTATCTAAGGCGGCGAGCGCCTAGCATGTAACTCTTTGATAAGAGAATAATTAGTACGACCAAGCAAAAGCGAAACGTTGCGGTCGCCTAACTGAACGCGTCTTTGAAATTCAGATGGATTAGAAGGACTATACTTCCAAATGATGCGACTGCCGCCTTGATAGTCAAAGACATCGACCTGAACGACGATAGGCATATTGGTAATCGCCGCCTGCTGACGCTCCTGCGCCTGCAGCGTATTGGGTGTAGTATTAGTGGCAGGGGCCAACCAAGAATTTCCAGTTACCCTGATTGAACGCTCAATCGGGTCTTCTATGGTGACGACTTTGATACTCCAGTTGGTGGCTTTATAGTTATGAGCCAGGGCTCTTTGCACCGACTTAGCCGCCTCGTGATAATTCTGTTTAGAAAAGACCTGATTTGGATGCACATTAGTTGGATCGCCAACCATGCCGGTCAGTTCCTTCAGTACGGTCATTTCCATCATATTCTTGATACGACCGCCAAAGATAAGCAGAAACAGACCTATGCAGCCTGCTGCTATCAGATAATCTTGAGGGGGTAAGGCAAATTCCATGCGAATTATCAGTCACAAGTGTCTTCTTACCTCGAACTTTCCCAGACTAGGCGCTTGTTAAACATCAGCGCAAGCCGAGATTGCGCGGCGAATACCAGCCGTCGCGAGAACCTCCCCACCAATTATTGACATAAAAGCGGTCCTTGACCGGGTCATAATCATCGATAGCCATACAATGACCTGGCACGATATAAGCCACACTGCCGCGCGTTTTTAGGGCGCCGATGATATCAGCCTTGCGGGCACCGTATCCCATCCAGTTATCTAGAATGCCCATATTGGTTCCGCAAGCCAATCTTGAGACATAATTGAGCTGCTGATTGGTGGTGCCTCGATAGTCATAGCCGCGCGACCTATAGCCTAGAGCGGCAATGGCGGCAAACTGGAATATTTGATTGGAATAGGACCGATTCCAACTGGGCTCATAATTGAGTTGCGCTTCGGTGAGGGGAACCTTCACCTTCTCACCGGCACGGTTAGTACCAGCTGAAGTAACATAGCCTTGTGTAGAGGCTTCTTTCAGCCAGCGCGTCAGTTCTTGCGGCTTGCGTCTAGCCAAATTACTTTCGACAGCGTTGAGTGAACATGTGCCAATCGAGCCTTGATTGATAAAGCGAGCCGGATCGGCCAATTCCTTCAATGCCGACTCCACCAAAAGGCGGCGCTCCTGAGTACCAACCACCCTGGCTCGTCCCACAGGCGCCGCGGTCAAAATCTTTGATAAATTATCATACGTAGCTGCCACATCAGACTGACTAGCTCCCATCCAGCCTCGCCTGCCATAAGAGAGCGCCCGTGATTCAAAACGATTCATCCAAGAGAGAGTCTCATTCTCACTGCCGTTAAAGACCCCAAAGCGGGCAGCATTCTTGATAAAGTCTTCGCGGGTAGACTGAAAAGCAAAGATATCGCCAAAGTTCGACTCACTTTGATCTCGCAGTTTCGGTCGGGTAAAGAAACGCTCGTTCAATTCTTTGAAGGCTAGTTCACCGTCATCACGCACACGCATGGCGCTGCGCCATGCAGGCATGGCACCATTATCTGAGCGCACAACAAACTTTTCACTATCGCCTACTCTTTCGCTCATCTGGGTGACCAGTTGACCCGATGAAGTGCGATAAGTTTCTATAACCTTGTTCAGTTTGTTTGCTTGATCATAGAAATATTGCTGCACGGCTCCGGAAGGTCGCTCGATGGCGACAATGCGGTCGCCATGCTTCTCGACTTTATTAAATTCTGTGGTCAAGACAACGGTCCGCTCACCGTTCATGATGGCTACATTGCCCAGTGCCGCTTCCTTCTGGCCAACCCTTACCTGCCTTTGGCTGGCAGTCAGATCAAGCTCGTTTTCTACTCCATTGATTGCAGTGCGAATTCTACTCACGATAGGCTGACCATCGGCGGAACGTTTGATAACGCCGCCTTCTCGTTCATATTCTATTTCGAGACTGTTCCCACCTCTCACAACCTTCGAAACGAAGCCTTCTCTTAAGGTGACAAGAGAGCCATCGCCTTTTCTTATATCAACCGGGTCGAGTTTTCTCTCGCTTGCTTGCAAAGTCCCAAATAGGTCCGGCTTTGTGTCAGATCTTGATTCAGAATTTGCATCCGGCTTCAAGGCAGACTCTCGCAACTCGTTACGCGCTTCAATAGCGGCAAAACGATTATCTAGTTTCTCCCTGGCTAAATTGCGTTCACTTTCAAGCGACATGACTATCGACCATCCCTAGAAGGGAAGATTCCTCCCTGCAAATCAGCTACTATACGAGCGGCATTATCGCTATTTAGGCGAGTCAAATCAGCGCCACCACCGGGCAGACTGCTATCATATTTGGTGGCAACATCCAGCACGGCGCTATTTCTAATGGCTGCTTCCAGCTTGCTATCGTTATTGAACATGGCATGCACGTCGGTCATATTAGCCTTACCAGCAGAGGAGCGCTCGACAAAATCGGACATAGACTGAGCAAAGCTATTCAATTTTGCCGGATCGGCAAGGGCCTTGTCTAAACCTTCACTAAAGCTGTTGAGAGCCTGCGCACCTTCTTTGTCACCGTTCTTCTCTAGACCCTGGCTTTTCTTGCCTAGTTTCTCTTTGATTTCCTTTGAATGCTTAGAGAGATAAGAAGCCAGTTTCTTAGGATCCCACGGAGGCGGACCTAGTTCTTCCATAAAGTTATCGGGCAAGATATTGGTGAGGAAGCTCGAATAATGCACCGGATTCATATCGCTGACACGACCGGATAGTTCGTTCAGGGCTCTGAAAGCAGATGATTCAGTACCGACAGGATTGGGACTGACCTGATCTAGTTTGGAGTCCGGTTTCTGATCTTGGTTCAGGTCAGTTTCGGGCAGATCGCTACCGCCACCGCCGCCACCATTGTCGCAGCCACCGCCACCACCGCCGCCTCCGCCGTCGCAGCCGCCGCCACCACCGCCGCCGCGGTCGCAGCCGCCGCCATCACCAAGGTCCGAACCACCTTGGTCTAACGGTTCATCAACAGTATTTCTGAACTTAGCATCAAAACGCTCGGCAAAATCTGATGAAACCAGATCGCGATGGGCTGGATTAACATCTAAGCGGGCTAAACCTTTGCCACTGGCGCCTTTGACAAGGTTCCCCAGGTCATCGATTACCTTCTCGGTGACGGCGCTATCGGCGCCATTCTCGACCAGTACATTGTAGGAATTCAAAGGTTTGTCGCTAAAATCAGCACCGACTCTCACTTTTCCATCTTTGCCAATTACTATGTCAGCCTGACGACAAGCCTTAGCCTGATCTTCGGCACTCAGCCCTTCAGGCATCTTCGTCACCTTGATTGCAGAAGACTGCCCTTCAGTCAGTTCTCGACCGGCGCTTGATTTCAGTGTCGAATCGGCAAGATAACTGACCTTGCTGTCGGCCTTGAGATACTGGCTCTCAATTGGCTTTGGGTCATAGCCGGGTACCGGAGTAAAATCTAAGACCCCCTTGTCCAAGGGAGTGGTGGTTGCCAGTTGAAAAGTTGAAGACTCAAAAGCTGTAGTGGGTACATCTAGAATAGAAAAACTAGAGGAAAAGGTGTTTCCTTCCCTAGCCACCTCTTGGAAAGAGGGTCGTACATCACCTGAGAAAGAATCGTTCATGGGCACTCCAAAAGCAAAGGAATTCATGCGCCCAACTTATTTGGCAATCGTTTCAACTTTGTTGCAAGCTTGCCGTAGTTTTCCCACTCAAGCCCCCTCCACCTTAGATTCAGAGGGCAAGAAATGAGTGGCAAGGCGCAGCACAATTTTGATTCGAGCGATGGGCGGGACCCCTCTAGGCGCCAATTGCCACACCAGGCTAATGCTCTAAACTCTGACGGAGAACAAGATAGGGACAGTCAAGACTTTACGGTTCCCAGCCAAGACAAAACTGTTCCCAGCCAAGACAAAACTGTTCCCAGCCAAGACAGAACAGTTCCCAGTCAAGACCGGACTGTTCTTAGCCAAGACAGAACAGTTCCCAGCCAAGACCGGACTATTCTTAGCCAAGACAGAACAGCCTCCAATCGCGCCAAAGGCGGTTCCAACACTGCAAGCGGCTACCTTAGCGCCGCTACGATTGTCGGCAATTATGAAATACTCTCCTTTCTCGGTGCCGGTGCCGCCGGGCAGGTCTATAAAGTCAGAAAGACAAGCGGCGACGACGAAGCGGATTATGCCCTCAAAATTATGATGGGGCAAGATGTAAGCGAAATGGCTATCGAGCGCTTTCGCACCGAGGTTCTTGTCATTTCGAGACTCTCGCATCAAAACGTAGTGCAAGTGCACGACAGCGGAGTGCATCCCACCAATCTTGGCGCCATGCCCTATTACGTCATGGACTATGTTGACGGGCAGACACTAGCAGACATAATCAAAAAAGGCTCAAGGCAAGGTCTGCCGCTGCTGGAAGCGCTGGATATGTTTGCAGCGGTAGCCCACGCCCTGCATGCCGCTCACAAAATCAATATCATTCACCGCGATATAAAACCAGGCAACATTGTGCTATCCAACTCTCCGGGCTTCCTCGGTGATCGCGTCAAAGTCGTCGACTTCGGCATAGCCAAACTAGCAGGACGCGACCATGGCCAGTCGCTCACCGGCAAGGGCGAAATCTTCGGCAGTCCTCTCTATATGAGCCCGGAACAGTGTGTAGGCGGTAGAGTTGATGCCCGCTCCGATATCTATTCACTGGGCTGCACCCTTTACGAAGCGCTTACCGGCACGCCACCTTTGCAGGGGCGCAACTCAGTCGAGACCTTCACTATGCACCGAGAGGTGCGCCCGCAAAGACTCTCAGAAAGAAGACCAGACAAGAAGTTTCCACCCGAACTGGAAGACTTTGTCGATCAACTGCTTGAAAAATTGCCCGATGACCGGGTACAGACCATGCTACAAGTGGTTGAAATCATTGAAGAAATCAGAGAAGCATCCACACCAAAAGAGGCCGCAGCACAAACTCAAACCAGACGCACACGCAAGCCGGTGCGCTCCACCGTGCTTTCAGAAGAAGAAGCGCGCCCGGTAAAGAAAGTGTTTACCATGACAATGGCGCTCGTGCTGGGCACCCTCGTAACAGGTCTATGCTTTGTGATATACACGCTCCTAACCACAGACCAAAAGGCTAAAGACCTGGCTATACCGGATGATGCCGAGCACATAAAGCATGCTGAGGACGTGACCAGCATGGTCGATAATGCACAGAAGAAACGAGAAACAATCACCCAGAGCGCCACAAGTGCCATTCTCAATCCAGCTGAAATAAAGCCCGGCGGATTCTACAAAGGCGAGGTAGATGTCGACGGGGAGCAAATGTCCGAATTTCAGTTTCCCTTGAAGGAATCAGGCGGCACTGTGGCGTTCTCCTATGGAGGCGGTCCCCAAAAGAAAAAGAAGACTCTTTCAAGAACAGACATGCAGTCAAGCGGCTTCAGAGATCTTGACGATCTTGATCAGATTGTGAATCGTCTAGGTGAAGCCACAAAAATTGATGCCAAAGTAAAAGGCAAGGTCAGGGTTCCTTCAGGCTCGCGCATGACATTCACGCCCCTGCGCGCCGCCCTGAAATATCCAGAGTTCATGAAAGGTTTCCGCCCTCAAGACATCGACGAGCTGAGGATGAATAGTGTAAAGACCAATGTTCCAAAATTACTAGCGACCGCAGCCGATACTTTTCCAGACCTAAATATACTCTATCTGGAGGGAAGCGCCGCCAATGACGAAGACATAGAAACGATCAACCGCTTCAAGCATCTCCACGAACTTTATCTACGCGCCTCGAATGTCACCACTGGTGGTGCGCTCCACCTAAACCGCTTAGAGAAGCTTAGTATATTAAGCCTTTCAGATCTCAAATCCAACACAAGTGAATTGATCGAAAGACTAAGTCAGTCAAATCAACTGCGATCTCTCATTATCTGCAAAACGAAACTAACAACAGCAGATCTAAAGCGCCTAACCGAATGTCGCTCACTTTTGGCAGTTACATTTGTAGATTGCAATATCACCTACAAGCAGCTTGCCAGTATTGCTCCTTACTCTCACTGGGTCAGTGTAAGGGTCGGAGACCTTGACTGCACCACGGCACAGGCTCTCGAGCTAATCAGGAACTTTAGACGCATCTCGACAGTCCACATCTACAACAAAAAATGGAGTCGAGTAGAGCGCGAAAAGCTAGAGATCGAACTGAAGAAAATTCTGGTCAAGGACGCCAGCATCACCCTCATAGAATCAAGACCTTCCAGCAGCCTGGAGGCTATGGACTATCTTGAAGAATAGCGACGAAACTCTATTTAGCCAGACTCAAGACAAAGGCGCGCCGGAGTATCTAAGCAAAGGACAGATACTGGGCGACGAGGCCGAATACCAAATTCTAGGCTTTATTGGCCAAGGCGCTGCCGGGCAAGTTTACAAAGTACAACTGCTAGAAGCAGAGAAAAATAAAGCGACCGCACAGTACGCTCTCAAGATCTTGCTTGGCTCGCAACAGAACCCTCAGATACTTTCACGCTTCCTTACCGAAATAGAAGTAATTGCCCGTCTAGACCACGGCAACATAGTAAAAATTGTTGATGGCGGGCTCTACAAAAGCAAAGTGCCCTATTATGTTATGGAACTAGTGGATGGAGAGACTCTCTCTGAAAGACTCAAGAGTGGAGGTCTGCCACCATTGGCGGAGACGCTGAAAATTTTCATCAGCGTTGCCGATGCCCTTAATCACGCTCACAGCAAACGTATCATGCACCGCGATATTAAGCCGGGCAACATAGTTATCGCCAACGAGGAAAAAGAAAGAAACATCTATGCCAGAGTCAAAGTAGTAGATTTCGGCATCGCTAAATTAATCGGACGAGAAAATACCGACCAAGCCCTAACCGGCAAAGGCGAAATCTTCGGCAGCCCGCTCTATATGAGTCCGGAACAAGCGCAGGGCGGCAAATTAGATGAAAGAAGCGATATCTACAGCCTGGGTTGCACACTCTTCGAATGCCTTACCGGCAGACCGCCATTTCAGGGACGCAACATAGTCGAGACCCTGACTGCTCATATCGAAGCGCGACCGCCTCGACTGAGCGAAGTCAAAGCCGGGGCACACTTCCCCAAGTCACTGGAAGACTTTCTTGATCATCTCCTCAGTAAGTCTCCCCATGACAGACCACAAAGTATGGCCCAAGTGGAAGAGATTCTAGAATCTATTTTGGAAGAGCTTGGTATTGAAAGTGAGGTGGAAAAAACTGTTCAACTGAAAGGCTTGGCTGAGAAGAAGACGAAAAGAAAAAAGATAGCCACCGGTATCGTTAGTGGTGACACCACCGAAGACAGCAAAGCCATATATGGGGTTCTAACAATAAGCAGCCTAGCCCTGCTCTTGATTATCCTTATCGTCATTGCCCTTTCTCAAATCAAGGGACAAGAAAAAAATTTCAATTACGAAGTGCACACACCTATCTCGCCGTTGGTCCCGCCCGACAAATTACAGGCAATAGTCGGTGCCCCCAAACCAGATGGGAATGCAAATACAAAAATTGCGTCAGCAGCGAATCTGAATCTGGATAACAATAACAATTTCAAGATCAATCCGGGTCAGTTCTTTCAGAAATCTGTACCTACAACGCTCGGTGCCAAATCTGGTCTAGACAATTCGTACCACATCCCCGATGGTCTCGACTTGGGCGTCATAGAAGTGGAGATGACCAAAAGCTCCATCTCTGAATCTGCCCCGAACTTACCGAATGGCAAAGGTACAGACACGGCAAACCTTCTCCTAGAAATTGGTCTGCCTAAAGTCTTGAGTCGGGTCTATAAAGAAATGCTCTTGCCCGAGGTCGGCGGCTACACTTTTATAGCAGACACCGGGATAGCAGACGCCAAAATAGCAAAATCAGGCGAGCTCGGCGAATCTAGCAAGCAAAATGTTTTTTTCATCGGGGACCATCCCGAACTACTGAAAGGCTTTAGACCCTCAGATCTGAGAGAAATCATCTTCAAAGAGAATGAAGGTGGCAAAAAAGATCTAAGCAAATTTACCGCCTCTGTCTTGCCATATTTTACTAATTTGACCGCCTATGAAATCCCCTCTTTCAAAATCGACCAGAAGGCAATAAGGGCAATCGCCTCAGCCAAACACTTGAAAGCTCTAAATCTGCGCGACTGCGGTCTGCCACTCAAAGCCCTGACACCGATAATGCAACTAAAGAACCTTTCAGAAATAACCCTGTCGAGCACCAAGAATGAAGACCCCACCGATTTGCTTACCAGTCTAGACAAGCAAAATCGACTGGAGAAAATTCATCTCTATGGGCTGAAAGCCAGTCCGGCTCTTATTAAACTCATCTTTTCCAGACCGCGACGTCAAGTTGACCTTATCGACATGGACGTGCCCTTTTCAACGCTTCTAGAAGTTGCACCGAACATTTCTTTGCGCACCTTGCACCTGAAAAATACCAAACTGGTGCCAAATCAGTTCTACCAGATTTATCAACGCATCGAGAAAGTAGAAAAGCTGCAATATTTCGAAAGCAATTTTGATGAAGCGAAAATGAAGGAAGTCTTTGAAAGACTGCATAAAATCAATCCCAGAGTGGATCTTTTCATCGAAGCCAGTCACCGCAACCCGCTGCAGTATTTAGCGGAATAACTTAAGAAAGTTCAATGAAGACAATGGTTTGCACCACTTGTCACTATAATGAGCAAATTAAACAAACTAAGCTTTCTGGAGGGTCTCGTGCTCAAAGCAGGTATCGTCGGCTTACCAAATGTCGGGAAATCGACTCTATTCAATGCTCTTACTGCTTCTTATCAGGCAGAAAGCGCCAACTACCCGTTTTGCACAATCGAACCCAATGTGGGAATTGTCAAAGTGCCCGATGCTCGCCTGGAAAAGCTGCGCAACCTAGTCAATCCGCAGCAGGTCTTGCCGGCTGCCTTTGAATTTGTAGACATCGCTGGTTTGGTGCGTGGAGCAAGCAAAGGCGAAGGTCTAGGCAACCAATTTCTCTCGCATATCAGAGAAGTTGACGCTGTCGTGCATGTGGTGCGGTGCTTCGATGATGAAAATATCACCCACGTAGACGGGGGCATAGACCCGCTTCGCGACGTAGAGACCATTCATATCGAACTGGCTATGGCCGACCAATCGTCAATCAGCAAAAGACTAGAGCGTCTGCAAAAACAAAAGAAACAAGGCGACAAACGAGCCCAAATGGAATGCGATATTTTCGAAAAGCTCTCGCCTTATATCGACGAAGTTAAAGCATGTGATTTGAACATACTTAGCGACGAAGAGAAAGAAATCTTGCCGCAGTTGCAACTTTTGTCGGTCAAACCAATGCTCTATGCCGCCAATGTCAAAGAGGAAGAACTGGCCGATCCCGACAAGAACAAGTATGTAACCGCCCTAAAAGCCAAAGCCCAAGAAGAAGGCCGTCCGGTGGTGGTTATCTCCGCCCAGATCGAAGCCGAACTCTCAGCCCTCGATGCCGAAGAGCGGGCTTCCTACCTGGAAAGCCTGGGCGTCGAAGATTCGGGTGTGAACAAACTGATTCGGGCAGCCTTTGACCTTTTGGGTCTCAAGACCTATTTCACCGCCGGAGAAAAGGAAGTAAGAGCATGGCCCTTCGAAGCCGGCTATACCGCTCCTAAATGCGCCGGTATCATCCACTCAGACTTTGAAAGAGGCTTTATCAAAGCTGAAGTGATAGGCTACGATGATTACGTTCTATCAGGCTCCGAAAAGACAGCCAAAGAGAAGGGGCTGATGAGGTTGGAAGGGAAAGAATATGTAATGAAAGACGGAGACGTCGTTCACTTCCGCTTCAACGTCTAATCTGACAAAGTTAGCGCCGCCCTCTATGGGAATTTCCCCATTTATAAAAGGCGAAGGGCGGCCTAGTATGGTTCTGCAGTCGGAAAAACGAATGAGCCAAAGTCATGAAGAAAGAAAGTCGCTTAGTTAGAGTTCTTGCCTGTGCAACACTGGCTCTGGGCTATCTTTTTAATTTCGATCTTGGCTTAACCTTGCCGGCGCAAGCCCAATATGCCACTGGTACGAATGGCGCCAACTATGGCACGGCACCGCTAGTCACCCTGCCTAACTATTGGGGCGATGCCAGGGTCAATAGCCCAGGCTATGGCGACTATCGCAATCCCTACACCGGTGGAACAGTCTACGACAACGGCACAGTAAACACAAAGGGCAGCCTGCCCTCTAACTTCGGCTCTACCTATCAAAATACCGCCACCAGCTCTTCCAGCGGCTTCAATTCGATGGGTCTGGTCATGGGCGCCGGTATGCTCGGCGGCAGCGCTCTTTTGATGAACGCAGGCAGGTTAGCCACTCTCAGAGCGGGTGGACACCCGATGGCCGGTGGCAACAGCCAGAAAGCCTACCATGAAGCCATGGTCAAAGCAGAAAGACGCCGCAAAGAACAAGAAGACAAAATCAATCGTGAACTGCAAGCCGCCCACGAAGATAATATGCGCAAAAGAGGTCAGTTCAAAAGACCGTCTGAAAGTGAATCAGTGAGGGGTCAGGCTGAAAATATAAAACCCGGCATATCTGAAGCCGGCTATGCCAGCGACAAGTTTCAAAAGCAGGAAGAAATTCCAGGCGACAGCGCACAGGCTCTTTCTTTCTAAAAGGCATGAAAGACAGCCTTGCCGTCCGCTTCACCGCCGGTTTGACCATGCTCTCTGGTCTCACCGCCACCTTGGCGCCCCTTTCTCTCAGACTCAAGGAACATCCGCGGCTCTTTCATGCTCTGGTGCCCTACGAAGTCTATCACCTGAGTAACACTCTTTCGGTATTGCTTGGCTTTCTCACCCTCTATCTAAGCCTCAATCTATTCCGCCGCAAAAAAAATGCCTGGCTCATCACCCTACTCTTAAGCACCGCGCTGACTCTTTTGCAGCTAGCACGCTACGGCAGCGAACACAGCCATTTTTTCCACCTCGATATTCCCACCTATAGCGCCTTACCGGCTTGCTTGAGCATTATCGCCTTGCTATCAGCTAGAAAGTCTTTCACCGTCAAAAGTGAGCCAATTAGAGGTTGGGAATTTCTCAAAAAAGCCCTGGTATCTCTTTTGGCGGTGCTTATTTATGGCATCGTCGGCTTCTTCCTGCTGGACAAAAGAGACTCGACAATTAACTTCAACCTCAGCCAAGCCATCTTTGCCACCGTCAAAGAAATTACACTTATAGGTAATGGCGAAGCCTGGCAGGGCAGCCGCTTTGCCAGATGGTTTCTAGAATCATTACGACTATTCGGCATAGCATCAGCACTATCTATTGCCTATAACATATTTCGCCCGATTCGCTATCGTCTGGTAACTCAACCCAAAGAAAGAGAACAAGTGGCATTGCTCCTCGATAGATTTGGCGATTCTTCACTAGACTATTTCAAACTGATGCCCGACAAATCTTACTTTTTTAGCAGCAGGGGCAACGGCTTTATTGCCTACAGAACCGAATTAAACGTCGCCATCGCCCTTGGTGACGCCACCGCCAGTAGTGACAGCTTAGAGCTTTTGGTGCAAGAGTTTTTAGAATTTTGTCGCGAAATGGATTGGTCGGTAGCCTTTCTGCAGACCAGCCCGAATCGATTACCCATTTACGAAAAACTCGGTCTCAAAGCTATCAAGGTTGGTGAAGATGCCGTTGTCGATCTAGAAAAGTTCTGCAACGATACTATCAAGAAGAAAACTTTCAAGTCTGTCATCAAAAAATTCGACAAAGAAGGCTACCAACTGACCGAACATCAACCCCCTCACGACGAGAGCCTACTTAGCGAAATGGAAGAAATTTCTAGGCAATGGCTTTCTTTACCGGGAAGAAGAGAGCGGGGCTTTAGCCTTGGGCAATTCAATCGCGAAGACCTGCAGAAAAACAAGATCTATGCCGTGCGTAAAGCTACCGGAGAAGCCACAGCCTTTGTCAACGAAATCAGAAGCTATACCCGTCTAGATCTGGGCAAAGAAGCCACAATCGACATGATGCGCTACAGAGTCGACGCCGAAAGCGGCACCATGGACTATCTTTTTGCCAAGTTGCTGCTCAACTTGAAAGCACAGGGTTTCGCAAAGTTCAGCCTAGGTCTGGCAGCTCTATCTGGGGTGGGAGAGGCGGCCGAAGACAACCTCTACGAGAAAGCTCTACACCAGGTCTATGAACATCTCAATCGCTTCTTCTCATATAAAGGTCTGCGCAGCTATAAAGCCAAGTTCGACCCACTCTGGGAAGAACGCTTTCTAGTCTATAGCGGTAAAACAAAAGAGCTTGTCAAAGCCGGACTGGCTATAGCCAAGGTCACCGAAGAATAGAGAAATCTACTTCTCAATCATCGACATACGCCTGGCGTCATAGCGAGCCCCTGCTGCACTAAGATTACCAAGTTCTTCCAAGTCGCTCTTGCTCAATTGCAAATTGAGCGCATCAACATTCTCTTCTAAATAGCGAGCGCGCTTGGTGCCCGGTATAGGAACAAACTGCGGGTCACGACTGATTACATAAGAAAGGGCGACCTGCGCCGGACTGGCTCCATACTTCTTGCCTATCTCTTTTACAACTGCCACAAGCTTCAGATTGGCGGCAAAGTTAGCGCCCTGATAGCGAGGATCTTGGCGCCTATAATCATCTTCGCTCAAATCTTCAAATTTTTGCAAAGCGCCGGTCAAAAAGCCACGACCAAGAGGGCTGTAAGGCACAAAACCAATACCAAGCTCTTTCAAACAAGGCAAGATTTTCTCTTCCACCCCCCGCTCCCAGAGCGAATATTCCGACTGCAAACAGCTGACCGGAAAGGTTGCATGAGCTTTTCTGATTGTCTCTACGCCAGCCTCGGAAAGTCCGAAAAAGCGCACTTTGCCCTTCTCTACCAATTCGCCCACAGTACCAGCCACTTCCTCAATCGGTATTCGCGGATCAACTCTATGCTGATAAAGCAAATCGACATAATCGGTGCGCAGTCGCTTAAGAGACTGATCAAGCATCTGCCTGATGCTGCGAGGATGACTATCGGCACCAGTGATCTGACCATACTCTAATTTGAAACCAAACTTGGTGGCAATCTTTACTTCTTCGCGGCGACCGGCAAAAGCCTCGCCCAGGAACTCTTCATTGGTATAGGGACCATAAATTTCTGCTGTATCAAAAAAATCAATCCCAAGAGCCAAAGCGCGCTCGATAGTCTTGAAAGCCTCTTTACGATCAGGGGTGCCATAAGCCCAGGTCATGCCCATACAACCAAGTCCAAGCCGGGAGACCTGTAAGCCAACTTGGCCTAAAGCCACTTTCTGCATTGCTTCCTCTCAATAACTAAATTTCAGGGATGTGTGTGCCGGTAACTGTGCGCATATTGCCCGAAACTCTTCCCAGAGCACAAGCTCTCATATAGTCGGCTTCATCATCGCGCCCACTCTTGGCAAGCAGCCCAGCATAACTCTGCATCAAAGAAATGAGAGCGCCGTCGAAGGGGTTGAGCGCATCTTGCAAAATAAGCAGGGCACGCTTATAAAACTTCTCGGCTTCTTCCAACTTGCCGCGCTCTTCCAAAATCATGGCAAGATTGCGCGATATCAAGCCCACTTC
The DNA here is from genome assembly GCA_019745415.1 of Candidatus Obscuribacterales bacterium. Taxonomy (GTDB): domain Bacteria; phylum Cyanobacteriota; class Vampirovibrionia; order Obscuribacterales; family Obscuribacteraceae; genus Obscuribacter. Next base: position 15,093 of record JAIETF010000081.1, on the reverse strand, counting down.
CTGATGCTTAATGCCAAGAGACTTCTCATAAATATTGAGCATCTTGCGGCAAAGGTCTTCCGCCTTCTCATAAAGTCCTGACTCGAAATAGAGGCTGGCTAATTCTTTAGAACTATCCGCTACTTTCTGATGATAGGGTCCGAAACAAGAGACAGTAAGATCTACCGCCCGCTTGTGGCAGTTCTCAGCCTCCTCCTTACGACCGGCTTCAGCTAAAGCCCGACCCAGACGGTGCAATCCCAATACCCGACGCTGGTCTTTAGGCTCAAAATTCTCCGCCATAGCCTTGGCTTCTTCCAGCGCCTTCAGGGCACTTTCGAAATCGCCTCGCTCCGAATATTCTTCGGCCTTAGCTACAAGGCTTTCCCAGGTATCGGTCATGAAAAAAACGCCCTCAATAACTAGTAACTCTATCTTATGAGGCAATGTTAACATTTTCAATCGGGGGCAACCTTAAGTAGAAGCCCCCGCAATAGCTATAATTTCAGCATTCGAAACGTATCTTGACAGGCCTTCTAGCTCCGCATGAACTAGCTCAGCCTAAAAGAGTCTTGTAAGGACCGGCAACCTAGCATGAAAAAAACTATCCTGGCGCTAGCAACAGCACAGCTAATTTTTGCCTCTTGCCCCGTCGCTCTAGCCCAAAGCAGCCAGTTCAACGACATGCAAAAAGGTCTGGATAAATTAGAACAAAAGTTTTTCGAACACAGCTATAACGATAGCGGCGACAGTATTGAAGATAGGCTCACCCGCCTCGAAAAGATGGTCTTCGGCGAAGCGCGTACAGGCGACAATCAAAGCCGTCTCAACAATCTCTTGGCTGTAGTTTCGGCTAATCAAGATGATTCCAATTCTGCGGCCAGTACTAATAGCGGTGCCGACAATACAAGAGACACCTCTGCTTCCAATAGTTCTTCTAGCAGTTCTTCAAATAGTTCTTCTAGTTCTTCCGCAAGCTCTTCTGGCTACTCTTCCGGTAGCGGCGATGACACTGCCTACAGTGGCACAGACTATCCCCGCGTCGATATGCTTGAAGAAGTAATACTAGGTCAAGAGTATAAAAATGTCTCGCTCAAGAAGAGGCTAGACCAGCTTGAGACCAAGGTCTTCGGACGGGTCAGCCAAGATGACGACCTTTCTTCGCGCACAGACAAATTAGAAATGCACTGGCAAAAGACCCTCGCCCCTAAAGAACAAGCTCAATATGATCGAGACCTAACTTGGCTGGAAAGCCAGGTAATTGGTCAAAGCTATCAAAACAAGCCATTCATAGAAAGAGTGCAGACTCTTGAGGGCATTATCTTTCCAAACGAACACACAGACTATAAGGTGCCGCTAAAAGATCAAATTGCCACCCTTGTCAATGCCGTGCACTTAAATGGTCAAAGCGGTCATCCATCGGTCAGTTCAGTCACCCCAATGGACAACGGACAAGATTCGGGTACTGCCACAGACTACTATGGCACCGGAGCTTCAGGTGGCTCCCCAGATGGATCTTCCGGTGGCTCCCCAGATGGATCTCCCGGTGGCTCTTATGGAGGTCGCAGCCCGCAATCGGGCTATACTGCTTACAATCAAGCAGGCAGCAATTCTTCCGGCTCGCCCCGCAGCTACAGAGCCAGCCCCTTGCAGCAAGAGTACTCGCAGGCGGGAGGGGACTTCTCAACTGCATCAGGCTATCCGCAACCAAGTCATTCTTATCCGGGTGCATCTAACTATCAGCAGCCGACCTATCAGAACTCTTCTTATCAGCAGCCTGATTATCAACAAAATTCTTATCAGCAGAATTCTTATCAGCAGAATCAAGCGCAGCAAGACCAGGCTAAACCAAATAAAGGGCATCCCTTACTCAAGGGTCTAGCCAAAGCTCTCGGTGCCGCCGCCACAATGGCGGTAGGAGCCGTAAGCAGTATGGGCTATGGTTATATGCCCTACGGCTACGGAGGCTACGGTGGTTACGGCGGCTACGGCATGAATCCATACATGATGGGAGGAATGCCATATGGTGGTTCGCCCTACGGCTTCATCCCCTAAGGAAGACAAATGAGAAAAGCAAGAACCAGCTGGACCAACTCTCACCGGCAGCTCATCGGTGTTTCCACCAGCTGTGCCATTTTCATTTGCAGCTTACTGGCTTTGTCAGCCCCCGCCCAAGGCGAAACGACTAAGCCTATGCCAAGTCCAACAGGCGAAGGGATCTATCAAGTCAAAATCGTCGCCCATCGCGGCGGTAAAAAATGGGCTCCTGAGAATACTCTAGCGGCTTTTCGAAAAGCTGTAGAGGCTAGAGTAGACGGCATTGAACTAGATATTCACAAATGCAAAACAGGTGAATTGGTGGTCATTCATGACGACACCTTAGAGCGCACCACCAACGGTGCCGGTTTGGTAAAAGAGAAAAGTCTGGCAGACTTGCAAAAGTTAGACTGCGGCTCTTGGTACGACAGCGCCTTCAAAGATGAAAGGCTGCCGCTCTTGCAAGATGTTCTCAAATTGGTGGACGGCAAATTAGAAATCAATATCGAGATCAAGAACTGCCCCATGAATTATGAGAATATCGCAGGAGATCTCCTCAAACTTCTGGAAAGCTATAAGTATCCCGATAAAATCATGATCAGCTCTTTCGATCATAAAGTAATCAAAGACATTGCCGCCCGCAGCAAGCGTTACAAATTGGCGCTACTAGGCGACAATATACCATACGACATTGCTGGTTACGCCACTAAAGCCGGTGCTACAGCCTGGAATCCGGCTTTCGACTGCGTGCGAACCGACTCGGTTAAGGACGCCCATGACGGCAATATTTCAGTCAACACTTGGACCCTCAACAAAAGAGAAGAATGGCGCAAAGCCCTGGATCTAAAAGTCGATTCTATCATCACAGATGATCCAATCGGGCTAAGAGAATATTTGAAAGAACGCCAAACCAAATAGTCAAGCATTCTCTTGAGAGAGAGTTTCTTCTTTGCTTTCTTCTTTATCGGCGTCAATACTTTGACCTTCTGTCACTTCTTGAATTTCTAGGGCTTCTTCGTCTTCCGAATCTGGCAGCGAAAGGGGCAAGGTAAACCAGAAAAGCGAACCGCCGTCGTCGGGCAGATCTACGCCAATCTGACCACCCTGCGCCTCAACCATAGCTTTGGCAATAGCCAGCCCCAAACCGGTACCAGAGCGGTACTGCCCATCACTTGAGCGCAGTTGTTCGAAGCGAGCGAAGAGCTTGTGGGTTTGATTTTTAGGTACGCCTGGTCCATAGTCGCGGACAGAAAAGCGACAAAAGCCAGAAAGATTGGAAAGTTCCACATCTATTTGACCCTGCGGCGGCGAATACTTAATAGCATTGGAAAGTAAATTGCTAAGAACCTGCAAGGTGCGATCATAGTCACAGAAGACTTCTATCGACTCGTCCAATGCCAGGTGAAAACACACCAAGGCTTCATCCGATAGAGTGGAAAGCCCCTCTAGAGCACGGTTAACCAATTCAGAAGCCTTGTAGCTATCGCTATATAGCTCCATCTTACCCGCTTCAATTTTGCGCATATCGAGTATATCGTTGATCAAACGCATCAAGCGATCCGCTTCATCCGCCGCTATTTTCACCACAGGCATCGAACCTTCCGGCAAGGCTCCGGCAAAATTTGTCTCAAGCAGACCCAGAGCAGTTCTAATTGAAGCCAGGGGCGTACGTAATTCATGCGAAACCATAGAATAGAAATCGCGCACCCGCTCCTCTACAGCCTTTCTCTCGGTGACATCACGCACGATACCAATCAATACAGTCTCTTCACCACGCGAGACATTACTGATACTGATTTCGACCGGCACTCGCAAGCCATCTCTGGTTAAGCCAGATAACTCTCTCACACCGCTATTGCCTTGCTTGACAGCCGCACTGCCTTCAGGCCCGTCGGCACTGCTAAAGCCCAGCATAAAACCAGGCAAAATAGACTCAACCGATAGACCCACCGGCTGAGCACTGTTAAAACCGAACATTTGATCAAAGACGGCGTTAGAAGTTTCGATGATACCATCTGTAGTGACAGTCACTATACCATCGGGTGCCGTAGAAACAAGGGCTCGCATACGAGCCTCCCTCTCGGCGAGGGCGTCTCTAGCCTGATTGAGAACAGCTTCAGCCTCTTGCCGGTCTTCTACATAGCGGTTAACGCCATACTTCAAAAGCAAGAGAGCAACCAGAGATGAACAGAGGATTACAAAAATGCCACCCATACTATTCAAGTTATCGCGATCAAGATCGCTGAAACGCTCAGTCATTTCGCGGTTGATTGTACGAGAGACATCTTTAGCAAGCCATTCAACGTGCTGGGTCATGCCCTCTTCATCAAAGCGGTGAGATCTTTCCATTGCCGCTTGCAGACCACTGGCATCCCGCACGCTCATCACTTCCTCGGCACAGCTCTTTCTAAAACTCAAAGACTCGGTCAGATCTTCGAGCAGCATGACATACTCACTGCGGTCAGAGAAGAGCACTTTCAGCTTTGATATATCAGCCTCGATTTGAGAAAACGCGAAATAGAAACGGTCTTTAGCAGCAGATTTGCCGGTGAGTAAATACTCTTTCTCGCCGGCTTCACCACGAGTGAGTTCAATAACTACAGAGTTTAAGAGATCTAAGAGCTGAAATTGCTTAGAAACCAAATAACTGTTCTGCAACCTGTCTACAGAAAGACTGAGTGTGGTAGTACCGATAAATACGATCACAAAAGCAACGACTACGATAATTGCCGAGGTCTTAGTCGTCAAAGAAAGTTGCATAATTTCGACTAATCGACGATGCGATAACCCGCACCACGCTTGGTGCGAATGATGCCGGTTTCGTCCGTATCACCCAACTTCCTTCGCAAGGTTTTCATATGGGTGCGCACAGTATCTACGCTGGCATTAGAATCACTCTGCCAAACCCTGCTGAGAATAGTTTCTAGGGTAAAGCTCTGATTGGGATAACGCATCAAAAGTTCAAGCAGGGCAAACTCTTTGGCGGTAAGGTCTATTTCTTGCCCGGCTCGAAAGACTCTAGCCGTTTCGGTATCAAGTTCTATATCACGCACGGTCAAAAGCTTGCCGGCATAAGTGACTGGACGCCGCAACAAAGCTTGCACCCGTGCATTTAATTCTACAGGAGCAAACGGTTTGACCAGATAGTCATCGGCACCGGCATTCAGACCCGATGCCCGATCTTCAACAGAACCACGGGCGGTGAGCATCAAAATCGGTGTCCTGCCGCCTTGACCGCGAAACTGCCTGCAAACATCTACACCAGAAAGGTCGGGGAGCATCCAGTCGAGAATGATCAACTCATATGTATTGACCTTCAACTGGCTGAGAGCAATAAAGCCACCGGCAACATGATCGACCAAATGACGGCCTTGTTCCAGCTGCAGCTTGAGCAGTTGACCGAGATTTGTATCGTCCTCAACCAGCAAAATTTTAGCCATGTCAACTCCCAGATCCAACCAGTCCAAATTGTACATCAAACAACTGAATCACCTTTCCAGGCAAAGATTCGAACCATGAAACCGGGGAAATTAGTGTAGTATCTCCGACCCTGAGCATCTTTCTGGAGAGAGCCTCTTGCATTGAGTAATACCTTGACTCTTCTTGCAAATAACCAAGATCTTTATCAGGCACGCCGTAAGCACGCAGCAATTCAAGAGCTTGATCGACACAATTATTGCCCAAAATACTCCAGCCCATATAGCGCAGACGCTGGGCTAGAGGCTCAACGCAACCAGGTTTAGCATCGGCCACCGGCAAGACTTTAGCGGCATGATAAATAATATGCTGTCCGCTTCTCATTGCCGCAAGCATATCTTCGCGACTACCAAAACCAATCCAAAAATCGGTATCCCCGCCGCGGGGCACATGACTATACCTGACAAGCTGCCAAAGATTGAGGTAGGAATGCCGGTAGAGATGATCGCTCGAACCAAAGACATAGCGGTCACTCTCACCTTCGCTGTTGCCTGAGCCTAATTGAAAGCCCCAACCGACATGGCCAAAACCTAGCGCTTGTTTGAAATTTATAAAGACAAGTGCTTCCAAGCCAACCTCTTCAATTGCCAATCTGCCTGAGCACGGCCAGCTCTGCTTCTAATTGTCCAATTCTGACAAAAGCAGCTTCAAGACGAGATTGGCTTCGTGAAAGCATTTCCAGCGCCAACTCCAACTGTCCACTCAACTTGAGCAGCTCGGCATTGTTATCTATGCGAGTGTCCATCTTAAAATTGAGACCACCGGTCTCAATCGACATATTGAGGCTATTAGCGCCGACCTGCCTGCACTCAACATTTTCGATATTCTCGGCAGCAAGAACAGCATCGCTTTCACCGCTCTCGGCACAGTCGACTTTCTCTACAAATATGAGTTTCTCTTCCGCCACACCGTCCTCCGCACAAGAATTCTATTTACGGTCTATAAATACCCATTTATGCCGACTTTATAATGCAAGAGCTGCTCGATGTGCTGCAAACAGCAACAAAAGCCGGGCTGATTATCAGACATTTGCCGTCTGAAAGCACTTTGTCGCAGAACCGAAAGAAGTTGCCATGAGTACCTCTAGCCAATTTTTGGCAGCGGTAAAAAATATTTGTTTGACTGGGGCGCCAAACAGGTAAAACAGATCCAGAGGCACCTCTTTTTATATTAGATATAAAAGGGGGGTTTGCAATGAACTTGCCCAAAAGTCCCATCGCTTAATGGCGCATTAACACAGACCGAATGAACAGACCCTACAAGTCAGGAATTGCTGCGCTCAAGCTGCCTAAGCTTGACCGTCGCCTGCCGACTTTAGAAGAAATCTGCCTCTTTCTAAGCGAATCACAGAAAACCCCTGGCAGAGCGGTCGAACAGCCCTTTGCGGTTGGCAAGCCTCTCTATACTTACTGTCTTACCTGCCTTGTGGAAAACCCAGGCGAGATTCCCAAATGGAGTCTTTATCAGGGAGATGGTCCAGCTGGAGATTCACTCTGGTCTCACCAAACCGGAGACGCCGGTCTGGTGCGCAACTTTATTCTGAAAGAATGCCCGGAAGAAGGGGACAGCAGACAGTCTCAAAGCACTACTTTTGGACCGACCGCCCAGACTGCAGCCATTAGCTTGACCCGGTTGCAGGCTATGCAGGCGGCTAAGGAGCACCAAGACTCCGGAGGCAGCCAAGAGCCTCAAGGTTATTTCAAATCTCACAGCCATCACCCCGGTCAACAAATTCAGGAAGCAAAAGTGGAAGCCAGAACGGAAGCCAAAGAAGAATTGGAAAAGAAAGCCCAGAAGACGGCGCCGGAATCAGTTGCAGGTATAGGTTCTGGCGGTGCCAATATAGGTTCTGGCGTTGCCAGTATAGGTTCTTCTGGGGCATCCGCCCTAAATGCAGGCTCAGCCTACAACGGAACCAGTAACGGCGCAAATAACGGCGGCAACGGCAATAACAGCCTCGCTTCCGGTTCCAACCCAGCCCTTGGTGCTTATCCTCGCACACCCACCGGCGGTCTACTAAACTCAAACGAAGTCGGCACAGTAAGCGGTTCAAGACCCCCAATCAGCGCCTGGGGTGTTTCGCCCCAAGCCGGAGCCTTGATCGGCAATAAATTGGAAAGCTTGCCTCTGTCAGGTGATCAGCCTGCAGCAGCACCACCCGTCGCGCCGGTTGCCCGCCCAGAAATAAAAATGACTTATGGCGTCGAGCAGACCGATACCGCCAACTATCATTCATCTATTCTGCCTAAGTCATTCACCAATCCGCCGCCCTACACCAAACGCCCACCCACATTGGAAGGCGCTCTAACCGACATGACCCCGCCCAGCCTTTTGCAAAGTATGCAGATTGGCAAAATGACAGGCGTCTTGATGGTTGTCTCAAACGAAGACATGGTTGAAGTCTATTTTGAAGAAGGGGCGCCGGTGCACGCTATCGCCCCCGACTCCAAGGGCGAGGCAGCGGTGATGGAACTGCTCACCTGGGACATCGGCAAATTTGCCTTTTATCCAAATGAGCGCACCACCGAAAAATCGATTCGCCGCCGCATGGAAGGCATGCTCATGGAGTCGGCCCCACTCACCGACCAGTACCGCTATTTGCATGAAGTCGGTCTGACCATGGATTCTTATGTGATTCGCAGGCATGGACCGATATCGGAAGCCGAGTTCGAGCAGCGCATGGAAAGAGGCGCTCGCATGGACATGGCAAAGCAAAAGCAGTTCTATCAGCTCATCGACAACAAGAGCACTCTCTTTGACCTGCTGCGCAAGATGCCCATGCCCAAAGTAGAGTGGATACCCACCCTCTACAACCTCATTTGCTGCGATCTTGTCGCTCCGGCAAGCAGCCATAAACGAGACGCGGCGATACCATCTTTAGAGTCAATGGGTGTGGACCGCGCCCCCATAGAAAGAGCGCTTAGAGCGTTAAAACACCCCGAGACTGGACTTTACGACTATCCGGTCATTTGGCACTTCATCGAACAGGAATATTGTCGGCATGAACATACTAATAGTCCCTTCTGCCTGATTATGTTTGAAATGCGTTACCGCACCCAAAACGGGCTCGAACTCTTACCGCCCCAGGCGGTGCAGGAAGCGGCAAAACGCATCGAAACAGTAAAGCGAAACATAGATATATTGGCACATTTCGAGCCGCCGACTTTCATCTTGCTTTTGCCGGCCACCCAGGTTTCAGCTGCCACACTCGTGGCCAAGAGACTCTGCGACATACTCTGGGATTCATCACTGGGCGGAAACCTAGACACTCGCAGCCTGGCACTGGCTTTTGGTGTAGCCGGCCTGCCGGAAGAGAATCTCGACCTATCCGGACTGCTCAACCAGGCCAGAGAATCACTCAACCAAAGTAAACGCAGCGGCAGCCCAGTAGTCTCGGCAGGCAAGAAAGCCTGATTAGGCGCACTAAACAAGTTTGCTCACCACAATGCTCGCCAAATTCGGAAGCTTGCTCACCACAAGCATAAGCTTGCTAAAATATAGTCATGAAAACCCAAAGCGACGAGCAAGAAGAAAAGCGAACCAGGCTTGATTTAGAAAATCAGTCTGAAAATTCTGCCGAATTTGCCCAAATTCTTGAAAAAGCCAAAGGCAAAGACATCATCTTCTTCGACGGCGTCTGCGGGCTTTGCGACCGTTTTGTTCAGTTTGTTCTCGACCATGACGGCGGTCACTTTTATTTCGCCCCTCTGCAGAGCCATCTAGCTGAATATGTATTAGCTCGCCACGGCGTCGATACCAAGGCATTGAACTCGGTTTATCTGGTCAGAGACGCCCTTGGACCGAAAGAGCGCCGCTATAGACGCTCAGAAGCAGCCCTGCGCATAATGGGAGATTGCCGCGGAGCCAGCCGTCTTCTAAAAGGCTTTCTTCTAATGCCGACCTTCTTAAGAGATCCGGGCTATAACTTAGTCGCTTCTGTTCGCTATCGCCTCTTCGGCAAAAGAGATGCCTGCCGAATTCCCGCCCCGCAGGAGCGAGATCGCTTCCTCGACCTCTAGACTATAATATTCAGGTCTGCAAAAACCGCTCTTATAAAGCCTCTGAACTTGTCCAGCACCTTCCAATTACTTAAGTCTGAAGACCTGAAAGAAAGACTCAGTCAGGGCCTATGCCCGCTTGTCTTAGACACCCGCCCCTTTGAAATATTCGCGAAAGGAAGCCTACCGAGGGCAATCAATCTGCTTTGGGAAGATACCTGCTGCAAACCCCAAATAAAGGTGGCACCGGTCTTGCATACCCCGGGCTATTGGGGCAATCTCGACGAAAAAACTCTCGAAAAACTAGCCAAAACCATTGGCGCCTTTGCCGGCAATGAAGATGAAATAGTGGTGGTCGGCTCCGGTCACAGAGACAAGGGCAGGGAAGGACGCATCGCCTGGACCTTGGCCTATATGGGTGCAGAGCGTGTCAGCCTGCTCGACGGCCCGGTGGAGACGCTACTGGGGGCTTGGGAAGATAGTTCAGGGGCTATCCCTGTCGTACACCAAGAAGTTCAAGAAAGCAAATTCAAACTCACGCTAAACGAAAAGCGGCGCATCAAGATGCCCGAACTGATAAATCTTTTGCAGACCCAAGCCCAAGCAATAAATCTAGTAGACACGCGCAGCCTCCCCGAGTTTAATGGAGACAGCTACGACTACCAGCCGCGCAAAGGGCATATACCAGGTGCAATACTCTTTCCCTATGACGACATGTTCTCTGGTCCGGAAAAATTGAGCTATATAAGCAAAAATCAATTCCTCTCTAAAATTGCCGCAGCGGCAGACAAGCCTACTATTTCATACTGCGAAGTGGGTGTACGGGCAGCGCTTTATGCCGTTTTGCACGAGATCTACCAGGGTGAGATCGTCAGAGTCTATGACGGTTCTATCATGGAATGGGGTGCCCATGGCGAGCCCGTTATGGAATGTGGTGCGCAATAATGGCGGCAAATATAAGGGCTAGCAAAAACAAAGCGGCAATATCTATAAAAGCCTCTCAACTCATGCAGTTGGACAGGACAAAGATCGCAAAATCACGAGCTTTGACGAGCAATGTAGCTCTTTCGCTAATTGCACTAGCAGCCTTGATTGCCACCACTAACGGTGACATAGCCTTAGCTCAGACAAAAGGAAGCGGCAGCAGCTATGACAGCCTTTTACGCCAAGCCACACAAATAGCCGACAACGGCAATATGCTGCAAGCAATAAACAATCTTTCTTTGACCATAGAAAGATACCCAAACCGCCCCGAAGCATATCTGCACAGAGCACTGGTACGCAGGCAAATTGGTGATCTAAAAGGAGCCCTGCTCGACCTCGACAAAGCTCTGGCTCTGCAACCAAACTATGTCTCGGCTTTAATTCAAAGGGCGGCGGTGAGGCATCGCTTATCAGATTCGAAATCCGCCAAAGTAGATATAGAGAGAGCTGTCAGCCTCGCCCCGGGTAATGCCCAGGCTTATGCCGAACGCAGCGCCATCAAGTACGCCCTTGGCGATCTGCAAGGCGCCTTAGCCGACTACAATACTTCCGCAACGATTAATCCCGAAATGGGCAAGCGCTTCAACAAGGCACTCAAGCCCACGGTTAACGCCGGCTTCAACGACTATGTCAAAGTCAATGCCGATCAAGAGACTAAACCAGAAAGCAAACAAGAAAACAAAGCTGACATTAAGCAGGACGCGCCGATAAAGAATATAGCTATTCGCACTTCCCAGATACAAGCCGATTTCAAACTAGAAGGCAATGGCATTGCACCAGATGCAATACCACCACAACTAACCCAGTTCACAACCGGTCAAGCCAGTCAAAGCAGTCAGTTGCAAAATCAATCTATCAATACAGACAAAGTAAAGCTGGTTAAGCGTCAGCCCCTCAAGGCAATTGGTCAAGCCCCGGCTCAAACGGCAGTTAAGAGCTCTGCCAATTGCGGGAAAGCCGCCAAAATCGAGAGCACCAGCGCACAGTCTAAACTGAACGGTAGCCCCGGTAAGTACACCAGCCGTGAACTGGCCCATCTCAATAACGAAGCGGCTAAAGCCATCAGCGCCAAGCAATTCGATAAAGCCATCGACATGCTTGAAAAGATTGTCAGCTCTTCCCCGGGTTATATGCACGCCCGCGACAACTTAGTCATCGCTCACAATAATCGTGGACTACAGCAAGCCTTGCGCAATCCGCAAGAAGCCATCAAAGAATTTAGAGCTGCACTTTTTCTTGATGCAGCCAGAGAAGTATCACGCCGCAATCTCAATTCGATGATGAAAGAGGCGGGGCTGAACCCACTTGACGCCGCCGAAAGATCACGCGAAGCAGCCAAACTAATCGAAGCAGGAGACCTAGACGGTGCTTTCGTAGAACTATCTGAAGCTGTGCGCCTGCAAAACGATCGAAGTATGCGCATGCAATTAGCCAGACTAATCGACAAAATGGAAAGTCGCGATAGCGAGCAAGCGGCTTTCGCCATTCTCGAAAACAGCCCGCCTACAACTGCCTCAAACTCTCAGCCCTCTTTAGAAAATCAAGGCAACACCGCAACTTCGCCGACCAGTCCGGCAACTGAGATAGCTCGCTCTGAGAAAGTAGAGAAAGTAGAGAAAGAACAAGTTACTCAAGGACAAACTCAAGAAGGCGCCTTAAGACTTGCTCAAGCTAATGAGCCTGCACAAGCAGCTCAAAATAATCAAAGCAATCCAACTAATCCAACCGAACCACCCTTTCAGGCGCCGCCAACCATACAGACACCAGACGCGCCAAACTCATCAAGCGATGCAGCACCTCTGGCAAAAGAGCCGGCGGAGACAGTCGACAACCGCCCCCCCGCCTTCGACAGCGAGAGCCTACTTTCTCGCATAGAAACTTCTCCTGATGATGTGCTCATTGTCGCTAAGCAGTTTTTGGAAGAAGGCAATTACAGAGACTCTGAAATAATCTTATTAAAACTGGTGGAGACCATAAAGCACAAAAGCGAGACCCAGCCCGATACCGTCAACAAAAGCATGGAAGCAGTGCGCGAAATAGCCCTAGAATCTCTTGCTCTCATTTATCAAAAGCAAAGCCGGTTTGAAATGGCCGAGGCTAAGTTGAAAGAACTTCTCAAAGTGGTCGAGAGCAAAAGTCGCGATGAATTGCATATGGGTAAAATCAATTCAGATCTAGCGCGCCTCACCAAGAGCATGGGCAAGCTGGAAGAGAGCGCTGCCTACGAAGCGAAAGCCAACTTGATCTTAAACAAGCTCTCAAACAGCCAGCAGTAGAATTACATCTTTTCGTACCAGACCGGACCATCGTTAGCCGGCTTATCTTCTTGCGCACCGCCGGCAGTGGCAGCGACGGCACCGCTGTCATCGGGCAAATGATCAAGCAGTCTTATATAAAGCTTAGCCATCTGCGCTCTTTCTTCGTCTGCCCATGGCAGCGGGCGAAACTGATCGAGCACGGCGAAAACTTCAGAGCGAGTCTTGCAAGACTGCACTTTCTTAAACCAATCCTGCAAATTGAGCTGTGTCATAAAACCCTCATTGCCATCTTTGAGAAAGTTGCCTAAAATGCCTAAAAAAGTAGAACCCGCATTTTATGCGAGTTCTACATCATATCTAAAAGCTCTTGAGTGCGCTTTACACAACTCTTACTCTAGGAATTATTTTCCTTCGAGTTCGCCAAGGCTGAAAGATTCGGGGTGGAAGGGAGTTTCAAAGCCCTTCATGAAGCCGTTCTTGATACCGTAGTAGGTACCTTTAACGCCACCGACCACAAGACCGGCGGGGAGGGTGAAGACGCTAACCAGGAGGCAAGCGGGACCACACTCTTTGCCTTTGATCGACTCAGCACCTTTGCTGGTCAAGTCGATGTAGGACTTGTAAGACTCACGCACTACAGCCACGGGAGTACCAAGCACGGTACCGGCTACGACACCACCAACTCTGGTGGGCAGAAGTGCACCCTGGGTTACTTTCTCCATGGCATCATCAGCGGCCATCACGGGAGCAGCAACCGAAGCTGAAGCAACCATAACCATCGCCAGACCCAATACTTGCTTTTTCACAATGAACCTCCTCATAAGCTCACTTGTTGGTAAAAATTATCGCTTGACGTCCAATATTTAACTTCATCTCACAGACTTGCTATATATTGGGACAGGAATTGCCTCTCGTCAACCTTACTCTTTTTATCGAATGTTTATCGGACAGTGCGCTTTCGCCTAGGTCCAGATTCATCACTCTTGTCATGCTGCTCGTATCTTTTTCGAGGTTACGGATAAACCGGTCGCCAAGTGCCGGATACGGCATCAATCATATTGTCGTCAAACATTTTTCCATGTTAGGGCCTAAAACTCAAGCAGACTCTTAAAGGAAAGAAAATTGCATATCGCTAATAAGCACGGCGATAGCGATTTAGCTATATTGCGTATAGAGGCAGAACTTGAGAGCAAGCCACTCCGCCCAAAATCTGTCCTTGTATATGGTGCCGGGTAAAGAAATTTGCTTGAGCGTTGCAACATCTTCATACAAACTAGCCAAGCTAATTTCATGCTCGCTAAAGAAATTGACGTGACCGCCCTGAGGCGGCGACACAATCGAGAGTTGCGGGCACCGCACCATCTGTAGTGCCAAGGGGGCAAATGACTGTGCATAGGGCACAATCGGATCATCTTGAGCGGCAATAATCAGCGTAGGAATCTTCACATCGCTCAAAACGCGCATGGCACTTGCCGCCTGATAGTAAGATTCAGCACAGTCATAACCGGCATCGATGGCCGTGAAGTAATTATCAAACTGCCTCAAAGTCTTTATTTTCTTTAAACGCTCAAGGTCATAAGTGCCAGGGAAAAGCCGTTCGCGCTCAATTATTTTCTTCTTGAGAGACATGAGAAAATTGAAGTCATAGAGCCGGCTTGCCCCTCTCTCAATCGCCTTTACAGACTCTACCAATTCCACCGGCGGTGATACCGCCACCACAGCTTTAAACAGGCGCCGCAGGCGGTGGTCTTGGCTTGAGCCTTGCTCACCGGCAGCCTTGAGCACCAGATTACCGCCCAAAGAAAAGCCGCAGGCATAGATATCGCGATAGCCGAAGCGTTCCTTAAGATAAAGCCCAATGGCGAACAAATCGCCGCTGAGACCAGCATTATAAAGAGTTGTGCAGAGGCTAAAAGTGTTTTCGCAATTGCGCATATTCAGTCGAAAGACATCAAAGCCGGCCAGATGCGCCTTATAGCCCAGCCCATTGACATAAGGGGCCCGGGCGGTACCTTCCAAGCCATGCACGACAATGATGAGAGGACGCTCAGAATGCCCATCTTGGCTGTGACTTTCTGGGTGTCTATTAAGATAGCCGGTGATCCAATTGTCACGATCGACTTCTATTTGTAATTTCTCACCGTCGCTCAAGACCGGGCGCGCAGCCAGCAGGGCAGGCACAATAGTCATGGCGTGACCATTCTTAAGGCTTGGATGCGGCTTAAATTGTGGCGATATTCTTTCTATTGCGGTCATAATATAATAGATGGCATAGTCTCTGACTTTAGCAGCATTTTGGTCCAAGACCCGCTTATGTTATACGACGGCGAACCTGCATTTTTTGGAATGTTCCTGATCTT
>JAIETF010000027.1 GCA_019745415.1 Candidatus Obscuribacterales bacterium | reverse complement strand
CAAAAAGAAGCAAAAGGAGATGAATTCATGAGGGTTTTCAGGGTATTGACAGTTCCAACCGTCCCCATGGAAAAATCGGAGAGATGGACTAAGTAGTTCCATCTCTCCGCTGACCTATCTAGATCGAGTCAGCCTTACGGCTATTGCACTTCCAGAGCCTGATAACGAGCTCTGAGAATGTCCACTTTCGACTTGATGTAAGCCCGGTCGGCGCCGTCCAAAGCAGCCGGAGTCCAAGAATGAGGATCGGCTTTCACCGCCGCCATCAGCTCTTCCAGCGAGCCTTTCTGCCATTCAGGATGGGCGCTCAGTTCCTTCATCG
The DNA here is from genome assembly GCA_019745415.1 of Candidatus Obscuribacterales bacterium. Classification (GTDB taxonomy): domain Bacteria; phylum Cyanobacteriota; class Vampirovibrionia; order Obscuribacterales; family Obscuribacteraceae; genus Obscuribacter. Next base: position 63,649 of record JAIETF010000027.1, on the reverse strand, counting down.
CTTGAGCGAAAAGCTCTTCGAAACGGTCTTCGCGCATAATCTTGCCTTCCAGAAGCTCCCAGAACATGGTCCAGACAGCTTCGGAACGAACGAAGAGTTGCATGATCCACCAGGTACGAGCATAAAGCTCCTTGGTTTTCACCCGCACTTCTTCGTCGATTTCATCACGCAGCTTGGCACCCATTTCGGTAGAACTAGTCATACCGCGTTGACCAAGCGAGATAGGACCAAGCTTCTCAGAACCATACCAACGGCCTATGGCACGGTAAATGCTACCGCTCACCACTTCAAAGTCGTTGTCCGGACCTGAGTCTTTAGTATCCAACCAGACCAACTGGGCAGCGCTACCGCCAAAGCCGCAGACAGCGTTGGCATAAACATTATCCAAAGTTTTAGTAAAGCTATCGCCGCAAGGAGTCTTGAAAGTCAGACCGCCGGCACGTCCACGAGGTTCAACTGCGATGAAACGTACCTTTTCATCAGTACGACCACAGCTAGCCTCGAAAGCAACACCTAGGGCATGACCTACTTCGTGCACGGTGGTATTGAAGATCTGATCGAAAGTCTGCGCCACCTCGGTTTTCACACCCATCAAATGACGCAACAAGCCTTCAAAGAAGTCTTCCTGAGTGACTGTAGCCTTAGCAAGTTCAATGCTCATCCCTTTGTTTTTCAGCCGCGCCTTTTCAAGCTCGGCTACTTCTTCGGCATAGAGCGCGGTTTCGTTCACAACGTTCTCCAACTCAGCGCCGGTTAAACCGCCTAAAACACTGGCGATTGCCGGAAAACTGACATTGGCGTCGAGAGGCACTTCACGCTTAGCAGCATGCACTTTCAAGATTTCAACACGACCGGCAAGATGGGGCGGATCTACCTTGATTTTCCAGGTGAAACGACCAGGACGCAAAAGCGCAGGGTCCAAGATATCGACACGGTTGGTGGCACCAAATATCCACAAACCAAAGTTCTGGTTGCCGGTGTTCAAACCTTGCAATTCAACCAAAATCTGGTTCAAAGTTTGGTCGGCTTCCGGGTGAGCCACTGGTCCATTCGAACGGGCACGACCGACCGCATCAAGCTCGTCGATAAAGATGATGCAAGGGCGTTTTTCACGAGCGTCGGCAAACATCTCACGAACACGATTAGCGCCCAGCCCAACGAACATCTCAACAAAGTCAGAGCCCGAGATAACAAAAACCGGCACGCCGCACTCTTTAGCCAAAGCAGTAATGAGCAGGGTTTTACCAGTTCCCGGAGGTCCTTCCAGCAAGACGCATTGTGGCAAGTTGCCGCCGAAGCGAGACTTCTGGCTCAAGTTCTGCAACTGTTGCATCAATTCGTTGGCCGAGACTTTCAAAGGAACGTTCTGTCCGCTTTGACGGCCTTTGCTCCTCTTCTCTTCTTCTTCGGCGCGCAATTTGTTGACGATCTCGGCTTGTTCCTGAATTTTCAGTTTTACCTTTTTCATCTGCCGAATCGCTTCCGGCACACCGGCAACATCGTCAAAACCATTGCCTTTGATTTCGTCAGGATTAATCCACTGACCGAAAGATTTGTCGGCAATGCCTTGCGCATCACCTAAACCGCCGCGGTTCGGCATCAAGCCTCTGCGAGCGCCGCCAAATAGGTTGCGCCACTGACCGGTGAGAATCATAAAGAAGAAACTGATGATGAGGAAACCGAGAAGCAGCTTGGCAATCCACCAAATTCCATTCATAAAGGTTTCAGCCACTGTCGCCAGCGAAGTGGGGCTGTGCCCAAGGTCATTGGCAGCATCATCACCGGCGACACTGCGTCTGTCCCTAATAATGATTTCGATTGGCTTACCTTCGGCAGTCGTCGCAGTCACTAAGTCGCGGCCGTTAGGCTCCAATGCAGTTGAATTAACAGCCGAATCATTCGACAAATTAGTCGCCGGCTTCTCAGAGGCTTTCTCTCTCTGTTCAGCAAATGCCGGAGTACCGGGCATAGGACCTTTGTCATAGGCACTGTGCTCGGTGTTGTTAAAATTGACTGGTGGTCCCTGCGATATCACGCCATTGTCCATACGCGAAATACCGAAAAGAGCCAGACCAACCAACCCAACAAAAAATGCGGGTACTATGTAGTTTTTCATAAAGACTCCTAGTTCCCTAAGCGCGGGAACCGTTTATAGAAAAGTGGGAAAAGCATCCGCTCAAATGAATTGCGGATGCACCGGGAAATGAAAGAATATGATTGCGTCATATCTATGTGATTGGTTTCTGCTGTGTGTTTTTTCCTCGGTAAAGAGCGGTTGAAAGATACCCCCAACCTAAAGAAAAGGTGAAGACAGGGCAAGCACTTGCAGCAAGAAGGTTGTTAACCTGCAAAATTACTGCTGCCCGAGCGGTGCAAGGAGCGGCCGCTCGGACAGCTTTTCCTGGGACAGCTTGAACTTAGCCGAAGAGCAAGAGGCAACCCATGCCAAATGCCAGAAGAGCCAGAGCACCAACAAAGAGATAACCGCTCAAAGTAGGCGGCTGCCTATAGGGCTGTTTCTCCCCCTTCATTGTCTCTGCTGCATCTCTTCTCATGGGACCGGCCTGACTGAGACCGAAGGGCTCACCCAGAAAAAAGTCGGGCATGAGCGCGGCGCCAGGCTCGCATGAATAAGGGGCAAAGTCGGTGACACCGGCCTTCCTAAGCACCGCAGTATCGATATAGAAACAACCGGTGTTGGTGGGCGAGCTATCGGTAAAGATGTGCCAAGCGGCGTCGGCAACTATTTCGGGCTTGCGCGACATCTTAGCCACAGCCTCTCCACCCAGCTTGTTGCGCACGGCGCTGGTATCAATAGTGGTTTCAGGCCAGAGAGAGTTGACCTTGATACCGAAAGGCTCAAACTCTGCAGCCAGACCAAGAGTGGTCAAGCTCATGCCATACTTGGAAAGTGTATAGGCCACATGCCGCTTGAACCAACCAGGATGGAGATTGAGCGGCGGCGAAAGATTGAGAATGTGCCCGTTCTCACTCTTTCGCAAATAGGGCAGAGCATGTCGAGCCAGCAAGAAGACTGCCCGCATATTGATGGCATGCATCAAGTCGTAATGCTTACCCTCGGTGGAGGGTGTATCAGAAAGCCTGATGGCGCCTGCATTATTTACCAATATATCGATACCGCCAAAAGCTTCCACAGCCTTGTCTATGGCGGCAATAATCTGCCCTTCATCTCGCACATCAAGAGGAATGGCAATGGCCTCACCACCGGCAGCACGCACCGCCTCGCAGGCTGTATAGATAGTGCCGGGCAAGGTTGGCTGCTCGGTCACTGTTTTGGCGGCAATGATCACTTTAGCACCATCGGCGGCGGCACGCAGGGCGATTGCCAAACCAATACCTCGCGAGCCGCCAGTGATGAAGACCACTTTATTCTTGAGATTCTTTTCCATTACTTTCTCCAGTGAAACGCGTCAGAACATAGCCAACGAACAAGCCGACCAGATGCACCAGGGAGGAACCGCTAGGACCGGCATCGAGAGGCAGTGAAGTGAGAACGGTGACCTGCTCAAAATAGAAGAACAAGACCACCATCCAGGCTCTGATATAGAAATTGATCACCGGCAAAAAGCCGATGATGCTCTGCGGTGATGCAGCGAGCACCCCTCCCATAACGCTGGAGACCGCAGCAGAAGCGCCAAGGTAAACCACGGCTTCGCCCGCTGGTCCAAGCGGATTGAGAAAGACGAGCACGGCCAAGGCCGACAAAAGAGCACCGGCGGCATAGACAAGCAAGAACCGTCTAGCCCCCAAAGCTCTTTCCAAAATCGGTCCCATGACTAAGAAGAAAAGCATATTGCCGATAAGATGACTCCATCCGGCATGCGCCAGAGTGTGCGTGAGCATGCTGGGCAAGACATAGAGAAAAGCCGGCAGCCAGAAGTAATTCTCGCGAATCTGAAAGAACTGCTCTGGAATAAATGTGAAGGCGAAGCCATTCACTAGACCGGCTCTATCGAGCAGGAAACAGAAGACAGTCACAGATATGAGGTGGGCTGTGATCAAAGGGAATGTTGATTTGTTGGACATTGAGACTCCTGACCAGAAACTGGTTAGTTTGGGCCTCTCAAAAATGAGTCGACACTCTCTTGCGAATCAAAGGCATAGGGGGTCAACTCGCGAGCATCCACCAGCACCAGCTTGGCGAAGACGCTTTGATCGGCGGTGATGTTTACGACGGTGAAAAGCCAATAGACCTTACCGTCAGCTCCTGTTTTGATGCGGGCCTCGACTGCTTTGTACTTCTCATGAGGAAAAGTAGGTAGAGCGGTCCAGACCTGTTTTTCTGCCTTGCGCGGTCCATTCAAAGAAAGATCGGCGCCAGGAATATAACTGCGTACGGCACCTGTGCCACCGTCAAATAGCAACACCTCGGAGAGGGCGAAACTAGGACCCACAGGCTCTAAGGGTATCATCTGGGTCAAACCCAGACCTTCAAAGACCTGATAGAAAGGGAACCGGTTATCAGCAGCCACATGCACATCGTCAGGGCTATAGCCGCCGGTCACCGAGTCTTCACTGACCTCATAGATATTGTTGCGACCCAAGACAGTGTCGTAATAATTGATCAGACCACTCTTGAACTTGCCATGACTTTCAGCATACAGGCGACCCAACTCAAGGGGGAAAAGCGGTGCCCCCGGGAAGTAGCTCCCAGCCTCGTCCGGCGACCAGACGTTGTACCAACCGCTGGGCAACACTTCCAACACGCTTGAGAAATATGGAATCATGGCGCCGGTCACAGACAATTTGTAGCTTATAGCCGGAATGAGCAAAGTCCAGGTACCATCCGGCTTGAGATAATACTGAGCATGGCTTGGACGAGAAAGCGGCAGCCGCATGGCAAAGAGCGTTCGTACGAAGTGAGACTCTTCTCCAAAGTAGAACTCGGCATGTTCGCCGCTGTGCAAGTCGACCGACATACCGGGGTTATCTGCGTCGATTCGCACAATCTTAGCCACCGAACCCATAAAATAATTGAGCCCCTCTCTGTAATAGAACGGCACCTGCCACCACATGCGCGGATGCAGCGGGTCTTTCATATCGGCGGTAATATGCGGATGACCGGCACGCAAGAGACTCTCATGGTTGGAGTTCTGTGCATAAATTGTGGCAGTCGCCTTATTGAGAGCCCGACTGTCTTTGCTTACCGGTAAGACATCCAGATTCTTCGGCTGCAGTGAAATGGCAATGCTCCACTGATTAAGAGGCTCGACGAAACTAACCGAAAACAACCAGACCGGAGCGGAAAAGAGTAACACCGCCACAGTGCCAATCCAGGCGCGACGAGGCGTGATTAACCAGAAGCGCCAGATCAAATAAGCCGCAAGCACGATGGAAAGAGAGAAGGGCAGATACTTGTAAGCAGGCAATAGATATGGCTGCACAAAAGGCAAGATTGTCATGCCGAAGACAATCGAAGCAACCGCCACTAGCGGAATCATGCGAAGAAGTCGCTTGTTCATTTGCACCTCATTTTCTGAGTTTGAAGGTAGTTATTTGTACTGTTTAGACGAAGCAGGCGAAGCAGAGCAAAGCTCAACCTAGAGCCGAAAGACGGGTCATAAACAATAGAGAGAGCCAAATAGAATTAGCTGGTTTGCTTTCTCGCTGTGCTTGCTTGAAGAGATGAGATGAACAGTACAAACTGACTATCAGACAAATCCAACTGCAGAAGCAATTAAAAGAATGCGACATTCGACCAAGAAGAAAAAAGACTCTCCACTCATTTGAAAGAGTCTCAAAGAAAGACAGCCAATGCGTACCAAGATAAAGACGGAATGCTCCAAAAAACAGTGCCGCAATAACTGCAAAAGGCATCAGAAAAGCGATGCAGCGAGTTTGGTGCAACAGGCTAAAAGTCTTTGCTATCGATATCTTTGAGAAGTGTATCCATGGAAGAGTCCTCTCCACCGGCACGTAGAATTTCTTTGTCGTTAAGAGCCTTTCTATAGCCGCTGGGTAAGCGATAGGCACTAAAGGGAACCTCAGTCTTCTCCACCTTGGTAGAATTAACAATAAACTGGCTGACAGTGCGTCTTTTCACGCTCATAGAGAGGGGAAAACCAGCTGCCTGAGGCAGGTTATAATGGCGACGCATAAAGATACAGGCTTGCTCGGGCAGCTTCCACTCTGCAGAATCGGCAACACAGTAGCGACAATCTTTCAGCGTGTCGATGCCGCGTTCGAGCTTCTCCTTTTCAGATAGCTTCTCTTTCATCTTATAGACCTGCACAGGCGCACCATATTTAGTGCCCTTCTCAACAAAGGTCAAAGGAATTCGACTTAGACTAAAGCCCCAGAAGATGACGGAAGACCGGAGCATATAGCCCTCATGACCGCTCAAACTTGACTCTATGTACTTTCTATTGTTGCTATTATAGGTAAAGACTTTCCACTGCGGAGCAGCGGCGCAAATGGTCATTCCGTTAGCCGGATTGGACCAACTAAAGCCATGAGAACCAACCAGAAAACGAATGCCGGGTCCATAAACTTGGCTATCTTGACAGACGAGATAGCCGCTCTCTTTGGTCGGCAAGCCAGCTAGAACCGGTAAGTCCCATAATGCCAAAACGAGAAGCAAAGAAAGAACTTTTCTCATACACCGAGCAAACTAGCAAAATGCTCCAGACGTTTTGTCATCTCTTCTTCACCCAACCAGGTGAACGAAATCGTATATTCTAGTGGTTTTGGGCTGCCGAAATACCACCAGGAAGTATCAGTGATGGGAAAGCCGCTCTCGCGGGCCGCTCTTTCTATGGCCTGGCTATCAAAACCATCTTGAAAGCGCACAAGTAATTCCAACCCAGCACTTTCAGGGGCTGTCCAGATTTTGCGATCAAAAATCGCCTCTAATTTAGAGAGCAAACTCTGACGACAAGATGCATAAACCTGGCGCTTCTGCCTGATTAATTTCTCGAGATGACCCTCGTTGATAAAGTCAGATAAAGCTGCCTGCTCTATGTAAGAAACATCTCGTTCCACCAGACTCTTACAAGCATGCACTGCCTGTACCATGCCCACGGGCAAAACCATAAAGCCGAGCCTGGTCACCGGTGCCAAAACGTTCCAAAGACAAGAAAGATAAATCACCCTGTCACTGCTGTCCATGCCTTGCAAAGACGGCAAAGGTCGTCCATCATAACGAAACTCGCTATCATAGTCGTCTTCGATTATATAAGCACCGCATTTAGCGGCATATTCAAGCAGCTGCTTGCGTCTTATCATCGATAAAACGGCACCGGTAGGTTCTTGGTGCGAAGGAGTGACATAGATAAGCTTGACTGGCCCTGCGGCAACGAGCTCATCGACTTTCATGCCTTGACTGTCCACGCCAATCGGCAAAACTCTCGCCCCTCTTGCCAAAAGCTGCTCTCGGGCAGTAGAAAAACCAGGTTCTTCAATGGCAACCAGATCACCTTCCGAGAGCAAGAGTCGAGCGATTAAATCAAGACGCAAATTGCGCGAAGCAAAGACAACTAGTCTCTCGGCGTTTACTTTGACGGCGCGGGCGCGGGTCAAATAAGAGGCATAGGCTTCACGCAAAGGCGGATAACCAAAAGGTTCGGGTGCATAAGACAACTGACTGGAAGAAGAAGAATCGACCTCGACACCGGCTCGGCAATGCCTGGCTATCAAGTCGCGCCAGATACCCAGTGGTACATCCTTAAGACTGGGACCGTTGTAAGAGACGAGGGTGGAAATAGCACCACAAGCTTGCCGAGAGATCAATCGACGGGCAAAGGCTGATAGCTCTACTTCTTTGAGAGGGGCATACTCGTCCCTTACAGCCGGCTTTTCTTCCAATTCTCCGGGCAGACGGGCCGCCACCTTTGTGCCGGAACCCATTTCAGCCACCACATAGCCTTGAGCCGATAACTCTTCGATGGCACGTGCCGCGGTTGAACGCGAAACACCAAGCTGCACAGCCATTTCACGTACCGAAGGCAAAATAATATTGGGGCTGACCAGACCATCGATGATACCCTGTCTAAGGCATTCTGCAATCTGTTTGCTCACTGGTCCATTACCATTGAAAGCAGCAGGCAGCTCTAAACGATCAATCAACACCGGCGGTACCTCACCTAATTTCTCTGAGCAATTGAGCGAATTTCATTACGGTATCATCAATGGTATCGATGTTGATATCAGCAAAAGGCACAATAAATTGTCCTTCTACGGTCTCGGTGGCGTAATAACTATCGGTAGAAACGAGATTCCAGCCGACCAAACTCGCCGCCTTACTAACCGCCCCAGTAGATATACCGCTTTTAAAATTGAGAATAATATGAGTGCCGCCGCCCTCCCCCAGAGGTTCGAGCAACTCACGCAAATGGCGTGTAATAGCCAAAATCAGCGATTGCCTGCGATGGGCCAATATTCTCTGCGACCGTTTTAAATGTTTCTCGAGGTGCCCATCATTGACTAAATCGGTCAACGCTAACTGATCAATAAGAGGCAAATGTCTCTCAAGATAGCCTTTCACCAAAAGTGCTGGTTGGCTCAAACAGCGAGGAAAGATAACATAAGATAGACGCAAGGACTGATAGAGAATCTTCCAGAAAGACGACATATAAATGACGCAATCATGATGATCTAAGGCTTTCAAAGATGGCAAAATCGGCTTGCCGTAACGAAATTCACTGTCATAATCATCTTCCAGAATGAAGGCGCCGACTGCCGCCGCATACTCTATCAGCTCCTGCCTACGTGGCATACTCATCACCATGGTCAAAGGATCTTGATGCGAGGGCGTAACGTAGATCAACTTCGGTGGTTTGCTGAAACGCCTGATGTAAGAAATCTGTATGCCTTCGTTATCAACCGGCACAGGCACGACCTGGGCGGCAAGCGCTTCCAGCGTATGACGACTTTCCGGATAGCCGGGCTCTTCGTAAGCCACCACATCGCCTGGATTGAGCAAAAGACGACCGATAAGTTCCAATCGCATCTGCTTAGAGCCGAAGACAAAAACTTCTTCGGGCGAACATTCGATACTGCGACGACGCTTAGAATAGTTACTCAGAGCCAGTCTCAGATTAGGCAAACCAGCCGGCTCAATCATAAACGGCACTTGATCATCTTCATGTATATCGCAATGCTTGAGCATAAGCGACTTCCACTCACGTGCCGGCGAGAGTTCAACCGGTGTGCCGCCATAACCTATCTCCGGTAAATGAACATGCTCCTCTTGCTGCTTACAGCCCACTTCCTTCAATAGTCTGCCTGTCTGTGAAAGCTCTGAAGCACTAATAAACGAAGCGGGAGATCTCTGACTTTCTTCTTGAAGACGTTCTTTGAGCAAGTCACCCAAGTCACCGGGCAAATGGGATGAGACATAGGTGCCTGAGCCACTTTGACTAACCACAAGCCCCTGAATCTGAAGATCTTCGTAAGCCTTTAATACTGTTGCTCTGGAGAGTTTAAGACTCTCAGCCAGATCTCTTACAGAAGGCATGGGCTCGCCCAGTCCCAATCGTCCTTCCAAAATGGCTTTACGCAGCGCATCCGAAAGCCTGCGGTAGAGGGCGACATAAGGTTTGTATTCAAGGTTAATGGCTATCGACATCTAACTTACCTGCTGGCGTCCAATTACGATATCAGAGAAAATTGCCAGCCAAAGTTAGCGCTAACGTTTACCTACGGGCTCAACATAAACCCATGCAATAGTTTTAGGTTATTTTAGAGCTTTCTAAATTGCCCACCTCTTTTTGACACTTTGATGCTCCTCAAGCAATTTCAGCAAAAAAGTTACCTACGAAAATACCTGACAAAGATACAGAAAGAGAGACTAAGTTTTACCCTAGTCCCTCTCTCCTTATCCTCATTACATTTTTACGAACTTGCGAAGTACTGTGAGAGTCACCCTGAATACATCGGCAATTAGCTTGAATATGACCGGGCTGAGCTCAATCAAAAATTCGAGCAACTTACCAAGCAAATCAAAGAGACAGTTGACCAATTCTCTAATTAAGTCGACGGCCATAGAAAGTCCGTCAACTTTAGAGCCACTCAGCAAAGCCAGCATAGACAACAAGAAAAATGGCAGGCTGAGGGCGGCAAAGATTCCAGCAATAGACTCAATCATGTCTTACCTCCTTGGGGCAAAGTAAGCTGAAAAAACGCCGAAAGCAAGACCAAAACCGGCAACCACAGTTGCTCTAGCTTCTTCCCAAACTCAATATCAATTGACTTTTGTGCTCTGACGAATTTCGCAGCTCATGAAAACAAGAAATAAACGAAGTCTCAAACCTAGCTGGCCGGTCAGCGCCAAAACCATCCTCCAAAGGGCAATAATGCCAAGTTAGACCTGCTTCCAAGATGAAAATAGGGGATATCCACGAAAAGAGAATTTATGAAATTGCAGGCACAGCTGAGTAAATAAACAATCGAAACATCGCTTAAAAGATAGCGACCACTTGGACAAAAGTTAGCGAGACTCTCTTAACAGATTGCTTGATGAGATCAGTCCAACATTGCGCAGCAAATCAACCTGAGCGTCGTTAAAAGCAACTAGAGCTCGGGCTTTCTCAATAAGAGCGCCGGTATAGTCTTGTTGCGCCCGCAAGACATCAATGTTTTTACCAACCCCGTTTTGATAGCGCAAACTGGCTAATCTCAGCTCCTCATCAGCTGAACGCACCTGGGCAATGGCTTCTTCAATCTTCCGCTCCGATGAAAGAGACTTGAGATATGAACGTCTTACTTCCGAAACCACTTGGTTGAGCAGACGTTGCGACTGCAAGGCGGCTTTTCTGGCATCTAATTTGGCAGCATAAATATTGGCTGCATCAACCGTGCCCAAGCCCTGGAAGTTCCAATTGACATTGAAGCCCAAGGTATAAAGTGCGGTTATCTGTCTCTGTCTAGGTAACTGAGCTACACCATTACCACCGACGCCAGCAAGCGTTACTGGTGCCAGCTCGGTGCTCTTCGAAAGAGTCTCACCAATACCAAGAACATTGCCGTTAAAGGCAAAACTAGGCTGCAAATTAGCAGCATTAATCACTATCTGCTTTTTGGCAGCCAAGCGCAGTTCTTCATATTGCTTTAGTTCGGGGCGATTATCTATAGCCTGCGAAACCAGCTTGCCAACCAGATTATCATCGCTCACCAGTCGCCATTTCTCAATCACTTCAGCGGCTGGTCTGAGATCGACATCTTGGGGCAAGCTAAGATGATCAGAAAGTCTAATGGCGGCGTCACGCCTGGCAATCTGCTGATCAATGAGATTCTGCCTATCTTGTGAAAGCTGGGTCTCAGCCTGCAATACCTCTAATCTTGTCGCCAAACCACCGGCTTGCAGGTCTCGACTGAGGCTGAGCTGAGACTCAGATGTCTCAACCGCTCTAATGCGAATGCGCAAAATAGCCTCTTGCAAGACAAGTTCGTTGTACAAATGCACAGTCTCTTGCAAAGCATCGGCAATAGTGGCTTTCTTCTTTTCTTTCTCGGCGCGCAGTTGATTGCGCCCTTTCAATGCAGAAAACATAACACTACCGCCGCGATAGCCGTAATATTTAAAACCGGCACTGGTGATAATAAATGGATTATTGAAACGCAAGGGCTCGAGAGTAGAACCAAAAGGCACATTGGCTTTGCCTTTGAGATAGTTGTATTGATAACTGAGAGCGATATCAGGCAGGAATTTACCATAGGCACCAAGCAGCCTAGCCTTAGCCGCCTGGCGGTCATAATCGGCGATACCAATGTCGAGGTTATTGGCAATAGTAGTGTCTATTGCCTCTTTCAAGGTAAATGAACGGCTGCTCTCGGCATCTAAACTAAAAGGGTCAATGCGCCTGTCGATTGTAATCAGCGCCTTGAGACTGTCGCGCTTCAAATCTAATCTCTCTGCCGAAAATGCACTAGTCTCTGTTACGGAGGCATTCTCGGCAACAAAGGGCTGAGCCAGACCAGAAACAGAATTAGAAGCAGAGTTAGAAGCAGGGACGGGCGCCGGCGGCTGGTCGGCGCTGGCAGAAGAACAAGTGCCCAAGGTGATCATTAAAGATAAAGCGGCGAGACGCTTTGCTCTATACTTACTTTTCATTTCAATTGTTTCCTGAATCGCGAAGAGCTCAAAGATAAGAGCACAAAGGCATAAACCGAAAGTGAAAGCACCTCGGTCCAAATTTCGGAAAATCCGCCGCCTTTGAGCAAGAGGGCGCGCACACATATGACGTAGTAGCGCAGAGGGTCTAGATAAGAAAGATACTGAAAAAACTCGGGCATACTTTCCATCGGTGCAATCGCACCAGAAAGCTGAATTACAGGCAAATTGATAAAGAAAGAGGTTAAGAGGCTTTGACGCTGGTTCTCTGAATAGGCAGCCAAAGCGATACCGATTGATATACCAACCAGAACCGCCAAAAACGAAACGAAGAGAAATAAAAGCAGATTACCGCGGAATGGTACATGAAAGACCGCCACCGAAACAAGCAAGGCTACCGCGACTGTAATCATGAGTAGAGCCGCTAAAGGCACGATCTTGGCTAGCAAAATTTGCCTTGAGCTAACCGGAGTCATGAGCAACTGCTCCAAGGTTCCCGAATCTTTCTCGCGCACAAGAGCAGCACTGCTCACTAGGGTGGAAACCAAGTTAAGAACCAGGGCGATCACACCAGGTACAAAAAACCAAGAGCTAATCAAGCCCGGATTGTAGGCAAAAGTTATTTGGGGACTGATTACTTCTCGCGATTCCTGACTGCCCGAGCTGAGATTGCGGTTGAAAGAAGCTAGAATCTGACTGACATAACCGGCAGCAATACCAGCACTATTGGCATCGACACCATCAATAAAGACTTGCACATTTGTCTTCAGCCCGGCTCGATAACGTCTCTCCAGATCGGCAGGTATGATAAGCCCGGCATCAAGAGCACCGTCGCGCACAAGGGCGGCAAGAGTCGAGTCTCTTCCACCGCTTTCCTTCAGTTCAAATACATCATTGACCACAAGCGCAGCAGTAAGGGCTCTGCTAATAGTGGAAGAAGCATGATCGACAACGCCCAATCGCAGCCTGTCCACTTCAGGACTGAGAGCGAAGCCATAAATAAAGAGCTGCATAATCGGCATAAAAAAGAGCAAGAAAAGCAACTGTTTGTCGCGCAATATCTGCTGCACTTCTTTGCGCATCAGAGCCTTGAGCTGAGTGAAATAGTTGAGCTTATCCATAATCTTCTCTTCCTATCCCCGCTCAACCTTTCAACTGCATACGGCGCAAAATCTTGGCGGCCGCAATATAAAGAACCAGAGCGGCCGCGGCTATTGAGAGCGGAATATAGAGTTGACTGGCGAAGTCAGACCCGCGCACAAAAGCATTACGCGCCGCCGAAACGAAATAACGCGCCGGCAAAATATTTGAGATAAGCGACAGGGGATAGGTTATATTGCGCAGCGGATATAAAAAACCAGAAAGAAGTAGAGCTGTGGTGAATCCGGTCGTGGCCACTATCTGCACTGCCGCACTCTGGGTGGTGGCGCGCGTTCCGGCAAAAACACCAAAAGCTACTGAACTATAAAGAAACAAAATGAGCGAGAGGAAGAATATCGGTATATCGCCGACAAAGCGAAGCCCGAACAAGACAAAGGAAGCCGTAATAATCAAGGCAGCCTGCATCAGGGCAATCAAAGTATAAGCAATTGTCTTGCCCGCTATAAGTTCAAAAGAAGAGAGACTGGAGGCGTAAAGCTGCAAAATCGTGCCTTGTTCCTTCTCTCTAGCCATCGCCAAAGCAGCAAGTAAGCACGGAAAGATCCAAAGAATTACCGCTATGGCTCCCGGCGCTACATAAAGAGCCTCATCTCTACCTGGATTAAACCAAAGGCGCACTTGAGGCGAGATCAAGCTGCGAGTATTTTGCAGGTCTTTGCTTCGCAAAAAATAATTGGTCGAAGCAATGATGCAGTTCTTCACCACCCTGGCATTGTTGACGTCGCAAGCGTCAATCACCACTTGCACTTGCGCCCTCTCGCGCCGACTGACCTTGCGGGAAAATTCCGGGGGAATGACTATGGCCGCTTTGACGCCGTCTTTGTCGAGGGGCTCCATAATATCGACCCCGCTGCCTCTAAACGGCGCCGCCTGTAACTGCCCTGTGGCAAATAAAGTATCGATATAGTCCCTGCTGAGGCTGCCTGTGTCGAAATTTTTCACAGCCACAAGAATATTCTTAGACTCCAGACGAGTGGCGTAGCCGTATAAAAGCAAAGCTACAAAAGGCAAGAAAAAGGCTAGCGCCAGGGTGAGCTTATCCCTTCTAAACTGGGCTATTTCTTTGCCGATTTGAGCCAGAATTTTCTTCACTTTTCACCACCCGATTGCGGCGTTTGCATAGATTTCTCGCCGTGGCCAGATCCCAGCGCCCTCTGCGCCCGCTGCACTATCGAAATAAAGCAATCTTCGAGGCTGAAAGGCACTTGTCTGTGCGACTTAATCTTGACGCCGGCAGCGGCAAGATTGGCGAGCAGCCCTGGAAGCTCGCTTGCACCCTGGTCTAGAACCACATGCAAACAATCGGCAAACATTGAGGTGCGCCACTCTTCCAATAGTCCCTTTAAGCGAGAATAGGCACCCTGCAAGTCATCACAGACCAGCTCATAAAGAGTTCCCGGTTGCTCTTCTTTGATGCGTGAAGGCGACCCCTCGGCCACCACTTCACCAGCCACCATAAAGCCAAGATTGTTGCAGTTTTCGGCCTCTTCCAAAAAGTGCGTGGTCACCAAAATGGCAGTGCCCTGCCTAGAAAAATCTCTAATCAGCTTCCACATTTCACGCCGAGCTAAAGGGTCGACACCCGAAGTCGGTTCGTCCAAGAAAAGCACCTGAGGCTGGTGTAGTACAGCCGCACCAAAGGAAAGACGCTGTTTCCATCCGCCCGGCAGTTTGCCCGCCAGAAGTCCTTCCTGCCCGGTCAACTCTGAACTACGCAAAACCCAGGCGATTCGCTCTTTGCGCAGAGTCTCGGGCACACAGTAGACACCACAGTAGAACTCTAGATTTTCTCTTATTGTCAGATCGTCATAAAGAGTAAACTTCTGGCTCATATAGCCCAGTTTCTGCCTGAGAGATTCTTGACGCAGGTCAGACACCTGCCCACAAAGAGCCATACTGCCGCCAGAAGGCTTAATCAAGCCGCAGAGTATCTTGATGGTTGTAGTTTTACCAGCACCATTAGCACCCAATAACCCATAAATTTCACCATACTCGACTCTTAAACTGACCGAGCGCACTGCTTGAAAATTGCCGAACCGCTTAGAAACAGCGCTCGCTTCAATGGCACCATATTTGGCACTATTCTGGGCAGCCTGCTTGCTTTGTTCTCGCGACTCTTTGACCACAAAAGGGAAGGGTTTTTGCTCTTCTTCTGGCAAATCATGCTTAAGGCGAGCAACAAAAACGTTCTCCAAGGTCGGCTCTTGCTCACTGAGCAGAGGCTCAGTCAAACCCGCTTGCTGGCTTAGCTGCCGCACCAGAGCCGTACCTTGCTCCAAATTGGGCACCAAGACATCTAGGCGATCGCCAAAGGTCTGCACATCAAACAAAACCCTGTCTGCTCTTTTTCTTTGGGCTTCGACCAGGGCTGTTTCCATTTCATGCAACTTACCCGAGCGCACTTCTAACCGGTGCATACCAAGCCGTTCCTTAAGGCCGGCAGGAGAACCTTCTTCTAAGATCCGCCCCTCATGCATGAGAATCAGTCTTCCGCAACGCTCGGCTTCGTCAAGATAAGGAGTGGCTACTGCTACTGTTACACCTTCGCTGCAAACTCGCGAAAGCAGATCCCAAAATTCGCGCCTAGATACAGGATCAACACCGGTAGTTGGCTCGTCCAGAAGAAGTAATTTGGGATCGCCAACCAAGGCACAACAAAGAGCCAGTTTCTGCTTCATGCCCCCGGATAGTTGGCCGGCCAATCTGTTAGGAAAGCGGTCTAGGTCCATGAGCTTGAGGTAGCGAGCCGCTCTCTCGTCGAACAACCGGCCAGTGACATCGCGCAAACCGGCTACATAACGCAGATTTTCAATCAAACTCAGGTCTAAGTAAAGCGAAAACTGTTGGGTAAGATAGCCTATAGACAGCCGCATATTGCGCGGGCTACCGCCCAGGACTGCTATCTCCCCGGCGTTATTCTCAAGCACTCCGCCCATTATATGAAAAGTAGTCGTCTTGCCGGCTCCATCGGGACCAATCAAACCAAAAATCTCACCTTGCTTTATCTCAAAGTCGATACCTTTGACTGCCGCCAGCGCACCATAGCTCTTAGCGAGCCCTCTCGCTCTCACTATTTCCTGCTCTAGAAGTGCATTCGTCATTGCTTTCTACTTGATGACAATTTCAGCATCGGCAGGCATGCCCGGCTTAGCAAAGCCGACTCCATTTTTGTTCTCGATGCTTATTTTGATGCCAAAAACCTGCTTCACTCGGTCGTCTTTGAAATAGATATTCTCAGGCGTGAAAGAACCTTCCGGATCAATCTGAATCACCTTTCCATCAATAGATTTATCAGGATCACTATCCAGCTTAATCAGTGCTTTCTGACCAACTCGAACCAGACCAATTTTTCCTTCTGGAATATAGCCGCGCAGATAAACCACACTAAGGTCGATAAGCGAAAGCAAAGTCTGTCCAGGCACCACTACGGCCCCTGGTTCCACCGAGCGAGCGGTGACTATGCCGTTAATAGGACTCTTGATATTTAGATAAGCAATATTCGCTTTAATCTGATCAATATCGGCTTGAGCAGCCACAACTTCGTGCTCGGCACTCTTGAGCTTGAAGCGCGCCTGGGCCAACTGACCTTCCAGCACACCAGCTTGAGCCTTGATCATACCTGGGTTAAGCCGAGTACTGCGTGCTTGCTTAAGACTGGCTTCGGCTATATGTAGCTGTCTTTGAGCCGCTTCCAAAGCGCTTTCTCGCGATTTAACCAAGGCTTCCTGACTCTGATGGTTGGTTTGCGCTTGATCATTCTCGTCGGTGGTAACGGCTCCTCTACTAGCCAAGAAGGCATAACGATCTTTGCGTATACGGGCCAAAGAAAGATCTGCTTTAGCCAGAGTCAACTGCGCTTCTGCCTCAGACAGACGGGCTTGCGCCTGCGAAAGCGAAGCTTCGGCCTCATTCACACGGGCCTGGGTATCTTCGCTTGACTGCATGAGTCTCAGTCTCGACTCTTCCAACTGGCGATCGACTACATTGATCTGATAAGCACACTCTTCTACATTCTCGGCGGCTTTCTCTTTGCGTGCCTGCGCACTCTTAAGCTGAGCTTGAATATCGGCATCGCTCAGCTGCACCAAAAGGTCTCCTACCTTGACGCTGTCGCCTTCTCTAAAACCGACAAAATCGATTCTGCCCCCCACTTTGGGCCCAATATTTGTTTCATAACCTTCGATGCGCCCGCTGACCGGCAGCCTGTCATCAGGTAGGTCGGCTATCTTTTTGCCTGAATAAAAGTAATAGGCACCACCCAGAACCAACAAAAGCACTAAGACAAGGACGGGCACAGGCGGTTTCCGCCCCCCACCCTGTACGACCTGGCTTTCAGCCTTCTCTTTTATAGCCGCCATGCTCTTGTCCTTACTCTCTTGGAATTATTCGTTCAATTTGCACCACGAAGTAATCATACCAACCGGTATGTATTGTTTGTCAACTAATATTGTCGTAAAATCAATCGAATGAATGAAAGACCTGAAAGTGATGAAAGTCTCCACAGAGAACGAGGCGGCGGCCGCCGCAGCAAGCGCGATCAGATAGTGAAAGCGGCTGTCGAGACCTTTTTAGAAAACGGCTATGACGGCACCAGCATGAACAAAGTGGCCGAGAAAGCCGGGGTAATCAAGGCCACAATTTATAGTCACTTCAAAGATAAAGAGCAGCTCTTTACAGCCATTATTGAAGAACTGACCATTAATAAGGTCTCTATAGATTTTTCCAATCCAGAGGCCATGCTCAGCCTCGCCCCAGAACAATTCATCGATGTGATTACGGCAAAATTCTGCGTCCTTATGGCAGACCCCGAATATCATTCTCTTTTCCGCGTCTTGGTGGGCGAATCAGAAAGATTTCCGGAGCTGGCGCAGATATATGTGCGCACTGTGATATTGAGGGGCATGGGACTTGCAAGCAAATATCTCGCCCAACAAAAAGAACTAGATATCAAAGACCCGGAAGCCATGGCTCACATAATTGCCGGATCTTTTATTTCACTGATGGTCTGGCAGCAAGTCTTAGGCGGAAAGAAACTAAAAGAGCTGGAAGTAAATAGAGTGAAAGAAATGCTCAAACAGCTGCTTATGAGCCAACGCAAGAGAACAACCTAAAAGAGAGAAGTGAGCTAAGTTGGCGCTAGTTTATCTCTAGGTCTTTCTTCAACTCGACCGTCAAAATATCACCCTTATGCAACTCCAAATCTTTGCCGCTGGTGGTCACTCCCGATATCAAGGCGCCACCAGGCAAGCCGCGCTCTACTCCCATAATGAAGCCTTTCTTCTTTGAAAACTGTTCATCATCTTCAACCGGGCGACCGGCAGCAAAATTCTTGTTGGCACTGCCGGCAACACCAGAAACAAGAGCACTGGTCAAGATTCCAATCGGTCCGGTTGCAAGACCGACAGCACCGATAGCCAGATCCATAGCAGCATATTTACCTACGGCGTATTTAACGACATACTCGCCGTTCTTATTGGCCACCAACTGAGCCCGTGTTTTCTTGACCTGTATAACACTGGTCTTCTCACTAGGCAGAGCGTCTATGGTCAAAACCTTACCATGGGGGTCGACCAAACCACTAAAGCTAAAGCCGATGCGCCCTTGAGCATCGAGCCAGTGCTTGCCGGGAACATAAGACTTGATTGTGCGCCGACTATGACTGACCGCAGCGATTACGCCGAGCACTTGAGCGCCGTTATGAGCGATTACTTTGTGCTTGTCGAATTTGAGGTCTTCAGCGAGAACACAAGACACCGGCTGCCCACTCTCAGCCTCGTCGCTGGAAATCTCCTGCTCCAACCTGACCCTGAACTGACTACCAGCCAACACTTTCCTGGGCCCATCACTCTCATCAATATTCCAAGTCAAACTCTCCGGCTCGCTGTTTGACTCACCCTTTTCGCTGGTCTTTTTCTGAGCTGGGTCCTGAGTTTGCCCCTGTTCTTGGCTTACTTCACCCCGCTGCACTTTATCATCTACAGCATTTTCACCGGCAAGAACCGGCAGAGACAAACTAATTGCCGTCAAGAATGCCAAAGAAGCCGATAGAATACGCATCTGCATAGTTAGAATTGCCCGCATCCGCCGCCAAACGCAACTCATTCTAGCACTCAATAATGGTTTCAGCATTTTCAGCTTTACCATAAATAGTAAGCAGAAAAGAAAAAGGCGAAAAGCTAAAGAGAAGGGGAAGAAAGCCAGCGCCTTCTTCCCCTTCTTCGAAAAGCTTAGGAAGCCTTAGGTTCAGACTCAGCCATGGCGGCCATCACAGCCAGTGCAGCTGCACGCGGCGACGGACGCCCAGAGACACCCATGCCGGCAAGACGCCTGGCCGAATCGACAAGATCGTCCATACGAGCCAGCGCTCGCTTATCGACAAGGACTCCACTTTGGAACGAACTGCGGTCGGCGTAGACGAAGTTGGGAATGAGCAGGCAGCGAAAGTCGAAAATGAGGCTCAGCGCCAGTCCACCCACTGCCATGAAACTCGACTTGCCGCCGGCGGCAGAAAGAAAACCGACAGTCTTCTCCTGCCAGGCGTCGCCGGTGAGCTCCACCATATTCTTGACCACCGAGCCGACATCATAGTTGTAGATTGGCACGGCCAAAATGACGCAACGCGCCTTTTCGATACGGGCAGCCAAGCGCTGCACATTGCGATGGCTGAGCGATTTGTCGCCATCGCAATGCGGCAACTTGAGCTTGCGCAAGTCGACAAAGTCGACAGTGCCATACTGCTGCAGCCGCTTCACCGCCTCCAACGCCAAAATGTAGCTCTGGCTATTGGGATTGAGACTGGTACTGATGACCAGATAAGTCATTGTTATCTCCCCAAAAACGAGGGGCGGCACACTCAGCTGAGCAGGCCGCCCCTAGGACAGATTCGCAGAAAATCTCTTACTTCTGCTCGCTCTGGCTCTGGGCGAGCAGCGCCGAAATGCGCTCGTGAATGGCACGGGCAGCCCGCACGTGCTCTTCCACCATGAACATATCGGCGATACCGACTGCCTCGGCGGAGAAGCCCATGAGAGGACCATAGGCAATGTCGTCCCGGGCCGAATCGAGCAGATGCTCAACCAGCGAGGGCTCGACTTCACCCTTGATGCTTTCGAAAGCACGGCTGTTGTGAGCCAGACAGGAAAGCGCAGCATCGATGTGGGTGCCGGCAAAGACCTGCAGGGACTGCCCCATGGATAGCGCCACTTGCTCTGCGAGAGAAAGGGGCTGGTCGTTGGTCTCGGCGGCGACAGCCAACTGCTCCGCCGGACCAGACTGACCTTCATCTTCGTTCTGATCATCCAGCTCGGCAGAGCCTGAGGCTTCGGCACGAAGTCGCAGGGACTCGAGCCGAGCGAAAAGAGAATCGCGCTCCTGCAGCAGCTGTCTCAGAGCCGAAACCGAACGTTCCGACACACCAAGAGCAAAACTGCGGCTGAGAGGCAGCATTTGAGAATTGGACATAGTGCACTCCTATATGGTTTTGATGGACGACTAAAGACCTTTGCCGGGAAGCTCGATCGAAACGATGCGACGAGCGGCCTCGGCAATAACATCGGTACTGCGCGCAATGCAAAGACGTACCCAATGCCGCCCCTGCTCACCCTGAAAACAAGACTGACCGGGTGCAGCTTTAATGCCGCACGAGGCATAGAGAAAGGAAGCGAGATCGCCGCCTTCTTCTAGCTTAAGCGTCGGCAGAGAGGCAAATACATAGGTGGCGCCTTCTGGTCTTCGGTAGTGAAAACCGGACTGACTGAGCGCCTGCTCGAGAACTTGTGCATTGGCTTGCAACTGAACACGATTCTCTTGCAACTGCCGAGCCAGCGCTTGCCCATCCAGGGTAGACTGGTCGTAAGCCAGACGACTTGCCACCATTAGCGGTGTGGGCGCGGCCAGACCAAGTGCGGCGACAATGCGACGCAATTGACTGGTGATGGCAGGCGGAGCCAAGACCAGCCCCACACGCCAACCGCTTGCACTGTGAGTCTTCGAAATCCCGTCGATGACCACGGTGCGCTCGGCCATGCCCGGCAAATCACGCATACTGATATGCGCCTGCCCGTTGAAGGTGATGAGACCGTAGACCTCGTCAGAAACCACAAGCAAATCGAATTCGCGAGCCACCCGAGCCACCACCGCCAGTTCAGAGGCTGAAAAGACCCGACCAGTGGGATTGTGGGGACTGTTGACGATAATAACCTTGCTGCGCTCAGTGAGAGCAGCGCGCAAAGTCGTCTCATCGATTGTCCAGACGTCACCGCCTTTGCCTTGAGAAAGTGGCACAGGCACGGTGCACGCTTGGGCCATAGCCACAGCCTGAAGGTATCCTTCAAAGTAAGGCTCGAAGACCAAGACTTCGTCTCCGGCATCGAGCACGCTCATCAAGACGGCAGCGAGACCGGCAGATGTACCTGCGACAACGGTAATCTCGTTCTCTGCCATAGCAGACTGCGACATCGACTGAGAACTACCACGAGAGGCAGCATAGAGCCTGCGCAAAGGCAAATCACCATTGCTCTGCCCATACTGATTCTCACCACTCTCCACAGCCCGACAGGCAGCTCGACGCAAAACCTCGGGCGTGTCCTGCGACGGAGCACCCGAAGCCAAATCGAGCAAAGACGGGAACTTCGCTTGACTTCCTAGGGGAAGCGCAACAGAAACCTCCTGAGAGCTGGCGCGCAGTTTTGGGACCGGCAGGTGATCAAGACGAGCCGAGTAGAAACGGCGATGCCCAGGCTTTGCCCGGCGAGAAGCGCGGCCAAACCAATGGGACACCCTTGACAGCATAGATTTGAGGGACATAGAAACATCCTTCCAAAACACAGAACAGAAACGCCCCCGGCAACCTTTGCTCGGGACGGCGATGGCTTATGAGGGAAGCAGAAAAATTTTCAGGACTTCCTTGAAAATCATCTAAGTGACACTACCTCGGATTTCCAGGGGCGAGAGAGCTTTACTCTCACCTCTTCAGAACTTGTATTAGTTGCCCGGATAGTGTTTAGTTACTAGATAAGAAGATGAATCAAAAAACTACTGAAAACTCAGCTCGAATCTATGCTGTTGGATCGGATGTTTTCAAGATTCTCAGTTTATATTCGGTTAAGAAATTAAATTGGTAATGACTTACGAGGACGCCCTGAAATTTATACAGTCTTTTCCAGACATGGAAAGGGCTACATTCGGAGCAAGAGGTCCCACTATGGGACTACCCTCGATGAAATCGCTTCTAGCGCGCCTAGGCGACCCTCACAAAGGCACCAAGACTATTCACATCGCCGGCTCGAAAGGTAAAGGTTCGACCAGCACTTTTGTTGCTTCTATTTTGAAAGAAGCCGGGCAGACCACCGCCCTCTATACAAGTCCTCATCTTCATGATTATTCAGAGCGCATCGCGTTCGACTTGGTGGCTATCTCGGATGAAGAGTTCGCCAGAGGAATAAGCGAAATCGAGAAACAAGTAGAAGCAGAGCGTGAAAGCGGCAATGCCAGCATCTCAACTTTCGGCATCTTGACGGCACTGTTCTTTCATCTGGTCAAAACCTGGAAAGTGCCGGTGGAGTGGCAAGTGGTTGAGGTCGGACTGGGTGGACGCTATGACGTCACCAATGTCTTCGACAGCAAAGAAGTAGCAATAATTACCCCCATAAGTCTTGAGCATGTGGAGATTCTAGGCAGCACCCAAACCGAAATTGCTGCTAACAAAGCAGGAATTATTGTTCCTCATTGCGTTTCAATTTTGGCACCGCAGAAAGACGCCGGCGCCCGCACGGCAGTGGGCAGACGCTGTCACGAAGTCGATTCTGAATTAATCGATGTCGGCAAAAAGTTCAAGCTCAAGCCGCTAAGCCATAGCCTCAGCGAACAGACTTTCAGTATGGAAGGTCTGCAACAGTCTCTAGAACTGTCTATAGGCATGCTTGGCGCACACCAGATGAGCAATGCCGCCACCGCCGTTGCAGCGATTTTGGCTTTGCGCAGCAAGGGCAAACTTGACATCACTGATGCCCAAATCCAGGCAGGCGTAAGAAAAGCCTCGATCAAGGGTCGGCTTGAAATTTTGCAGGAAAAAGGGCCGGTTATTGTTGCCGACGGTGCGCACAATCATGAGTCAGCGCAGGCTCTCAGGCAGAGCCTACAGCATTTCTTCAATGCCAAAAACTGCATTTTTATTGTGGGCGTAAATAACGATAAAAATATTTCAGCCATCTGGAAAGAGCTTTCGCCGATAAGCAAAGCCGTCATTGCCACTCGGTCAGACAATCCAAGATCGATGGATCCAGCTGAGATAATCGATACAATCAGCGTCTTCGAATCAGAAAATCCCAATTTATTCACGACTTCAAGCGTAGGCGAGGCCCTAGAAAAGGCCCTGGCCATGGCTCAAGAAGACGACATTATCTGCATCACCGGCTCACTTTATGTAGTGGCGGAAGCTCGCACCATAGTCCTGAAGGACACAGCCCAAAAATCAGCCAGCTCATTTAGCAGCTGACCTTTCCTCAAGCCATTTATTTGCCTTTGGCTTCTGCTTTGGCTTTCTGCGTCTTCAAAGAGCGCTCGAGAAAATCCTTAATCTGATCACGGTTCTTGTATCCAACGGCAACTAGCGGTGCTTTCTCTCCCGGCAAAAACAAAGCCAGGTAAGGGTACATTTCTACATCATAGAGAGCAGCTGTCTTCTCGGCTTCATCGGCATCGACGCGAACGAACTTGATCTTGCCACTATATTCGGTGGCGAGATCTTCCAACACAGGAGCCATCTTCTTGCACGGCACGCAAAACTTGGTATAGAAATCAACTAGCACTGGCATTCTCGACTCGTTCACTTCTTTCTTGAAAGTCTTGTCGTTTACAGCTGGAATTTCAGCCATAGCGGCAGTCCAGAATAGTCCGCTGCCAGTAGCAAGCAGAGAAAGAGCGAGAGCAAAAGACCCGAAGCGCCAACTTCTTGACATCATTATTCTCCTCAGCATTCAGTACCTTCACTCAGTCTAACCGCTTAGCAGCTAGTTTGCCTTCGCTAAAAGCACCAACGAAATTGCAAAGCTTCAAAGCATGAGAGTTCAGAAGCTCTAACCCGTCTCAAAAGACGAGAGAGATTCAAGAGACCCCAGCTTGTCAAGACGTAGCGAGGCTAAGACAACTCGTTAATAAATACTCTATGACCTAAAGATGGAATGAGCTTAACTTGCAGTTCTGAGTTGTCAGTTAATAGTCTCAGTACGTTCTTAATCACCTTTGTTCTTTTTCGACGATATAGCACCAGAGATTTTCTTTTAAAAGCCCATGGAATATAGGAGCGTTACGCACTAGCGAAAGCTGTGCGCAAGGATTCTGGGGACTCAAAGCCTACTGAGACAGAATGCTGCTTCCTAGCTTTTAGTCGTCGAAATAAACACAGCTTGCAGTAATGCCAGCTCCACCGCGGTGCCGTTCGCTCGGCGCTGCATGTCTTCAACAATCAAAGTCGCTCCGAACGTCGCGCCTGGACTCAAATAGTCAGGTCGTGCGCGGGGCGGCTCAGCTCAATGAAGCTGTTTCAAGGTAAATGCCATGAAATACGGACCTGACCTGCCGCAGGATAAGCGGCTACTTTCTCGGGCCGGACGATTGCTCCAGACCATTGGTCTGGGCTTCGCGGCCTCCTTTCTCTTCTCAGTTGCTCTTTCGCTCTATCTCGTCTTCCCGCTCGTCAGCCTGAGCCCCGTCGAGCTCTACCACAATGCTTGGGAGCAGGCTCGCGCTCACGTCTATGACGAAGCCACCCTGAAGGACTGGGACAAGTGGGAGCACAAGTACGACGGACAGATCAAGACCCAGGACGATGCCGTCAAGTACATCAACGAAATGCTCAAATCCACCGGTGACCACTATGCCGTCTATCTGGACGCCAAAGGCACCCGCGCCGAACGCGACCAGATGAAGGGTGAGTTCGCCGGCATCGGCATCGAAGTGCAGCCACGTGTCGACGACGCTGGCGAACTGGTCTTCGGCACCGACAAGAACAAAGGCCCCCTCATGCTCTCCGACAAGGACGGTTACCCGGTCTTGAAGGTTATCGAAGGCGGGCCTTCGCACAAAGCCGGCATCAAAGACGGCGATGTGGTCTTGTCGATCAACGGCACCACGGCAAAAGACATCACCACCGAAGACTTCGTCTCGAAGGCTCGTGGCAAGGTCGGCACCGAAGTTCTGCTGCGCGTGCGTAACGACCAAGGTGAACGCAACGTCACCATCGTGCGCGGCATGGTGCAAACAAAGGCTATCTCGAGCAAGATCCTGACCAGCCCCAACGGCACCAAGGTCGGCTACATCCGCCTCGACTCTTTCATTCAGAGTGATACCGCCAGCGAGATGCACAGAGCTCTGGCTTCCCTGGGCTCGGTCGACAAGGTAGTCATCGACCTGCGTTACAACCCTGGCGGCGATGTGCGTGTCTGCGTCGAATTGATGAGCATGTTCATCGAAAAGGGAATTCTCGTCTCGACTCGTGAGCGCGATCCTGGTGCCGGACACGTGAAGCAGACCTTCTCTGTCGACGGCGACGAGATCATTCTCACCCGAGAGGTGGAAGGCTCGAACCAGGTGGAAAAAGCGAAGATGGAACGTCCGCCGCATCTGGGCACCAGCAAGAAGATCGTCATTCTGGTGAACGGACAGTCGGCTTCGGCCTCTGAGATGTTCACCGGCGCTCTCAAGGACCATGGTCGCGCCGTGGTCGTGGGGGAACGCACCTTCGGCAAGGGAATCGGCCAGGTGGTCATGCCCATGCCCAACGGAACGGCTATGCACATCACCAGCCTGCGCTACTTCACCCCCAACGGCACTTGGCTCGGGGACGGCGGCAACGGCAATGAAAAGTTCGGTGTCGAGCCCCATCATCAGGTGGAGCTCAAGACCTCTCCCAAGCCCCGCTTGGGCGACCCCAGCCGCGACAGCCAGCTGCAGTACGCTCTCGAGCTGCTTTCGCAGTAAGAACTTCTTTCTAATCAGCAACCAACAACCAACACGCTGACAGGGCAGCGCCTTCAGGCCGAACCTAGGTTCCAAGCCAGAAAGCGCTCGTCTTGTCGGGAGGAGAGTTTTATGTCTCAACAAGGTTTCACCTTCGTGAAAGAACGCGAAGGAATCAGTGAGTTCGTTCTCGACGCCAATGGCTTGAAAGTGCTGCTTGCCCCCAACAAGGCAAGCGACGTTGCCACCGTCATGATCGTCTATCATGTCGGCTCTCGCAACGAAGCAGTCGGTTACACCGGCTCCACGCACTTCCTCGAGCACATGATGTTCAAGGGCAGCAAAAACTTCGGCAACTACGCCGAAGTTCTCACGCCTCTGGGCGGTGACTACAACGCCACCACCTCCTACGATCGCACCAACTACTTCGCCAAGGTGCCCCGCCGGCATCTGAAGCAGCTCATCGCTATGGAAGCGGACCGCATGCGCAACCTCAAGTTGCGACGCGAGGACCGCGACTCCGAGATGACCGTGGTGCGCAACGAATTCGAACGCGGACAGAACAGCCCCTACTCGGTGCTCTACGAAGAGCTCGGCGCCTGTGCTTTCCGCGCTCACCCCTATCACCATCCCATCATCGGCTGGCTCTCCGATGTCGAGAACGTGCCCCTGGAGCGGATGCAGGCTTTCTACGACCAGTTCTACTGGCCCAACAATGCCACCATCATGGTCACCGGCGCCTTCACCATCGATGAAGCCTTGGCCATGATCATGGAGAGCTTCGGCAGCATCCCGTCTTCCCCGGCTCCGATTCCACTGATGTATACGGTGGAACCGCCCCAGGAAGGCGAACGTCGCCTCAGCGTCGAGCGCACCAGCACCGAGCCGGGCATGGTCCTGATCGGTTATCGGGTGCCCGGTACAACCCATCCGGATAGCGCCGCGCTCGCCGTCATCGCCGACCTCCTCGGCGGCTCCAGCAGCAAGGCCAGCCGTCTCTACGCTGCTCTCATCAAGAGTGGCAAGGCAGTGGAAGCTTTTGCCGGCGGCAACGAACTCAAGGACGAGTTCCTCTTCCGCGCCGGCGCCATCGTTCACCCGGAAGCCGACCTGGCAGAACTCGAAAAGGCACTGCTGGCAGAAATGGACCGCCTCACCCACGAGCCGGTCTCGGAAGAAGAGCTGAGCCGAGTCAAGAAGGCTTTCCGCAAGCGCGTACTCTTCGCTACCGACAATCAGATGAGCTTCCTCAGCTCACTCTGTGAAGCGGAAGCAGCAGGGAACTGGGAAGACTTCCTGGACAACACAGCTCGTTACGAGGCGGTCACCGCCGAAATGGTGAAAGAAGCAGCGAAGCGGTACTTCGTACGCAAGAACCGCACCGTGGGCACCTTCAACCCAGTCCAGCCGAGTGAGCCGCATCCGCAAGCTGCTGCAATCGAAGCAGCCGGCGGCGAGGCGGCGTCAACCGAATCGAACGATGACAAGGCTCCGCGCGCCTTCACCTACGAAGGCGCCACGGTCACCAAGGTCTATCCGAACGGCATGAAGGTGCAGGTTCTGCCCATGGAAAGCGCCCGCACAGTCGGCGTTTCGCTGAGCATGCTCGGCGGCGACGCACACAGCCCGAATGGCAAGCCTCTCGCCGCCACTCTCACGGCGATGATGCTCAACCGTGGTGCTAAGCACGCCACTGCCACCGAGATGGCGGAAATGCTCGAAGAGATGGGGGCTTCGATCAGCTTCAGCTGCGACGAGTTCCGAGTGGGCAGTCGCG
Source organism: Candidatus Obscuribacterales bacterium (assembly GCA_019745415.1). GTDB lineage: Bacteria > Cyanobacteriota > Vampirovibrionia > Obscuribacterales > Obscuribacteraceae > Obscuribacter. The sequence continues at coordinate 35,684 of JAIETF010000027.1, read as the reverse complement.
GTAAGGTTGTTCCCGAAGACCTCGGCGTTTATATCGCTCTTCTGGGCGACTGCGTGCGCAATCCGCTCTTCCCCGAAAGCGAGCTGGAACAGGTGAAGGCCCTTCTGGGCAGCAACCTGAGCCAATCGCTGAGCGACACCGGCAGCCTGGCTTCCGGCGAGCTCTCGCGGCGCATCTACGCGGCGGGCACTCCTTATCATCAGCTCAAGGTGGAAGACCTGCTCGCCAACCTGGACGGCACCACGGTGGAAGACCTGAAGCAGTTCCATGCTTCTCACTACACACCCAAGTCGGTTCTCATCACCATCGCCGGCAATGTCGCCCCTGAAGCCGCTTTCCACGCAGTGGAACTGGCTCTGGGCAGCTGGCAGGGTGGTGAGGCGCCTGCCATGTCGGTGCCACCCCAGTCCGAAGAGACTGTGAAGAGCGCCGGCGGCAAGCACGTTGTCTTCGTACCCGAGATGACCAGCTGTGACATCCGCATCGGTCGTTATGCTCCGGTGCGCATGGGTACCGAAGAGTTCTTCGTAGCCAAGTTGGCCAACGATGCGCTCGGCGAAAACACCCTCTCAGCAAGACTCGGACTCTCGATTCGGGTCAAGCATGGCCTCACCTATGGCATCAGCTCGCACTTCGAAGGTGCGCTGCTGGGCAATGGCGGATGGATGGTCGAACTGACCGTACATCCCGACAATGTCAACCGCGCCATCGAGCTGGTCAATGCCGAGATCGAGCGTTACCTCGCCGAAGGAGTGAGCCAGGAAGAGCTGGACCGCTGGGTCGAGAACGTCGTCGGAGGCTTCCAGGTCTCTCTCGACAATCCGCTGGCCGTGGCTTCCACGCTCAACCGCTACACCTTCTACCTGGGTGACGGCGGAGCGCGATACATGGACGAACTGCCCGCCGGCTACCGCAAGGTCACCGTCGAAGCAGTGAACGACTATGCACGCCGCATGTTCAAGCCGGAAGCACTGACCACGGTCGTGGCCGGCACTGTTCGTACGTAAGCCTCGGGCTTAAGCCCAAAGACTGCAGAATTGCATTTCGCAAACTCTGCATTTCCAACTGCCTGTGGCGGGTGGCGGCAAATTCAACAAGTCAAGCAATGCCTTGCCCGAGACTTGGGGAGCCGCCATCCGCTACAATTTCAGCAAGGAGAATCGTTATGGCAAAGAAAGCACAAGTTCATGTGTTCAAGCAGCCCAAGCGGCCGCTTCTGGCTGCCGACGTTTTCGCTCGCCGGCGCAAGGAATTCTTGCGTCGCATGCCTGCGAATTCGGTGGCAATCATCGTTACCAGTCCGGAGCGCACCCGCTCCAATGACACCGAGTATCAGTACCGTCCCGCCTCCGACGTGCTCTATCTGAGCAATTTCCACGAGCCCGAAGCGGCTCTGGTTTTCGTCAAAGACGGCGAAGGCAAGGGTCGTTTCCTCATGTTCGTGCGTCCGAAGGACCGAGCCCGCGAAATCTGGACCGGCATTCGCCAGGGTCCGGAAGGCGCGGTGAGCAAGTTCGGCGCCGACGAAGCCTTCAACGTGGAAGACTTCGAGAAGGTGGTTCGCCCCCTTCTGGCCGAATGCGAGCGGGTCTATTACAAGTTCCGCCGCGATGAGCATTTCGACAAGATCTTCCGCTCGATGTGGGAAGACAACCAGCGCGACCTGCTCAACCCCGAGACCATCATCCACGAGATGCGCCTCTTCAAGAGTGCAGAAGAAGTGGAGATGATGCGCTACGCCGGCAAGGTCTCAGCAGAGGCCCACTGCGAAGCGATGCGCCTGGTTCGTCCCGGCATGATGGAGTACCAGCTGCAGGCCTCGATGGAAGCGGTCTTCAAGTTCAACGGCGCCCTCTACCCTGCCTACACCAGCATCGTGGGCGGTGGCGCCAATGCAGTCATTCTGCACTATGTCGAGAACAACTGCGAACTCAAAGACGGCGATCTGGTCTTGATCGACGCCGCCTGCGAGTACCAGGGCTACGCCTCCGACATCACCCGCACCTTCCCGGTGAACGGCAAGTTCTCCAAGGCGCAGCGTGAAATCTATGAAGTGGTGCTCGCCGCCGAAAAGGCAGGCATCGCCATGGCTCGCCCCGGCGCCAAGCTGCAGCAGGTTCACGACCGTGCCAGCGAAGTGCTGCGCGAAGGACTGGTCAAGCTCGGCATTCTGCCCAAGACGCACCTGACCGTGCAGGGTGAGAAGAAGGCTCTCGATACCTGGAAGAAGGAAGGCAGCAAGGGAGTGAAACCACTCACGCTGCACGACTTCTTCATGCATGGCACCAGCCACTTCATCGGCATGGATGTGCACGATGTCGGCACCGGCGGCACCCGTGATCCGCGCGGCAAGAAACGCGCGCTCAAGCCCGGCATGGCCTTCACGGTCGAACCGGGCATCTACATCGCCCCCGGCGAAGAGCGTGTGGCCGCCAAGTACCGCGGCATCGGCATCCGCATCGAAGACGATGTGGTGATCACTGCCGACGGCTGCGAAGTGCTCACCAGCGCCGTTCCCAAAGACGTGGACGCCATCGAAAAGCTGATGGCCGAAGGTCGCGCCCACTGTCTCGATGTGGAGAAGAAGTTCGCCGTCAAGGCATAACTGACTCCGGTCAAGACGGGTAACAAGCACAGAGAGAGGGGTTCCTGCACTGGAGCCCCTCTCTCGCATAAAGAAAAGAGATGGCAAGCCGACTTATGCGGCTTGCTGAATGTGCAACCTATAACCTGACGGAAGAACAGAATGACGGGTCTACTCCAAGACTTACTCGTTGTCTTCGGTTTGGGAATGCTCATGGTGGTCGTCTTTCACCGTTTCAACCTGCCTTCGGTACTAGGTTTCTTGATCACAGGCGTGATCACGGGACCGTTTGGACTGAAGCTGGTCGACGACGTACATGCCATCGAAATTCTCGCCGAGATAGGTCTAGTGATGCTGCTTTTCGAAGCAGGCATCGAGTTTTCGGTTCAGACATTCATCAGAATGCGCAGATTTCTGCTGATCGCAGGCAGTCTTCAGCTTTTGCTCACCATAGGGGCCGGCGCAGCCGTTGCTCACTTTGGCGGGTTGGCTCTGAAACCGGCAATCTTTATCGGCATGCTCACTTCGCTGTCCAGTACAGCTCTGGTGATCAGGCTTCTTGAGTACCGCGGCAGCTTCGACTCGATTCACGGTCGCGCCGCAATGGGTATTCTCATCTTTCAAGACCTCTGCATCGTTCCCTTGGTGCTCATCACACCTTATCTGGGTGGAGTCGGAGGCAGTATCACCGATGTCTTCCTCCTCACCGGCAAAGCCTTGCTCTTCGTAGCAGTAGCCGGCACCCTAGCCCGCTTCATGATTCCATGGCTGCTCGGTCATGTGGCTCGACTGAAACGGCGCGAGGCCTTTGTCTTGAGCATCATCCTGCTCTGCTTGGGCACGGCTTTCGCGACTTCCCACTTCGGTCTCTCCATGGCTCTCGGTGCCTTTATCGCCGGCTTGGTCATATCCGATTCGAAGTACAGTCATCAGGCACTGTCTGAGGTCTTACCGATTAGAGAAGTGCTTAACTGCCTGGTCTTTGTCTCGATTGGCATGCTGTTTGATGTAAGAGTGCTGCTCAATAATCCAGTGCTGGTACTGAGCCTGGTGGCAACAGTGCTCATTGTAAAGACGCTCACCGGCTTCATCGCCACTATGGCCAGCGGACATTCCTGGCGTGTGGCACTCCTCACCAGCGTTACCATCGCTCAAGCAAGTGAGTTCGCTTTCGTTCTATCCAAGCTGGGCTTCACTGCAGGCATCGTAGACGCTCGTGTCAATCAACTTTTCCTGGCTACAGCTATTCTCACCATGTTCGTCACGCCGAGCTTCATCAGCCTCGGTACGCGAGCTGAGAAACTGCTGAGCCGTATTCTCCCTGATTCATGGGGAGGTAAAGAGAAGGATGACAGACCTGAGAAGTTGAGCGGTCACACCGTCATCATCGGCTATGGTGAGTCGGGCAAAAATGTGGCAATGGCTCTGAAGGAGCAAGAATTGCCCTACATCGTGATCGACTATGACCCAGTCGTGGTCAAAGCCGAGAGACGAAAAGGCTCGCCTATAGTCTTTGGTGATGCAGCTCGTCCAGAGGTCTTGCAATACGCAGGCATCGAACGAGCCAGGGTCTTCATGATCACAGTGTCAGACCAGGAAGTCTCAATAGCGGCAACCGAACTGGCAAGACGGCTCAATCCCAGCGTTCAGGTGCTAACAAGAGCACGTCATGCTCGACTTGGCGCCGCCCTGAAAGTTAGAGGAGCCAACGTTGTCGTCGCAGACGACTTCGAAAGCACGCTCACCTTGGTGGACGAGGCGCTTTCCACACTGGCGGTTTCGACAGAAAAGCGGCAGCTAGCCATCGAAAACCTCAAGCGCCGGGCACCCTGACTAAATGCAAACTGAGGTGCAGTACTAGTTTTGTAGAGGCATTCAAGCTGTTACGCTTGAATGCCTCTCTTTTTGATCCTTGATACTACATTCTATAGTCTTACACAAAAACACCAATCAAAGAGTGATTAGCGCTTAGCGCGAGCAAGGCCAATTAATGGATAAAGTTAATAAGCGCTAAGACTAACCATGATGTCAAGTTTTTAAGTTGCTTACAGGCTTTAAACTCAGCCAGGTTGAAATTGTCTCTTTTCACCATCTCTGCTTCAAGGCTAACCATTCAAACCAATCGAAAGCCACAAGCACAACAATCTCTAAGTTTAACCAACTGATGCCAATCGGAAGAGATGGTCCGACTGGTACAGCCTGCCAACCAGGAGAGTTTATGAACCTACAAGCATTGCTTGGGGTGGCTCAGCCACTCCTCGGTGTCGCCGCCATCCTTGGCGTCGCCTACCTCATGTCGAACAACCGCAGCGAGATCAAGTGGCGCCCCGTGCTGTCCGGTCTCGGTCTGACGGTTCTCATCTGCCTGCTCGTCTTGAAAGTGCCGCTCACCAAGGAAGTCTTCGCAGCCATGGGCGCCGGCATCAACAAGCTGCTCGACTTTGCCGTCGACGGCGCCGCCTTCGTGGTCGGTGACGAACTGGCGCATGGCAAATGGATTTTCCTCGTCCGCATCGGCTCCAGCATCATCTTCATCTCGGCGCTGAGCGGTCTGCTCTACTACCTGGGGATCTTGCAATTCATCGTTCGCAAGATGGCTTATGTGCTCATGCGCACCATGGGTGTGAGCGCTCCCGAAGCGCTTTCGAGCGCCTCCGCCATCTTTGTCGGGCAAGTGGAATGCCAGGTTCTCATCCGCCCCTATATGAAGACCTTGTCCTCGTCTGAGCTTTTCACTTCGATGGCAGCCGCGATGGCCACCATCTCAGGCTCAGCCCTGGTCGCCTACACCTCCCTCGGTATGCCCGCCCCCTGGCTCATCGCCGCTTCGATCATGTCGGCTCCCGCCGGCATCCTCGTGGCCAAAGTGATGTGGCCGGAAACCGACAGGCGAGTTTTATCCGGTGAGGTGGAAATGGCGGACAAGGGTGAAGCATCGAATCTCTTCGACGCTATCGCCAAAGGCGCCATGACTGGTTTCGAGATCGCCGTGAACGTCTGCGTCATGGTGCTCGTCGCCATTGCCTTCGTGAAGATGATCAACTTCGGCTTTGCTGAACTGTTCTCCTTCACCGGCTCCAAGCTGGAAATCCAGGACGTTTTCGGCTATGTATTCATGCCTCTAGCCTGGCTCTTGGGTGTGCCGTGGAACGAATGCTTCCACGTCGGTCGCCTGATTGCAACCGAAATCTTGGTGAACGAGTTCGTCAGCTATGCCGAACTGGCCCAAGTGCTGCAAGGCAAGGCTGCTTACGTGCTGGCCATTAAGACCCAGCTGATCGCCACAGTCGCCCTCTGCGGCTTCGCCAACCTGGGCTCGATCGGCATCAACATCGGCGGCTTGGGCGCCATGGCACCCGAGCGCCGCGGCGAAATCGCCCGCATGGCATTCAAAGCCATGATCGCCGCCAATATGGGGACCTGGATCACGGCAGCGATAGCCGGAATGATCGGGTGACCAACTGAGGTGACACGCAGCTGCCGTGATCCAGACCTGTGTTATCCACGGCAGCGATAGCCGGAATGATCGGGTGACCAACTGAGGTGACACGCAGCTGCCGTGATCCAGTCTAACCTTATCCACGGCAGCGATAGCCGGAATGATCGGGTGACCGCTTTGTCAGCCGATCCGTCAATCTGTTTCAGCAAATCGAGGGTACCAATCCGGTGCCCTCGGCACTCTTCCTAGGAACCAACTATGGAAACCTTCAAACCAGAGGAGTACCAGAAAAGGCGTCTAGCTCTGTTGTCATTGATGCCGCTCGGCAGCACAGCCTGCTTTCCCGCAGCAGACAACAAAGTACGCAATGGTACAGCCAACCATTATCTTTATCGTCAAGCGTCGGATGTGCTCTACCTGAGCGGCTTCCACGAAGACGAGTCAACACTGGTTCTGCACAAAGACAGAACCGGCAATTGCCTGACACTGCTATTCGCCAAAGCGGCAAACGCTGAGGAAGACCAGTGGAACGGCGCGCGCATGGGGTTGGAGGCGGCACGGAAACTCGGTTTCGACCGAGTACACGAAAAGCAGCAGCTGACGAGAGTGCTGAATCGCCTCCTGCAAGAGACCGACCGAATCTTCATTTCTTCAGGCGCCAACCTGGAAGCAGAAGAAAGTCTCATCAAAATGGCGGCGGCGAAGGGTCTCCAACCGGCCCGAATCCAGTCCACATCAAAACTGACTGGACAGCTACGCCTGGTGAAATCGCCGGACGAACAAAAGGTGATGGAGCGCAGTGCCTCTATCGGAGCCCATGCCCACAACGCAGCCATGCTGCAATGTCAGCCGGGTATAACCGAGAATCAGCTGCGTGCCTGCCTCGAATACATCTTCGTCATGAACGGCGCCACCGCACCTGCCTACAGCGTCATCGTCGCCGGCGGCGAGAACGCTTATATCTTGCATCATCCCGCCGACGATACCATCCTCGCCGACGGAGACCTCGTCTTGGTTGACGCCGGTTGCGAATATCTGGGCTATGCCAGCGACATCACCCGGACCTATCCGGTAAACGGTGTCTTCAGTCCCGCCCAAAAAGAAATCTACGAACTGGTTCTCGCGGCTCAGAAAGCCGCTATCGCAACCGTCAAACCTGGCATCACCTGGTCCGAGTTGGAAGCAGTGGTCGAAGCAATTCTGACCAAGGGGCTCAAGAAACTGGGCTTTCAAGGTCTGAAAGCAGGCGACCTCATGCCGCATACGCTCGGGCATTGGCTGGGTTTGGATGTTCACGATGTCGGCAGCTACGAGACCGGCAAGGGCAAAACCAAAGCCGAACGCTCTCTGCAGCCCGGCATGGTGATTACAATCGAACCGGGGCTCTACATCAGCAAAGCCGATAAGCGCGCTCCGGCTAAGTACAGAGGCATCAGCGTGCGCATCGAAGACGACCTGCTCGTCACCGCCAGCGGTGCGATTGTGCTAACCCAAAGCGCATTCAAAGAGCCCGCCGAAATCGAAGAAATGATGAAGGTCGGCAAAGGAATGCGTGAAGAACTGGGTGAAGGTCAACTCGTGGTGCCGCCGCGCATCCCAAACCGCTAAGCCCTAACAGCAAAAGAGCAGCCGCCGGTCAAACCGCGGCTGCTCTTTGCCTTTTCAACAAACCAACAAGGAGAAGAGAAATGACCGAGAAGCACAGCCGCCTGGCTTCACTACTCAGTCAAATGGACATTCCTGACGGCAGACGCAGCCTGGAAGCTCTGCAAGAGCCTCAGCACCTGCGCTGGCTGTCTCGCAACATGTTCATCCGCAACAGCAACCACCCGTCTTTCCACGAGGCCAATACGCTTCTGCGTGAACTGCTTCGACAAACCAAGTAACTCAACCGTGCCTAAGGCACAAAACAAATAGGAGTACATACCATGAAAGTGCTAGTCATAGAAGACTCGCTGGCCATGGGCAAAGCCCTCAGCGAGATCCTGATTCGACAGGGTCACCAGGTAACCTGGCTCACCGGAGTCAAAACCCTGGAACCACTGGTCGGCACCGTGTACGGTGACAAAGACTTGAGCCTCAACTTCGGCGACTTCGACTTTCTCATCGAAGACGGCGAACTGAAGGGTTCAGCCTACCAAGGCGTGGAAATCGTCAACCATGCCAGTGCGCTTCTGCACTGCATCGGCTTCAGTTCGCAACCCGAATTCAATCAGAAAATGGTGAACAACGGTGCTCTCTTCGGAGCCAAGAAGCCGGTTCTCTTGGTTGCGCTGGAAGCCGGCGTGCTCAAGCTCGAAGAAGCCGTAGCGCAGCAAAAGGAAGTCAGCCTGCTGCTTGCCGACTACGACCAGACCATGCCCAAGAATCCCCAGTTCTCTCAACCCTGGCAGCTCGTCGAACAACGGCTCCGGGAACTGATGAAGGAAGAATTCGGGATTTAAGGAGACGACATGGAAACAAGTTACGGCTTTGGCCGACGAAGACGTTGCGGTTGATTCGTTCAAACCCGCAACGTCTTCTTTTTTCAATTACCTACTCTATCTTTTAGTATTGCTTTCGAAGTCGAGAAATAGGAGAAAGGGCGCTGCCAGACCTTAGTCGTACAAGACCTTAAACACTCTATTCTTGAACTTCAGTTCCTCGGCTCGATCGGCTTTAGCCTTTCCAGCCTGCCCTAACTTCTCATATACTGCCGCCCGAGCACCATAAAGTTCGCTCATGGTCTGGCGGTCTAACTGTTCACCGCGCCTCTTAATGTCAGCCTTACCTTGCTCGATTGCCACAGTCAGAGCGCGTTCCGCTCCTTGCCAATCAGCCTTCAAGCCAAGCGCCTTCCCTTTCAACAAGCCGACCTCAAGGTTGCGACGCTGACAATCCTTAAGCAGAGCCAACTCTCTTAAAGCAGCATCCGGCTTCTTCAAAAGCAAAAAAATCTTTGCTTTGTTTTCGTGCAGATTTTCTCTGTCTACCGGTCCAACCCCAATGTCTTTAGTGGTCAAAAGACGATCGTACAACTCAGGAATCTTGTCGTATTGTTTGAGGTCTTGATATATGAGTGATTTCTGGTAGAGCGCCTGCGCCATGGCGTGATGGTCATTAAGAGCCTGCACCCTGTCTAGATCGGCGATAGCATCACTGTACCGCCTTTCCATTGCCAGACCGTAGGCTCTTCCTGTGAGGGCGTCGCCAAGCTTGGCATTGAGAGCAAGAGCCCGGTCATAGTCCTTGATTGCTTCTTCACTCTCACCAGCAGAAAGATAAGCTTGCCCTCGATCACAAAAGGCCTGGGCATCTGAAGGGTTACTCTTGATACGTTCGTTTAGCTGATTCATTGTTTGCGAAGGCGGCTTGATTCTGTATGCCTTACACTCAAAGCCTAAAGCAGCCAGATTAGCCGATCCAGCCATAATTAGGCCAAAACAGAAAAGTACCAAACTCTTACTCAGAAAGTTTTTCACGCGGACATTGTACCCTCATTCAAACAGTATCCAACTCAAAGCTCTCTTATACTATATAGTTTTTCATTAAAGAAAGAAAATCAGTAAGGCGACCGATGTCCAAACCGGGCTGATGCCCGATGCCTTCCGCTCAATGCCGGCCCTATGATGCAAATACCAAGGGCGGAATTGAGCCCAACCCCCGAAGGAGAAATCAGGCAATGAGAAAAACAAGAAGACAAAGCAATCACCGCTGGCGCTCAAAAGGCCAAGGCTTAACTGAATATGCAGGTATGTTGGCTTTTGCAGCCATTCTCGGCGCCATGGCTTTCAGCATGGTTAGCAAGCATGCTGCAGCTCTTGGAGATCTAGGCAATGCCTGCACCCAACAACTAAACTTAGCAGCAACAGCCGGTGGGAACCCCTATGGCGGTTCGAGCTCTTCTTCGTCTGGTTCCGGTACGAGCTCTAGTTCTGGCTCTAGTTCCGGATCTAGTGCTTCGTCCAGCTCTGGTTCTGGCTCTAGTTCCGGTTCTAGTTCTGGATCTAGTTCTGGCTCTAGTGCTTCGTCTAGCTCTGGTTCGAACTCTGGTTCTAACTCGGGCTCTGGCAATGGCAACAATGGCAACGGCAACGGAAACAATGGCAACAACGGCAACGGAAACAGTAACGGCAACAATGGCAACAATGGCAATGGTAGGGCCTACGGACGAAACTAAATAAACAAAGCAGGAAAGGAGCTCGAAACTTAGAAAAAACCAGAAAAAGTACTTAAAGTACAAAAAGCTGATTAGGTCGCTTAATTTCCTAAAGTCACTTGAGGGACTTAAAGTACAAAAATCAGCAGAAAATGGGAAAAGCAGCAAAAGAGGGGAGGAGCGCCAGAAGGCACTCCTCCCCCGCAGTCAGGTCAAGGCAAAGACTTACTTGTCGTCTTTCGAGCCGAAGACATGACGCACCACAGTCATGGCGGCATCCCAGGCTTCATCGACCATCTGAGAAGCACGACGCCAGTAGGGCAGCATCGAGGCTTCGATGGCACGATAGGCGCGCACCACCATATTCCAGAAGGCTTCCACGAAGCCGAAGAAGAAGTTGTGGACACCGATGACCAAGGGCGCCAGCCAAGCATCCACGCGCACGGCATTGAGCACGGCACGCGCCACCACGTAGACCAGAGGGAAACCGATGAAGCCCGTAGCGAGTGCCGCCGCCACGAAACCAGCGATACCCCACCAATAGCTCTCGGCGAAGTGATCGTAAGCAGCCACGCCGGCGTAGAGACCGACCGAAATAGCCACGAGCGTGCCGATCAAGGAGTTCTGGTACCGAGCCAAAAGCTTGCCGCCCAAGAGGTAGACCGAGACCGACACCAGCACCACCGTGGTCAGTGAAGTCACAGGGGTGAAGGAGAGCAATGCCATCAGCTTAGCAACACCGACAACCGTGGCAGCGGTAGCAGCCAAGTTGGTGACGTGAGCGAAGAAGGGCGCATAGCAGGTGTTGTCTCCATAGGTGCGCGAGAAGGCACTGAAGATCTCGTCGGCGAGCGTGCGATAGGTGCTCACCAAGAACGGACCAAGCCAGCCGGCCAGCAGCGGTCGCAGAACCGCGCGCGCCAGATTGTAGACAACAGGATAGACAATCAGCGACACCAAGAGCATGCTGACTACGCCGATCACGAGGCGCAAGACCAATCCAAACTCGCCGATGTAGGAAAGCAGATAGCCATTTACCGTGCTATTGAAGCCCACCAGGTAGACGACACCGGCCAGGTTGCCGAGGAAGGCAAGCACACCGAACTCACAGACGGTGAGGGCACCGCCGATGATCAGATAAGAGGCAAGCACCGCCAGGCTGGTGGCCAGGACGCTGGGCACCAGGGTGTAACCCTCGCCGCCCAAATAACCCCAGGTGGCGTAGCCGACTGCACCAGCCAGGGCAATGTTGCCCGTCTGTTTGAGCAAGCCGACATAGTTATTGTCACGGTCGGCATAGGCGGTTTCGAGCAGATCGCCGAAGGTCTTGAAGAAATTGCGCAGCAGGCTGTCGATCAGCTCACCAATAGGGCGCAGGATGCGGGTGAGGAAGAGATGAGCAACGGGGAAGATGTAGGCGACGAAGACGATCACCACAGCGGCCTGCATAGCCCAGACCGTCCAGGAAGGAAGCCCGTAACTGCCCGAAACCGACTCAAGAGCGGAGGTATAGTGATGGGCCAGGTAGCCACCACCGGCGAGGGCAATGAAGGGCACACCAGCCTGAGAAATAAGCAGGTTGGCCAGAGCGCCGGCGATAAAGGAGAGGATACCCGCACCGGCGATGGAAAGAGCCCAACCCACCAACCAGAAGAATCCGCTGTCCCAACCCAGCTTGGTCTGAATTCCCGAAGCCAGATTGAAGAAAAGCACCACGGCAGCAATTGTCGCTACCACATGGGCGAGTTTGACCAGCAGATTGGAGAGCCAGGGAGAAAAGCCATACTTGTTGGCGGTTCGCTCGCCGGCCTGCGGCACACGGTCCCAAAGCTTACGCCCCACCTTGAATGACCACTGGAAGAGGGCCAGATAGGTGAGCGGGTAAACATAGTAGTAGGTAGCGAACAGTGAGAGAAGACCGAAGGGCAGCCACCAGAGGAGTTCTAGACCAAGCTGCCAGCCCAGATGATGGCCGACGGCGATGCCGGCTGCCACAGACAGACCGGCGCCAAAGAGCCATGAGAGCGCACCGGCTTTGGTGTACGCTTCCTTGGTCAGCCACTTCGCCGGTTTGATAAACGACATCGCCACCAGTGCGATGAGAATGGCCAGCCAGGCAAGCGGATTGTTGCCCACTGCCTTCAATTTCGATTGCAAGCTTTCGTTTTCTTGATTGCTCATATTTCCCTCATGCAAGGGTTGTTCCTGCCTAGTCCTCTTTCAGTTCGAGGAAATACACTAGAGCGCTGTATGCAGGATGTTGACCACGCCCGACTTAACCAACACATCTGCTACACCGGCTGCTGAACTTGCAGGTGTAGTGCTCTGGTAGATGTGCAGGGGTTTAAGTTTGGTTGTTCAGCTCAAAGTCGGAAAAAACGGTGGACCTTGAGCCTACGCAAGGAACACCGGAGACAACCACAATTGCTGCGTTCTTTATCTTTTTAATTGGTTGTAAGATTTGAATCTTTCGCGAGACAAGGGCGCGAAACCCTTTGCAGAGAAGAGTTTCAATTAGCGAAAGCCTATCTTAGTCTCTACTCAGAAAATACCAAACCACTTTTCTGGTGCTAGTTAAGCTACGCTAGACCCAGAATTTGCCCTAGCATCTCTAGGCGGCCTTCAAATATAAAAACCCATCAATGCAATTCTCACATGCGAAAATTGCGAGCAAAAGTGCATAGCAACAAAGGTGACCACAGAATAAACAGTCAGGGCGCGAAGCTCTGGAACGAACTGTTTAAGCGGTGAGAAACCGCCGCCATCACCAAGAAATATCAAGGCAATAATTGAACAGGCAAAGTTCATCAACCAAGAGAGCAGAAATGCGCATCCGATTGCTTCCAGTAAGGCTAATAGTATTCCGTCCATAAACCTGCCCCCATGCATCTATATCGATCTTAGAAGAGCTGGCTGAAAACTGTAAATTGACGGAACTGCATACACTAAAACGTGTATGCCAATACTGAGCGAAAAGAGAAGACCTGCAACGAGGTGGCTTGTCTGACATGGCGCTTTGCACGATTTAGTATAGTAGCTAAGAATAAAAAAACAAATTAGAAAGAAAGATGCGCCGCCCTCGAATCGTGGTTGAATCGAGAGCGGCGAATCGTGGACTAACTCTTCAGCGAGCCCCCAGCAAGATAGCCAAGTTGACGGCAAGAGCCGGACTGGCGTAAATCGCATAGAGAGCAGCACCGGTGAGCAGATAGAAGAAGAAATGTGAAAAGCGCCAGCTGCCTGCAAAGTAGGCCGGGTCCAGCTTGCGCGCCTGGTTGCGAACCGCAATCGACTGCAGTGCACCAAGAGCGATTACCGCCCCAAACACCAGATTGAAGGCACTGACCTGGTATAGCATCCAGAAAACGATCGCAAACACCAGGGCACCGAAGATCCAGGCGAAACGCCCGAAACTCTGACCCAGGGCGCCACCGTCCAGCGGATCCAAGGGAATGAGGTTGACCAGGTTGAGAAACACACCAAACAGCCCGACCTCGAACATAGCGGGCAGAGACAGCCAGAAACCAACCGCCATGGTGGCAATGCTGGCCAAGCCGCCCACGAGAGGTCCGGCAAGCTTGATATAGGTCTCGTCTGCGAGTGACTTCACTCCAGACACTTCCACAAAAGCACCAACCGGAGTGAACTCAGGCAGCGAAGCCTTGAGCCCAAGCCGACGGGCAGCGATCATGTGTCCGACTTCATGAACGGTGATCAAGGCAATCACACCCAGACCCATGGTCCATGAACCCATGAAGAAAGACCAGATGGCAAGGCTGAAAGCCAGCATCGCCATCTTCCAGATTAGACTGGATTTGTTCATTCTACTTTCCTCCAGAGAAGAAAGAGCGGCGACTGCTAAGGCAGTATCAGACTGACTCGCAGCCGCCGCTCCCCCAACTTCAGCGGCCGCTGGCGGCGCGCTTGCTGAGACTGGCCTTCATCTGCACCAGAGACAGAGCCAGCATCGACTGCGCCCAGGCCAACGGTTCGTTGGCATCGGGCACCCACTGCCGACTCTGCTGGTCGATGATCCAGGCTTCCGGCATCAACCAGCGCGGGCTGACCGAAGCCAGGGCGCGGTTGAAGTGGAAGACCTGCTTTTCGAAGTAACGCTCATCGCCGGTGCGCTGATAGAGATCACCCCAGATGTAGGACATCTGCGGCGAACCATGGCACCACTGCGCTTCCTCGCCAGGGGCAAGGTCGTCGCGGTTGATGCGACCATCCCAACGGTCCTGCAGATAGCGACGCACACCGATGGGGCTCATCAGCGTGCGCTCGATGCTCTCCAGCACAGCCACCGTGTTGGCGTCGTCGAGGATGGGCTTACCGCTGAAAGCCGCCAGCAGCATGGGATTGATCTGCGCCAGGTCGGCCGTGCGAACATAGCCCGAAGCTTCGACGAACTCGTTGGTGCCGAGTTCCCGCAGCTTGGCTTCGCACTTTCCGATCAGCTCGCGCAGACCCTTGGTGTCCACCCGCAGTTCCTGACCTTCGCGAACGGTGACAAAGCTGCCGCCGTTGCGCTCCATGTAGGCGAGCTGCTCACGCAGACTGACCAGAGCGCAGGCCACAGAAGACCAGTGCACGCCGACGCAGTCTTCCCAGGCTCCCAGGTCGCGGTCCTGCCAAACATTGACCTTCCAGAAGAAGGCATGCAGAATCGCGCCGAAGGAGTTGACCAGGTCGGCGGTGTTGCTGTCGGAGAGGCTGAGACGCCCGGTGTTGAGCGTGTAATAGGTCATGAAGTTGACGAACGACAGCGAATCGTTCTGTCCATGACCCCAAGGGTCACCCACTTCCTCGAGGGAGATGGGGTTGTAGCGGATATGCGGACGGCGCATATAGTCGTGCGGCAGTCCGGAAGCGCGGTCCGTGATGATGTCCATGAAACGGAATTCGCGCTTCTTGTGGTGGATGAGGCTGGCCATGAGCCCGCGACGCCAGGCGTCGGCAGGAACATTCAGGCCGGCGTTCAGAGCAGGATCCTCGGCCAGTCGCAGCTCGGCCAGGGTCTGCATGATGTTGTCGCGGTCCCAGTGGAACATCAGCAAGCCATCGATGGCTGCTTCCAGGGTGCGGTCGTCACCTTCCACGACGGTGACGGCAGAGTGACCTCCCGAGCTGTAGCGGCGCAGAAACAGCGTCTTGTTGGCAACAAGAGCCTTGCGAATCGCTTCCAGGTCGTCGAGAGTATAGGCAGTACGGATCAGTTTACCCAGTTCGATGTTCTTGGCCTGCGGAACGGCGGAAGCATCGTGAACCAGGCTGGGAAAGACAGTTGCGTTCATGTTGAAGTCCTCCATCGCCTTCGTCTGGCAAGCACGAAAGCGACACTTGGTTTGAGATAGGGTCAATTACTCGGACACGCGAAACCCGCAGCATCTCTTGACAGATGCTTAGCGGATGCCACTGTCCCCTACAGTGCTACGATATGGTCATCACCTTGCGAGGAAACCCTGCCATGAGCCCATCATCCAAAGACGAAGTACGCCCTTGGGGAGCCTTTTATGTGCTTGTCGACCAAGACAACACCAAAGTGAAACGACTAGTGGTGAATCCTGGGCAGAGACTGAGTTTGCAAAGCCACAAACACCGCGATGAACATTGGGTGATTGTTGCAGGCGTCGGCGAGGTCACGCTCGATGATGAAACAATTCGTGTTGAATACGGGCGCCACATTTTTGTAAAACGCGGTACCAGACATCGCATCGCCTGCACGGGCGATAGCCCTCTCGAGTTTATCGAAGTGCAGACAGGCGACGCCTTCCCCGAAGAAGACATAGTCCGCTTCGAAGATGACTACAACCGCTCCTAAGACCTGAAGCTCCATTTCAATCACCCGGCAGTCATCTTCAGCCCATCAGGCTGAGAGAAAATGGTCAGGTTTGTTACCTATTGGTTTTCTTGGAGTTTCAGGACGATGTCGGGGAAGAAGTAGTTAGACCTATGCTTAAACAAAAGACTAATCAGGGAGCAAATAAATTCTTGATTCAAAGAACCTGTCTTAGTCTTAAATAATTTCCTGCCCAAGAACTAAAGCGAACCCGAGTCTTAGCTTTGCGAGATTGGCTCACTCTCTCAGCAGATTCGCGCAGCTTCGCTTGCAACAGTTAGCGCACGCGACGCAAACCCTCCTGAATAATGTTTTAGAAATTAGCAGCAGATAAGGTTCTTGCTCCATGAGCTTCTTCATTCTCTTGTCAAGAATAAGAGAAAGATGTAATCCGCACGCGCTTGTAGATGAGCCGTATAGCTCATTAGGTTCAAAGGGTTGTCAAAATCTTCTTCAATCCAACTTTTTCATTCGAGCGACCATAAACCACTAGCAGCAACTATCCCCGACAACGAACTGCCTATTCCAGGCGGTTGGATTGTTGCAGACCAACGCTGTGGTGCAAGTTTGGCTCGGAAAGACAAGGAAAACATCATGGCTCAAACGGCAACTTTTGCCGAGCTCGCCGGTAATCTGAGCGAGCACGCCGCCTGCTGCGGTCACATGCACTGGTGGCGTCATCTCTCCAACCAGGCAGCCAAAGCCGATGGGCGCAAGCCCTTCGCTCTGCCTGGCACTAAGAAGCGCTACGCGCCCGACATGACCGTCAATGTCGAGCATGTCAAACTGATTCTCAATGTCGACCCGGTCAAGAAGACGATGAGCGGTCAGTGCCTCACCACGGTGCGGCCGATCAACAAACCCATCAAGTCGATCTTCTTCGCCGCCGAAGACCTCAAGATCGAGAAGGCGACAGCCGGTGGGAAGAATCTCAAATTCGAGGAGCTGGAAAAGGGAGTGCTCGTGCACCTCGCCCAAGCCCTCGACAGCGATTCCCTCACCATCGAACTGACCTACCGGACCGTGTCGCCCAAGCTGGGCATCTACTTCACCGGTCCCACACCTTTCTACACCGACAAGCCTTACCAGGTATGGACCCAGGGTCAGGATGACGACTCGCACCACTGGTTCCCGGTGGCCGAGGCCGACCATCCCAACCACAAGATGACTTCCGAAGTCATCGTCACCGTGCCGAAGGGCTTCACCGGACTCTCCAACGGCGCCTTGCTGTCCGAAAAGGACAACTCCGACGGCAGCCGCACTTTCCACTGGCACCTCGACAAGCCGCACTCCTGCTATCTGATGGCGCTGGCTGTGGGCGAGTTCGTCAAGCTGGAAGAGAAGCACGGTGACCTCAAGGTGGAAGCCTACGTGCATCCGTCCCTGCTCGAGCGCGCACGCGAGTATTTCAAGGGCACTGCCGACCTGGTGGCACTCTACTCACGTCTCTACGGCGTGGAATACCCTTGGTCGTACAAGTATGCCCAGGTTTTCGTGCAAGACTTCATCTTCGGCGGCATGGAAAACACCACGATCACGGTCATGACCGACCGCATCTTGGGCGATGCCGGCACACGCGAAGAGCAGCGCCTGGCGGAAGTGCGCCTCAATGCACACGAACTCAATCACCACTGGAATGGCGACCTGACCACCTGCAACGAGTGGGCTCATGGCTGGCTCAACGAGGGCGGTGCCACCTATGGTGAAGTGGAAGCGGTGGAACACCTCTGGGGCGAGAAGGCACGCGACCACTACGTCTACGGACTGGCTCGCACCTACTTCGCCGAAGACGCGCGTTACCGTCGTCCCATCGTCTGCCACACCTACAAAGAGCCCATCGAGCTCTTCGACCGTCACCTCTACCAAAAGGGTGGTCTGGTGCGTCACATGCTGCGTTACCTGGTGGGCACGGAGGCTTACTACAAGAGCATCCAGACCTACTACCGCGACAACATGTACCAGCCGGTCGAAACCCTCGACCTGATTCGCGCCTTCGAAAAGGTGACCGGTCGCAACTTGCGCAAGTTCTTCGACCAGTGGGTCTTCGGCGCCGGCTTCCCTGAGTACAAGGTGATCTATCGCTATGACGATCGTCAGAAGATGGCTACGGTCAAGGTGCAGCAGACCCAGAAGGTGGACGGCGATACCGGGCTCTTCTCGATGCCAATCGAGCTGAGCTTCGACTTTGCCGACGGCAGCCGCAAGGTCGTCGTCGTCGACGTGGAGGACGCCGAACACAGCTTCAGCTTCTCTCTCGACAAGAAACCGGTCATGTTCCGCTTCGACCCCACCAACTGGGTGCTCAAGAAGCTGACCCTGGACGTGCCCAAGGGCATGCTCAAACATCAGGTACAGAACGATCCCTCCGTCATGGGTCGCGTCTATGCCGCTCAAGCTCTGGCTGCGCTCGGCGGCGACGACGTTGTGCCAGTGCTGGTCAAGGCGGCCAAGAGCAACTTCTTCTGGGGCGTCAGCGCTGAAATCGCTGCCACGCTCGGCGGCATGAAGACCGATGCCGCTCGCGACGGACTGCTCAGCCTGATCAAGGTCAAGCAGCCCAAGGTGCGCCGAGCCGTGGTCAATGCTCTCGGCAACTACAAGTCGCAGCAAGCCGGTCAGGCTCTGGCTGCCATCGTCAGCGGTGGCAAAGAAAAGAGCCAGTTCGTTTTGGCCGACGCTGCCAGTGCCCTGGGCCGCACGCAGTACGACGGCGCATTCGAAGTATTGCAGAAGGCGACGGGTTACCAGTCGTGGAACGACATCGTCGCCATCGGCGCCCTCAATGGTCTGGCCGAGTTGAAGGACGCTCGCGCCGTCAGCCTGGCTGCCGACCTGGCCGGCGCCGGCAAGCCTTGGCTGGCTCGCCCTGCGGCAATCGCCTGCCTGGGCAAGTTGGCCGGCAGCAAGAAGTCGGAAGAAGCCCTCAAGGCTCTGCACGACCTGGCTGAAACCGAGGAAGGCCGCCAATTCACTCTGCGCATGTCGCTGGTGTCAGCCATCGGCGAAGCCAAGAACCCCGATTCGTTGCCGGTCCTGGAGCGACTGAAGGGCAGTTCGCACGATGGGCGCATCCGCCGCCTGATCACCGAAACCGCCGAGGGCATTCGCGAGAGCGCCAAGCCCAACGGTGGAGGTGAAAAGGGCGTGACAGCATCGCAAACCGGCGAAGACCTGGCCGCCCAGGTGAAGAGCCTGACCGAGAAACTGGCGGCTGTCACTGACCAGGTCACGGAACTTTCCGCGACCAAGAAGCGCAAGAGGAAGGCTCGCCGCTAAGCGGTCTTCGATTGCGCCCTGTCAGTCTAAACCGTTTTTGAACAAGGAACTACCATGACTGAAACAAAGAGTTTGCCGAACGCCCCTGAAGTGGGCGAACGTTCTTACACGATTATCGCCCGAGTGAAACTGAATCGCACCGGCAACGGCGTGTTGGCCAGCGCCCTAGACGCCGTCGCCAAAGCAGGCGGAGACACCGGCGATGTCGATATGGTCTCTTCCAACTCGACCAATGTGGTGAGAGACATCACCATCGGGGCGCGTGATCCATCTCACGGCGAAGCCATCGTGGCGGCGCTCAAGCAGGTACGCGATGTCGAAGTGGTCAACGTCTCCGACGTTGTTTTCCTCAAGCATTTGGGTGGCAAGATCTCGGTCGTACCAACCTCAGAGGTCAAGACTCGCGTCGACCTCGCTCAGGTGTACACTCCTGAGGTGGCTCGCGTCTGCATGGCAATCCACGAGGCCCCCGAAAAGGCCCGCAATCTTACCATCGCGGGCAAGATGGTGGCAGTCGTTTCCGACGGCTCGCGCGTGCTGGCTCTCGGCAATATCGGCGCCAAAGCCGCCCTGCCGGTGATGGAAGGCAAAGCCATGCTCTTCAAAGCAATGGCTGGAGTTGATGCCTTTCCGATCTGCCTGAACACGCAGAACGTCGACGAAATCGTGGCAGCAGTCAAAGCCATCGCCCCCAACTTCGGCGCCATCAACTTGGAAGACATCGAGTCGCCCAAGTGCTACGAAGTGGAGCGGCGCCTGCGTGAAGCCCTCGATATCCCGGTCTTCCACGATGACCAGCACGGCACCGCCGTCGTCGTCGGGGCCGCAGCCATCAACGCCGCTCGCCTGATCAAGAAGCCGCTCAGCAAGCTCAAGGTGGTGGCGGTGGGCACCGGTGCAGCCGGCATGGCTTGCATCAAGATGCTCATGAGCTTGGGCGTCAAGGACATCATCGCCTTCAACAAAGACGGTGCTGTCTACAAGGGCGCGCCCAACCTCACCGAAACCGAAACATGGCTTGCCGAGAACTCCAACTTCAAGGGCTTCAAGGGCAACTACAAGCAAGCCCTCAAGGGTCGCGACCTCTTCCTCGGGCTCTCGGTGGGCGGCATCTTGAGCGGTGCCGACCTGGCCACAATGAGCAAGAAGGCAGTCGTTTTCGCCCTGGCCAATCCGATGCCCGAAGTGGCTCCTTCTGAGCGCACTGCCAATGTCGCCGTCATGGCCACCGGCAGCTCCAAGTACGCCAACCAGATCAACAATGCTCTGGCTTTCCCGGGCATCTTCCGCGGTGCCCTCGAGGCCGGCGTGCGCGAAATCAGCGAAGAGATGTGCATCGAAGCGGCTCGGGCCATCGCCAACCTGATCGGCAAAGATCAACTCGATGCCGACTACATCATTCCCACAGTTCTGGAGCCGGTTTCGAAAGCCGATAAGACTTCGCGAGTGGCAGTGGCTGTTGCCGATGCCATCAAGAAGTATGCGGCTGAACACGGACTGGCGCGTCGCAACATCAAGCTCTGAGGGCAAGCCCGTTAGGAGTAAGCTATGGAACCTGTTGAAAACAAAGGGAAGCTGCCCTTTGCGGTGGTGGTTCTCATCACCATTCTCTCTCTGGCTCTATCAGACCTGCCCATCTTCAGTGTCATCTACAGCCCCATTGAGTATTTCACAACGGCGCTGCACGAAATCGGTCACGCCCTCGCCTGTTCCGCCACCGGCGGCAGTGTCATGGGCTTGACCATTGTTTCAGACGGCGACGGACATGGAGGGCTGACATTCTGCTCTGGCGGCAATCACTTTATCTTTGGTCAGACCGGCTATCTAGGCACGACTGCTTTCGGCTGCCTCCTGCTTTTCCTTGGCAGGAAAGAAAGCATGACCCGTCCCTTGCTTTACGCACTAGCCGGGCTGCTCATCTTTGCCGTGTTCTTCTATATGATGCCCACTCTGACAATGCCGAAGTATGCCCAGCAAGGCATGCTCAGCATGATTGTCGGCGGGCTCATGGCGGCGGCGCTGATCGCGGCAGCTCGGTTCTTACCACTGAAGGCGGCATCATTCCTGCTTGCCTTCCTAGCAGTTCAGACGGCGCTCAATGCCCTCTACGATATCTTGGTGCTTATCCAGATCAGTCTGGGCATGCACGGGCAGTCAAGCTTCACCGATGCAACCAACATGGCTAACGATACAGGAATTCCAGCCTTCTTCTGGAGCCTCTTCTGGGGACTGTCATCAATCGCCATGCTCTTCCTAACAGTCAAAGCAGCCTACTGGCGCCGCGACTGAATTAGTAAGGAAGATCGTCAGTTACGGCAACCGGCCCCTCTGTTTAAAGAACTTACAGTCGGGCCGGAAGTCACTTCAACAGACCTTCAACCCAACAAGGAACACTATGTGCCTCTCCAATAACCGTTACACCACCACCCGCGTCACCTTCAGCGACACAATCCTGCTCGGTGCCGAGGTGGAGGTGGACGGCAAGATCGAGCATCTGCTTGGCTACTACAACAAGGTCGCCACTGCCGACGGTACCACGCTCCCTACAGCAACACCGGCAGCCAGGCGATTTTCGGAGCAGCCCCGCCCGGCAGGAGCAATCCCGCTTACGGCTCCAGTGCGCCGCGGCTCTCGCCAGGCGCGCAGCAGCGATTTCGACTGGAGCACGCCGCCCGAGAAGTCAACCAAACCGACCCCGGTCACGATCGTGGGCAACGCCATGCTCATCGCCGTGCCGGCATCGCCTGGCACGCTCACCGCTGCCAACCTGATTCCGGTAAGCGACTATCCCAGCTTCATGCAAGACTACGCCAGGGCCGTCGGTCCGCGCACAACGCCCAAGGGTCCACTGCGTCGAGGCGGCATGCTGGGCTCCAAATCACGCAGCGTGGAAGTGGTGAAGGGCTTCGACAAGGGCACCTATGACGTGCTCATCGCCAAGAGCGCCAAAGCCATTGCCGGCGCCATCGACCAGGTCGATCAGGCCAAGCGCCCGACCATCAACCAAGAGCTCTACGCCCAGCTGGACAAGCTCTATCCCCGCTGGACCTTCGTGCTCTTCTGCTTTGCCGAAGAAGCAGCCGCCCGCGCCGGCTGCGCTCTCATCCGCTACAAGCCGATGCAGAAGTTCAGCCATCTGCTTTACCTGCCCGGTCTGGACGGTCACAACGGCCAGATCGAAACCGGCAAGGTGGAACTGAATCACACGCTGGTGGCGGCCTCCTGCAAGATGAGCCCGACTGCGGCAACGCGCCAAGTCGACTTCAGCGACTTCAAGCTGCAGGAAGACCTGCCTTTCATGCCCGACAAGGTGCTGGGCAAGGTCGTTCCGGCGGGCACCATGGCGCCCCAAGGTGACTTCCTGCTACAGCTGAAGGAACTGCGCGCCGGTGTCTTCCGCGCGCGTCGCGCCCTGCCTCCGGGCTGGAAGAGTGTCTTCGGCGAAAGCCAAGAAGCACCGTACTACATCCAGAACTAAGCGCCAACAAATATCAACTGGCATTTCGGCGAGTCCCACTCAAGCTTCCGCTTGCTTGGGGCCTCGCCCTCTGAAAAAACAAATTTAGAAAGGAACTGATTATGTCGGGAAATACCCAACAGACGAACTCCGGTCCCCCGCGCGCCAAGAAGCTTGCAGTGACGACCTTGCTGCACGGCGATACCCTGATCGATGAATATGCCTGGATGCGCAATCGGGACGACGCCGACCTCATGCCTCATCTGCGTGCCGAAGACGCCTACGCCGATGCCTACATGAGCGACACGAACGACCTGCAGGCGGCGCTCTTTGCTGAAATGCGCGGGCGTATGAAAGAAGCCGACACTTCGGTACCCAACCGTCGCGGCCGCTTCCTCTACTACAGCCGCACCGAAACCGGCAAGCAATATCCGGTCTCCTGCCGCAAGCCCTTGCTTTCCATTGGCAAGAGGGGCGGCAAGAGCGGCGGACATAAAGAAGGTCCCGAGCAGATTCTGCTCGACCACAACCAACTGGCTGAAGGCAAGGCCTTCTTCCAGGTCGGTCCGTCCAGCCTCAGCCCCAGCCAGAACTTCCTGGCTTACGCTTACGACGACACCGGCTTCCGCCAGTACAAACTGGTGGTGAAGAACCTGCGCACCGGTCAGACCTCGCCTGTTCTGGCTGAGCGCGTCACTTCGGTGGCTTGGGCCTCCGATAACAAGACTCTCTTCTACACCACCGAGGACGCCGTCACCAAGCGTTCCAACCAGGTCTACAGGCACAAGCTCGGCACCAAGAGCCACGTTCTCATCAAGGAAGAGAAGAACGAGTTCTTCCGGGTCGGCGTGGCTCGCTCGCGCAGCGGTCGCTACATCTACCTTGAGACCGAGAGCCACACCACAGGCAATGTGGCGCGGCTGCCGGCCGATAAGCCTCTCGGTCGCTTCAAGACCTTGATGCCGCGCCTTGCCGGCATCAAGTACGATGTCGACGATGACGGCAAGCACTTCTATATTCGCACCAATGAAGGAGCCACCGACTTCCGCCTCTTCAAGACGGCGGTGGGCAAGCCGGCTCGTCAGCACTGGCAGGAAGTGGTGCCGCACCAGCCCGGCGTGCTGCTCACCGGCTTCCTTCTCTTCAAGGGACATCTGGTCGCTTTCCGCAAAGACACAGGTGTTGTGCGTGTTCAGATCATCGACCTGAACGACTTCAATGTCAGCCACGACGTGCAGTTCCCCGAGCCGGTCTACACCGTGGGTTCGGCTGGCAATCTGGAATACGACAGCACCACCCTGCGCCTCAGCTACCAATCGCTGGTGACACCGCCATCGGTGCTCGACTACGACATGAGCACGCGCAGCATGTCCACGGTCAAGGTGCAGGAAGTGCCGGGCTATAAGGCGTCCGACTACGAGAGCAAGCGTCTCTTCGCATCGGCTCCCGACGGCACCCTCGTGCCCATCTCGCTGGTCTACAAGAAGGGCATCAAGCTGAACAACAGCAATCCCTTGCATCTGTACGGCTATGGTTCTTACGGCTTCGGACTGCCGACCACTTTCGGCGCAGCGCGGGTTTCCCTGCTCGACCGAGGCTATGTCTACGCCCTTGCTCATATCAGGGGCGGCGACGAGCTGGGCGAAAGCTGGCGGGCTGACGGCAAGCTCAAGAAGAAGATGAACACCTTCACCGACTTCATCGCTTGCGCCGAATATCTGATCGCAGAAGGCTATACGTCTTCTCAGTTCATCACCATGGAAGGCGGCAGTGCCGGCGGTCTGCTCATGGGCGCCGTGCTCAACCTGCGACCGGACCTCTTCAAGGCAGCCATCGTCAAGGTGCCGTTCGTCGACGTGATCAACACCATGCTCGACGAAACGCTGCCGCTCACGGTGGGCGAATTCGAAGAGTGGGGCAATCCCAAGGTCAAGGAGGACTACGACTACATCCGTCGCTATTCGCCTTACGAGAACATCAATACCGGCGCCTACCCGGCTATCTTGGTCAAGTCGGCTTTCTACGACAGCCAGGTGATGTACTGGGAACCGGCCAAGTATGTGGCGCGCCTGCGCGACCGCAAGACCGACGACAACCCGCTGCTCTTCAAGATTCTTCTCGAAGCCGGCGGACACGGCGGCAAGTCTGGGCGCTTCGACGCGCTCAAAGAAACCGCCTTTGACTATGCCTTCCTGCTCAAGCAGGTGGGACTGGTCTGACCCGTTAGAGACAACTAAAACGCAACACCAGCCACAAGAAGTGGAATCTTCTCATGACCCAAGTTGGTCTGAAACTGCCCTCGCCCGCCGATATCGCCGCCCAGGAAGCGAACGATAAGGCAACCGCAAAAATGACCGTGGGAGAGCGCGCCCGCGCTCTCGCCCAGAGCGTCATCGCCGCCGCCACCGGCGGTGTCACCTTCAAGAATCGCATCTATCTCTACCGACACAGCGACCCCGCCTTTGTCGGCGACCGCTACGAAGAAGAGATGGTGCGCGCTGCCGTTGGCTATCTCGTAGCCACCGGCTGGAAAGCCACCTGCCACCGCCCCTGGTTCTGGGAACAGCATGTGGGCAGCAAACCCGGCGACGGCTTCGTCGAGTGGGTGGTCAAGATCAACAAGTAAGGTGAGGGCAAAAGATGTCTATCTCTTTGATTATCTCTCTGGCGCTGGCATCTCTAATCGTGACAGTGCTTGCCGCGCTGTTGGCTCGGACAAACGTCGTGCCGCGCTTCTGCGCACAGCACCCGAACGCCTTCCTCATCCTCGCCGCCACCGCGGCAGTTTTCCCGCTCAGCCTGCCCTTCCTGGTGCATGCTGAAATCGGGGTGGTAAGCGTCTTGGCGAAATGGTTCGCCGTCACGCTTACCCTATCTTCTTGGAGCTTCGTGCTTTCAGCAATGAAGAGCAGCTGAAGCCATTTCCGGGAGCGGTTCCTGAAAAGAACCGCTCCCAGTTTTCCTCTCCACCAATCAGGAAAACCAATGAACCAATTACAGAAGGGCGCCAACGCGCCAGTTCCTACCGAGAAGTTGACCATCAAAGCCGTCCATGACGGCGCCAACACCGACCTTTCGGCAATCCTGCTCAGTGCCGCCGGCAAAGTGCGCAGTGAAGCTGATTTCGTCTTCTACGGACAACAGCGCTCGCCGGAAGGCTCGGTGCAGTACACCGACAAGAAGACCAGCGGTGTCCGCTACGAACACAGCTTGTCGATCGATCTCAAGGCAGTACCGGCCGAGATCGAACGCATCGAACTGACTCTGACCATCGACCCGGACACGCCGGCGACCTTCGCCCAGGTCAAGAGCTGCATGGTGAGCCTGCTCGATGCCTCCGGCAAGGAAGTTTCTTGCTTTGCGCCGGAAGGCACGGTGGAGAATGCCTTCATCGTGGGCGAACTCTATCGTCGCAACGGCACCTGGAAAGTGCGCCACGTCGCCCAGGGCTTCACCGGCGGACTCGGCGCCATCGCTACCCAGTTCGGCATCGAAATTGCCGACGAAGCTCCCCAGAAGGCGACCACGCCTCCGGCAGCAGTCGCTCCGGCTGCGGCACAGCCTTCTCGCAAGATCAGCCTCTCTAAGGCCGACCAGGTCACAGCCGACCTGGAACGCAAAGGCTCGCGTTTGGTCAGCCTGCAAAAGGCAGCGGCTGTCTCGCTCAAGAAGCACAAGGTGGATGGCATCGTCGCCCGCGTGGTCATGGTCCTCGATGCCTCAGGTTCCACCAGACGCATGTGGCCCGACATGATGCAAGGCGTCGCCGATCGCCTGGCGACGCTGGCGCTCAACCTGGACGACAACGGCGAACTGGAGTTCTGGGTCTACGCCAGCAGCTTCAAGAAGTTTGCCACGGTCAGCCTCGGCAACCTGGACGGCTATGTCGCCTCGCTCATGCGCGGTGAAGATGGTTCCAGCGCCGGGCGGTCAGCCAAGGCGCCGGAGAAGAAGAGCGGCGGTCTGTTCGGCGGTCTCTTCAGCGGCGGCAGCAGCCTCGGTGCCGGCATCGTTCCCGGTCTGGGCTGGGAGAACAACGAGCCACCGGTGATGCAGGCCATCATGGACGAGTGCAAGGGCTCCAAGACCGTCCCGACGCTCGTCATCTTCGTCACCGACGGCGGCATCGACAAGGATCGCGCCATCGAGAAGGTGCTCATCGACGCGTCGCGCCACAACATCTTCTGGCAGTTCGTCGGGCTCGGCGGCTCCAGCTACGGCGTACTCGAACGCTTCGACGAGCTGACCGGCCGCCACGTGGACAATGCCGGCTTCTTCGCCATCGACGACTACCGCGACATCAAGGACGAAGAGCTCTACAGCCGCATCATCCGCGAATTCCCGAAGTGGGTGGACACAGTGCGGGCGAAGGGCATGTTGGTCTAAAGGTCTTGCGTGAGGTCGATGTGCCCGAGCCCGCACTGCAAATCTAGATACATCCCGGGCGAAGGGCATGTTGGTCTGAGGTTCCAGAGTTAAATCGACGTGCCCGAGCCCGCACTGCAAATCTAGATACATCCCGGGCGAAGGGCATGTTGGTCTGAGGTTCCAGCGTTAAATCGACGTGCCCGAGCCCGCACTGCAAATCTAGATACATCCCGGGCGAAGGGCATGTTGGTCTAATTCAGTCTTTAAAGAGAGCGCGCCGCCAAGGCGCGCTCTTCTATGAGGTATCCATGACAGAAAGAGACCTGTTAAACACTCTCAAAGAGCACCTCCTGCGCAAGCAGCTAACCCTGGCTCAGCTTTCTTACCGAGCTATCCGCTTCGTTTTGAATAAGCACGAGATCCTCTCTCGTGCCTCGGCAATTGCCTATAGCGCCATGCTCGCCTTCATACCGTTCATCACTCTGGTGATCACGGTGGCAGCCAAGCTGCTTCCCGACCTAGCAGCTGGCGGCGGCAACGCTCCCGGCTTCTCCGGCGGCGATGTAGGCTTGATCCTGAGGAAACTCTTTCCGACCGACGTGGCGGACCTCATCCTCGCCCAACTGGCACATATTCAGACCCAGCCGAGCCTAGGGGTGATTAGCATCACTCTCTTTCTGGCGGTCTGGACCTCTACAAGCCTCTTTTCAGAGGTAATCAACTCTCTCAATCGCATCCTCGCGGTGAGCGAAGCCCGCTCATACTGGCGCCTCCAGCTGACAGCGATAGCGCTTGTTCTCATGCAAGCTGGGCTCTTCACTTTCGCCTTCGTTTCCATACTGGTCGGTCCCAAACTGACCCAGTGGCTGGCTCTCTCCGGCTGGCTTCTGCTCGGCGCCACAGCGCTGCAGTGGCTTCTACTCTTTGCGGTAATCTACGCCAGCTTCGCCCTCACTTTCCACTTCGGTCCATCGCTTCACAAGAGGACCGGACGCAAACATTGGGTGTCTCCCGGCGCCACTTTTGGTACCGTGGTATTCCTTTTGGCCACCTCGGGCTTCCGCTACTACCTGGAACATTTCGCCAACTACCGCACCGCCTACGGCTCTCTCGGGGGCTTGATGATGCTTATGGTCTGGTTCTGGCTAATGAGCCTGGTCCTGCTAATCTCTGCCGAAATCAACAAGCTGGCGGCGATGGCAGAGAATCACAAGAAATAGCCAAGAGGAGTAAACGATTGCAGTTCAGAAGGCATGAGAAGGTCCAACCTCCATGCCTTTCCTTTTCCACAACCTTACTATGTCATATAAGATCTATTGCGAGATATAAAGACGTTAGCACCGTAACCGCCACCATGACATCAAAATCTCGCCGCCCGCTCAATCATCCAAGAACCAATCCTGGCTCAAGTTTGGCTCAGCAGTTAATCGGCCCAAAAGAGCCAAATCCTTTCTAAAAGTCATCAACGAAAGATTACAGAAAGAGAAAAGAAAGACAGCCGAAACGCTGAGTATACCTTAGATACAGCCCAAACCCCGCACTAGCCGCGCCACCCTGACAACACCAAATCTGGTGGCATTTTAGCTCGGTTTTGTTCACAGCACGTTCACACAGAAACGAATCCCGCCCCTGTCAGAGACTGCAATACAAGCAACTCTGTCAGTTCCCGGTGATAGCGAAAGAAAATAGTGGGGCAAGTCACCGCACCCGGCTAAATTCACAAAAGGCTTGCGTCGAATCAGTCATTTGCATAACTATGCATACATTGTTTTTCGCAACTATCTATCTTTGCAACCAACCTTAAGAACCTTCCCACTACCACCACCACCGCCACCACAAAGCAGCTGCAACTGCAAAGAGGAAACCGGTTGTATTGGCGCTATATATAGGAATGAACAACTAAATTCTTAAGGAAAAACGAAGGGCTAGCATAAACCGCGCCAGTGTAAATTCACCGGATGCGGTGGCGCTGCCAGGCTCTTGCCTCATTCAATTTTGGCAAAGTCGAACAATCCCGACACAGCAAAAATCCGCACAACGCCAATACGAGACCAGGGGAGGCATCCTTTCGCCAGTTTTTCGGGGCATACCGCCAAATTTAAGGAAAACTTGCAAACGTTCCTTCATTTGCATAACTATGCATACATGCATATTCATAACTTTCCATACCAGCAAACCTTAATTCAACCCAAGTCCATTTCCACCACAGTTTCCTAAGCCCCGCCCAGATACCCATCTGAGCGGTTTCACTACGAAAGGAGTAATCGTGCTTCTTGGCTATGGTGTTGCCCTTCTTATCTTGCGCGAACTATATCTTCTCTGGAAAGATCGCTACGCCGAACCAGACGCCCACAAGTCAATCTTTAAGATTGCTCGGGACGCCTGCCTACCCAACTCACACCAAGGCGCCTCCAAAAGCCTGGAACAGCCCGGGTTGGCAAGAAGCATCGAGTTCACTCGCCAGTTCATTAAAAGGGACCGCGACCTTTACGGTGACGTTCATATCTATCGGCTGCGGAACATCAGATGCATGGGCGAATTGCTGGCCCAAGACCATCAACGTCAGCCCGCCGCCGCCTGGTTCTATTATGGAATGCGGATCATCGACGAACTCGGTCGTCCCAACCATAAAGATGTAGACGAATACGAACTGGCAGTCGCCCGTTTCGAACTAGACGGCAAACAAGCCGATCTAGCTTTGAAGACGCTGCAAAGACTGCTGGATCGCTTCGGCCAGGAAAAGCGCATGCAGAACCCCGCTCTGCATCTGGAAGTTCTCAAACTGCGCGCCATTGCAGCCAGGGTACTGCCGGAGGAAGCAGGCGAACAGGCCTCGTTGGAGCTACTCGAATGGACCGAACATTATTTCGGGCTTGAGAGCGACGAGGTAAAGAAAATACTTCGTGTCATTTCAGAACCAAGCAATTCGGCACCTATGTTCCGCAGGCAACTGAGACTTCTCGAACATCTGGAAGAGACGTCTCTACTGGTAGGCGACGAGACCCTCGCCACCGCCCAGAGCCTAGACGAACTAGCTGCTTTTTGTGCTTTAAGAAAAAGCACCGGTGCAGTGCCCAACCTCGACCCTTCTGGACCTTTAAGAGAACGCGCCGAGCAGATCCGCGCCCTTCTTCGCGTCAAGAGAAGAGGGACGGAATCAGCCGACAAGGGTGATATCGACCTGGCGGCGCGCTTCTACGAGACCAGGAATCGTCCTGGCGACGGCACCACTGCCTTCCACCTGCGAAAACAACTCAAACAACGAGAGACCCATCATGACGACCGAAACCAAGTCTAATGTTCTGACGCCCCTCTTTGTCGAGACCTTCAAAATCCTTCTGGAAGACTCCCGCACCGACGCAAATCGGCTGTCCAGGCTGCGTGAACTCTTCAAGAAGTTCGGTCTGACCAGCTACCGCACCGAATCGCCCTTCAAGCCCAAGGAAATCGAGATCGACAAGGACAAGCTCTACAGCATCGTCTACCGTCGCCGGCTGGCAAGGGCGCTTCTGGCTCCGCGTCCTTCGCCCTACGTCTATCACACGCTCTCCATGGATGCCGACGTGCTCAACTCGGACACTGGGCGTGAGTACATCGAAGCCCTCAGCCGCTACATGGCCGAGATCCTCACCGCCAAGCTCGGCGACATGGCTCCCGAGCAGGTGCTCATGGTCAGCCGCCTCACCCCGGAAGACCTGGTCGACTTCCTCTCCCAGCACAAGCTCTACGAGCTGGAGGGCGACAAACTGAGCGAATTCATCCTGCGCCGCATGGTCGAGAAGTGCATCGACTGCAATCCGACCTTCCTCAAGATCAAGGAAGACCTCGCGCAGACTGCCGAGAGCGCTCGCAGCGAACTGGCTCGCACCATGGCGGAGCACCGGGAGACTCACTTCAAGGACTTCAGCGACAAGCTCGGCAAGATCGTCGAAGAGGCGACTCGCCAGGCCGATGCCTACATCGAGGTGCTCAAGACCGAGAGCGCCGAGCGCGCCGAGAAGGAACGCCTTAAGAAGGAAGAGGAAGATCGCATCGCCCTGGCCAATGCCGGCAAGAGCGAAGACGATCTCTTCCGCGAGGCAGTGATCGCTCGGGAGCGGCAGTGGCGCAAGGACAACCCGACCCATCCTCTGGTCAAGTGGCTGATGCTCACCGGCGGTCTGGCTATCACCCTGGGCATGCTTTTCTTCGGTGAAGTGAACGGCACCAACCTGTACGAGCTCCTCGGCAGCAACGAGTAGCCTGACAAACCAAAGGCGGAGGCGGTGAAGGTAACCGCCTCTGCCATCATTTGCGAGGCATCTATGCAAACTTCCAGCAACAAGGTTCCCCTCAAATCATCCAGTCCCTACTTCCATAACATCCTGGCCATCACCACCAAGGCGGCTGCGCTCTTCCAAGAGCTGCAAACCCAGCCGAACCCAGCCTCAAAAGAGCAGCAAGAGCTGAAGCAGCTTTTGGGCAAGTTCGATCTCAACACCAAGGTCTGGTATGTGCAAGAAAGCGCTTATCCCTATTTGCGCGAAACCGTCCAGCCGACCAGTCCCGACTTCCTTCCCACCATAGCCGAGAACCTGGCCTTCCTGCTGGTTCGCTCGGCCGGATCAGACGACGTGCTGGTGCTCAGCCGCCTCGATGCAGGGCTCCTCAAGCGAGCACTGCAAGAACTGTACGTCAACACTTTTGATGCACCGAACCTGAAAAGGTTCATCATCTACGCCCTCAGCCAAGAGCACGATGCTGAGCTGTGGGCGAAAATCGACCGCATCATCAACCAAATCTAAGGATAGAGAACATGGAACCCACTCAAATGTGGCTCTGGGGCGGCTTCGGCGCGCTCATCACCTTCATGCTGGCCCTCGATCTGGGCGTCTTCAACCGTAAGGCGCACGAGCCTTCGTTCAAGGAAGCAGTCACCTGGAGCGCTGTCTGGGTCGCGCTGGCTCTCGCCTTCAACGGCGTCATTTACTACACCATGGGCGCCCAGCCGGCGGTCGAATTCCTCACCGGCTACCTGATCGAGAAAGCCCTCTCGGTCGACAACATCTTCGTCTTCGTGCTGCTCTTCGGCGCTTTCGCAGTGCCGCTCAAGTATCAGCACCGAGTGCTCTTCTGGGGCATTCTAGGCGCCTTCGCCATGCGCGGCGCCATGATCGCTGCCGGCTCCTACCTGGTGGAACAGTTCCACTTCGTCATGTACATCTTCGGTGCCATCCTGCTCTTCACCGGCGCCAAGATGGCCTTCCAGAACCACGAAGCGGCGATCAAGGTTGAGGACAACAAGCTCCTGAAGTGGTTCCGCAAGCTGATGCCGGTCACCGACCAGTATCATGAAGACCGCTTCTTTGTGAAGCAGTCTTCGCTCCAGAGCGGCGGCAAGCTGGTTTGGCACGCCACTCCGCTCTTCCTGGTGCTGCTCCTGGTTGAATTCACCGACCTGGTCTTCGCCGTCGACTCCATCCCGGCCATCTTCGCCGTCACGAGGGACCCCTTCCTGGTCTTCGCCAGCAACGTTTTCGCCATCCTCGGTCTGCGTTCGCTCTACTTCCTGCTGGCTGGCGTCGTGCACCGCTTCCACCTGCTCAAGTACGGGCTCTCCTTCATCCTCGTCTTCGTGGGCACCAAGATGCTCATCGTCGACTTCTTCAAGGTGCCGGTCGTGCTGTCGCTCGCCGTCATCGCTGTGACCATCACGGCTTCGGTGGTCCTGTCCCTGCTCTTTCCTCGCAAAGAAGAGAAGAAGTAACCGCAACCTCAGAAAAGGAGGGGCTATGTCACAACCCCCCGACACGAAGCCGAAACTGGACGACTGGCTTTACCAGATTCGCTGGCTGCTCTATCCGATCAACATCGGTCTGACGCTGGCGCTTCTGGTCTTCCTGGCGCGCTTTCTCTACAAAGTAGCGCTCCTGGTATTGGACCTGCCCAATCTTCTAGAGGCAGACAAAGCCATCGACCAGGCTCTTCTCATCACCATCGTCACCTTGCTCGACCAGGCGATGATCTGCACCCTGCTCATCGTCACCATCATGGGCGGGCATCAAATCTATGTGCGGCGCTTCCAAGAGCATCTGCACGGCGAAGGTCCTTTCTGGCTCAGGAAGGTCGACACGATTGTGCTGAAAGTGAAGATGGGTCTTGCCTTCACTGGTGTATCAAGCGTCATGATCTTGAAAGACCTGGTCAGCGTCAATGTGGTGCCCACTGAAATCTGGGTAGCACATATCTCCATCCACCTGGTCTTCATGCTCACCACACTCATGACCGCCTTGGTCTGGCGTCTGATGCACAGCAAAGATAAAGAATAAGACCTAGGCAGTTCAGCCTTGGGGAGAATCGAAAATTGATTTCGATTCTCCCCTTTTTTGCGATTTTCTACTACTGCATTTAATATTGCATCAAAACAGAAAAAGCGGGCATAAAGAAAAGGAATGCTCTTGAGCCCAGCTAGCCCCTGGGAGGTTTTATGCTGCAAACAGAGACCCTGCCTGAAAAAACCACATCGCTAGCCTTCAAGGCAAGCCAAATAACCATGCTGGAGGCTCTGCTTGTGGCTGTTGCGCTCAGCAGTATAGCCGCACTGAGCGGCAACCGCCTCACTGACTGGCTAGGTGGCGCCGCAGTATTCATCACATTTCTGCACGGACAATTGAGTTTTGATTTACAAGAATCGCAAAGCAAAATGCCGACGCCCGAGGTAGACAATTACCGTTGGACCTCTCGTCTATTTGTTACTAAAGAAATTCTCTGGATTACGACCTTCGCCATCGCCGGTTGCTGGCCTCTTTGTGCCGGCAGTATTCTTTTTGCGACTTATCCCCACTGGCGAAAGGCTCTGAGACACTAGTTCAAGCGGGTTGTCTTCTGACGCAGCTGGTCAAACAAACAGTTCTATTTCTTCGAAAAGAGACTTTGGAAGTAGGTTCACTTTCACATGTTTTTCACGCGCAGTCGGCATTAATAGCAGCTATCGATACAATAGACATCCGCAATCACTAGCATTACGGGTGCGTTTTTGCACGCCCATACATAATACCACCCGCGATACCACTAGCTAGCGCACCCCTTAAGACGTACCTTTATATATGCAAGCCGCCATGCGGTTCGCAAGAGTTAGCAAAAGAACAGTCCATATTAAATCTCAAATTGCGCTAATGCAAACTCGACGACACCATTGACAATGGCACTTCCAAAAGGGCAGATTCTAAGTATCGTTTTAGAAATCCCCAACAGCCCAAAGAGACATCGATAAAGACCAAAAGAACCCAAGTACTGCATTTATCTCAACTTTCACATGGACTTCCCAGTCCGGCAGATTTGGTTCTATGTTAGGGCAATGGTGCAGGTGGCTTTGCGCGAGATAGCAGAGCGACCTGCCGCATGGCTCAAACAGGAGATATCAATGTCGACCCTAACCAGGCGGTATGATGGTGACCTGGCCGTGGCCACCCTCGTACTCAATCTATTATTGGCTGCCACGCAAATTGGTTTCGTGGCAGACGGCCTGATGATGATTAGCGAACAGGGCTGGTTCCTGTCCCTGCTCTTCGCCATCGTCATAGCAAGTGGTTTGCTCTTCAGCCAGTTCGCGCTAAGCAGACTCTGGGAAAGATCTCTGAACGGTCATTACGCCTGGTGTCTAGGCATCTTCAATGCCTCGATCATCGGCTTGATGTCGGTCTGGGGTATGACCCAGCTCAGTGAGCCGTATACCTACCGCTGGTATTTCGGAGTCTTCTTGGGCGTTCTGGTCCCGCTACAAACGACTTTTCTGGCTCGTATAAGCACAGAAATGTTCAACCTGGCCGGTAGTCATAAAGAGTGGTTTCCCGGCAGCTACACCGCGAAAATCCTTACCGTAGCGAGACTTCGTTCCGACCAGAAACGAGAATCGCTGGAGGCCGTCAAACAGCCTACCGTGGCGCAGCCGGAGCCCGTCTCCGAGGTAGCGCTGGTAAAGGACGAACCTGAAAAGGTTCAGGTTAGCGAAGTTGAACCTGAAGTCAAGCCGCAAGCAAACCGCGCTGATGTCGTCATCTTGAACTCCGAAACAGCCCTTGCCTCAATCTCGTTCACTAGAGAAAGAGTCACTGTGCTGATTAAGAGTGAATTGTCCAAACGCCAGTGGAAAGAACTGCATAGCAAGCTGAGACGCGTGCCGGGAGTTATCTTTGAAGAGGTCCAGAAATCTCTTTCAAATGATGGAAAACCCGAGCGCATTTTGAGCGGCCGTGTGATTTATCCCGAGAGCAAGGGCAACAAGAACAGACAAAAGCGTGACTCCGCTCGCCTGCGCCATCTCGAAGGTCTGCTCAGCCAGATCAAGAGCTTGATCGCAGGACACAGGCAATGAGCGTACAGAAAAGGAAGAGGCGCTCCAAAGGTGCCTCTTCCAATCCCAATCCTCTATCCGTCTCAGGGAGTCATCAATGCCATCTCTATAACATTCGATGATGCTACTTCCGCCCGACGGTGGGGCCTTTCTTGCGGACAAAGGTGCTGGTCAAACAGGGAAATGTTTGATTGGGGAGCAGTCCGACTCCTGTAGGCGGCTACCGCCTACAACCCTATTTATCTAGGCAA
>JAIETF010000056.1 GCA_019745415.1 Candidatus Obscuribacterales bacterium | reverse complement strand
CGGACCGCGAGCTGGCCGACATCGCCAAGAAGGCCAAGGCCGACGAAGTGCGTGCCCGCCTGAACGCCAAGCTCGGCATCGGCACCCCGGCGAACGGCGGCACCGACCAGAAGTAAGCTTCGGCTTCCAGCCTGGAGCGAAAAAGCAAATGCGATGAGGGATTGACGGCAAGCAAGTCTTCCCTCATCGTCGTTTCAGCAAGAGCGCTAAGTCTAGCGCTCTTGCTTTTTCTCGCGTCTTACTATTTATTATCGTTATAATCAAAAGAACGAAGAAACACTCCTCTTATTGCCAATAGTAGCTCAAAAAAAGAGCATAGAGAAGACCATCCACTGGCTGCCCCTTACCAAACAAATAGCAAGAAATTCTCGAGAATTTCTTGCTATTTTCACTACCCAGAACCATTTTTAAAAGCCCAATTTTTATTATGCGAGATAGTATCTTGCAGAAAAAAGAAAAAGAAACGACCCGACCTGCAAGAAGAATTTCTTGCAAGCCGGGTCGAAAGGAACGCGTCTACCTAGACACGGCAGTCGCGCTTATCTAGCCTGGACAACTTTGGCGTAAGGTGGACCGCGATGAATTGCGGAGCCACCTTGATCGCCGAAAACTACTCGTGACCTAGTGCCGGTCCCGGTGGGTCGGGCACTCGGCATTCTCGCAACCAACGATCGGATCGCTGATGGCGTCGCCGCAGCTGGTGCAGCGCGGCAAGCCGAGAACGACTTCACCTGCAGGGCGAGCGTCTGGTGAGTAGACAGGACGGGGCGCTTCGGGCGCTCGGGTGTCCAGATAGCCCTCGAGCTGGCGTTCGAAAGCGGCGCCAGGCAGAAGACGGTAGTGGAAGGTACCCACGATGGGACCTTCGGCGGTTCCGCTGCGCACTTCGACGGTGAAGACCGAGGGATAGTCTCGGGAGGCAGCCGCCGGCTGACCACCGAAGAGGGCGCGGAATCCTGCAGCGCCGAGGGAGGAGCGCCGCGGGCTCTTGACGAGGATATCCTTGAGAAGGAACTCGGTACGGCGATTGGCCGCGACGAGACTCTGATAGGTCATCTCTCCGTCGACGGAAACGGTAATATGACACGGTTCTTCGCAAAAGGCCACCAGGCGCGCAGCCTGCACCTTGCAGACGCGAACATGGATTTCGGTGCCTTCGTTGAATTGGTCGGCGATTTGGTCGTCACAACCGCTGGTGATGTTCAGTGTGGTCATATAGTTTATGTTCTCCGTATGGTTAAGACGGGGCGAAGCAATTGCCTTACTCATGGCCGAATTGGCTCCGCCCGGTCAAAGTTCGTTGGCATGACTACATAGTCGATGCCTGTAAATCCAGGATTTCGTTTAACGGTGAGGCTTTTAGCGCTCACGGAAAGCTTTGATAAGTTTGCCTCACTTCCGACCTAACCTGCCTTGCCGATTCAGCGCACAAAAAGACGCTTGACTCGATACCAGGCAATGCTGACCAGAAGCAAGAGAACAAAGACGACAATTGCCGCTACGAAGCCACCAGCAATGGCGATACCAGAGCCCAAGGCATAGGTAGCCAGATCGCTGGAATGGTTGATCAGCTCCATCAGCCAAGGCATGAGGGTGGATGCCGCGTACTGATGGGCGATGTCCCAGGTACCCCAAACGATTAGGGGCCAGGAAAGCAGGAATAGGGCGAGATACATCACCGCGCCTGATACTCGACCGGAGCCGGTTTGGCGCCGCGATTCCTGCTCGGCGGTTGGTCTGGATTTGTTGTCGTTCATGACTTTCAACCTGTTGTGACACCTGCAGTCTTGGACAGTCTGTAGAACTGTTCAGTGAGCAGGCGCGAGTTCAAATTCGGAGAATTCCCAGCAGAAGTACTAAGCCGGGACACTCCCCAGTTGGTGACGAGACCTCAACTCCTTGTCTTCAGGCTCGTCGCTCCCTTGCTCAATCCCTGCTTGCTTGAACCAGCCTGCTTCACCAGACCGACTCCACAGAGACTTCAGCAACGGAAGTTGCACAGGCACAACTACTTGGTCAAAAGAAAGCTGCCTCTTCCACCGGCCACCAAGCCCGTACTTATCGCCTACCTGAGTTAACAGGCTCTCGGGAGGCGTTCTATTGGTTGGGCGGACTGATTGGAAAGTTTGTGGTTACTCGAATTAGGTGTGGAAGAAAAAGCAGTAACCAGAAAATAAAGCTCAGACAGCTACATACTCAACAGAAATCAGAAATAGTTCACCAGAGAAAGCTAAACGTAAGCTTTCCTTTATCATTCTTGAAAACCGATAAAACCCTTGTAGTACTAGGGCTTGAGAACAGCCAAATCGCGCTAGCGGCGAGAGCCTTCGCAACATTGCGCAAAAGTAGAGCACCAATAGATATACAGAGCCAATAAGGTCTGTTTTTTACTTCTCAACCAGGATGCGGCGGAAAAGCAAATCAAGCCTTCTACTAGCGGCCTTTGAGGCTTCCAAAACTTCCTCGTGCCCACCCATTACTTCATCAGGCTTCCAGACATTGGTGATGACCGAAACCGCGCAGCAGGCAGTTTTGCTCGACTGGCAGACGAGCAATTCGGGCACGGTTGACATACCCACAGCATCACAGTTCAGCTTTCTCAGCATATCTATTTCAGCCATGGTCTCATAGCTGGGTCCAAGCAGTCCGGCATAAACCCCCTGCTTGAGCGCTCTGAAGCGGCTGTCTTCGCCAGCCAGTTTCGCTCCGACAGTCAAGAGTTTTTCGGTTTGTTTGTTGGCGCAAACCGTAGCAGGCGCCATTACAGCCGGCAATAGTCCTTCGCTCTTCCACTTGGGGCTTAAATGGTCTCGATAACCGGTGAGCACCATCAAGTCGCCTACGTTGAAATCCAAATTTAGCCCACCGGCAGCATTTGTGACGAATAAGTTAGGCACCCCCCATTCCACTACGGTGCGAGCGCCAAGCGAGACCATGTCCCAGCTATAACCTTCGTAAAGGTGGAAGCGTCCTCTGAAAACTGCCACCAAGGGATCGGAAGCACCGCTGCCGAGCCTACCAATGGTGAGTGTGCCTGAATGCCCGGCCACTGAAGGCGCATGCCCAAAAAGGTCGGTATAGGAAAGCACAATAGAGTTTTGAAGACCCTCCAGCACGTTCACCCCGGAACCGAGAATGACAGCAGCATCGGGAATGACTGGATAAGTTTTCCGGATGCGACTAACGGCTTCAGCTGCGCTTATCTGTATTACCTCGGTCATCGACTTTCCTTCTTTCGACATCTATAACTCCAACAAAAACAACTAAAACTTCAAGCAGTAATTGCCTTGCACTTCACTACTTTTCACTCAACGCAAAAGGCAGGCAGTGATATCAGCCGAAAGACTTTGGCCGGAAGGCAGACCGAGACCCAAAACTTTTAGCCCTGCATGGGCAGCGATGAGCATGGCAGGCACCAGGTTATAGCAGTAGAAACCGACCTTGAGACTGCGCAGAAAGTCTAGCTGAGCAGGGTCGGGAACCTGTCCACTGCGCAGACCGGCTGCTACCACCACAGGCACCCGGCCCAAGGGATTACCCAGAGTCCAAGTTTCCTCCTGATCCATGGTGTCGGCTGCATTGAGGTAGATATTGTTGACCACAGGGAAACGAGGTCCCACAGCAGCATCGTTCGGTCCGACCAAGGGATTGTCACCGCTCAGATTGACATGATCATTGACCAGGACTACAGAATCAAAAGTTGAGAGCCCTTCTGAATGGGCTCTATCGACTATGATGGCGACTTCGGCTTTATCCTTGCTTCTGAGAAGCTCGATAACGGCCCGGTCAAAAGCTGCCGGATGCACGAAACCATCAACGGTTCCAGTAAAGTCGATGAGCTTGGCATGGCGTAATTTCAATTCTTCACTCCTTCAGCGTTTAAGTTCAAAACCGATGAGCCTGCACCTTTCCAATCCAGCTGCAACCAGTCATTCAGAGTACCTGCTATATCGGCAAAACCTTCTCTGGCACCGATATCATGACGGCTTGCTTCCTGCTGCTTGAAGCTCGGGCTGTAGGCGATAAGAGGCACATATTCGCGAGTATGATCGGTGCCTGGCGCAGTCGGATCATTACCGTGGTCCGACGAAATGATGAGCAGATCATCCGGCTGCATCGACTGCATAATCTTGCCCAACCAATCATCGATTTCACTTAGAGCATGACCATAGCCTTTGGCATCGCGTCTGTGACCATAGAGAGAATCGGTATCAACCAGGTTGGTGAAGATCAAGCCGACGTGGTCAGGCTTTGTCTTACTGGTTTCAATGCGTTTGTAGTCAACTTCCTGGCGCAGGGCTTGCAAAGTCAGCTCCAAACCTTCGCGATTGGAGCCGGTATGTTTGGCATGCGAAAGTCCGTTACCGACGAAGATATCTTCGATCTTACCGATACCGAATACTCCGACGCCGCTATCAAGAGTATAGTCGAGAAAGGTCTTGGCCGGCGGTGGCACGGCATAGTCCCTACGGTCTGCCGAAATGCGCTTAAATCCGCCCTCGGCTAAAGAACCCTTAAACGGTCTAGCAATAACTCTTCCCACACGATGGGGACCATCTAAAATCTCTCTGGCGATCTCGCACCATTTGTAGAGTGTTTCTAGCGGCACCACGTCTACATGGCAAGCAATCTGAAAGACACTGTCACCGCTGGTATAGACGATTGGGAACCCGGTTTCAACGTGCTTTTCACCGAGGTCATCCAGTACTTGGGTACCGGAATAGGGTTTGTTGCACAAAATGCCCTTGCAACCAGTTTCTTGAATAAAGCGGTCGATGACTTCAGGTGGAAAACCATGGGGATACATAGGGAAGGCTGTAGGCGAAATAATGCCCATCATCTCCCAGTGCCCGGTCTGAGTGTCCTTGCCGTTGCTCGCCTCAGCCAGTTTGCCAAAGTAACCGGCACAAGAATGACAAGGAGCGACACCATGAATGTGCGTGATATTGCCGAGACCAAGAGAAGCCATGTGGGGCAAATGCAAACCGCCGACTTCTCTGGCGGTATTGGCGATAGTGTTGCAATTACCAGCGTCTCCGAATTTTTCATGGTCGGGTGATGCACCGATGCCGCAGCCGTCAATGACTACGACGACTGCTCTTTTGTGGGCTTTCGATTTATTGCTCTCAGTCAATTTGTGCACCTGCTTGAGATTATCCGGGGAACGAAAGTGAGAGCGCCGAA
Source organism: Candidatus Obscuribacterales bacterium (assembly GCA_019745415.1). Taxonomy (GTDB): domain Bacteria; phylum Cyanobacteriota; class Vampirovibrionia; order Obscuribacterales; family Obscuribacteraceae; genus Obscuribacter. The sequence goes on along the minus strand of JAIETF010000056.1, from coordinate 66,527 downwards.
CGCCCTCTTCGAAACACCATGAAAGACATGGTCTATAAATATTAGCAGGCGATTAGCTCTTTACTTATTAGAAACAAGCGCCAATTGTAAAGCGGTCAACCCGGGCGACTTCCAAAAGCTGCGAAATCTTTCTGTAAAGCTTATTTTGTTCAGCAAGAAAATAGTTGAGCCAGATGCTGAAGCTTTGTTAGGTTGCAGTATCTCCTCCTCCAACTTTATCCAGGATCAATAGCCAGACCGACAAACGCATCCGAACACAGGTTCACACTTTCCTTTGCGCTGTGCGCGGGAAAATCGCGACAACGACCTGTGATAGACGCTTAGTCGGCTCTCGGATTGATTGATTCGGCAGCCACCTGTCAGTTTGGTTTGCCTGTACGCGGTGTCACTCACCCGGCGTGGATGAAACGAGCGAGAGTTCGCACCCAAATCGGTTGGGGGTGCAAACGAATGAGAATACCGCCAACCAAAAACTTAACGTCCAGGAGTAGCTAGATATGAAGAAGATCTGCCTCGCGCTGTCTCTGGTCGCGGCAAGCTTCGGCTTCGCCAGCGCCGCCCAAGCTCAGAACCTCAACCTCGTAATCACCCCCAACGGGACGTCGGTGCAGTACATCGACCACGGCTGGGGCTATCGCGGCTGGGACCCCCGGTGGGACAACCGCCGCTATGACCCGCGTTGGGACAACCGCCGCTGGGACCCCCGCTGGGACAACCGCTATGACCCGCGCTGGGACAACCGCCATCGCCGCCCGCCTGTGGTGATCATCCCCGCCCCGCCGGTGTTCATCCCCGCTCCGCCGGTGTTCCTGCCGCCGCCGCCCCCGCCTCGCATCCAGTATTACTATGACCAGTACGGTCGCGAGTACTTCATCGACCGCTGGGGCGACATCTGCTACACCGGACGCTACGTCCGCTGAAGAGCAGAGCCGAAGCCTAGATTGACTCTTCACTGAGCCAAACTCGGCTTCTTTCACCAAGAGACCGCAGGACATCCTGCGGTCTCTTTTTTCACCAAATTCCACTATCAATTATAGTATTCTACAGAGGCTTAAAAGGCAAGCGATTCGGGCAGAAATAAATTTGACTGTCGTAGCTAGCCTAGCTGCGCTAGTAAATGCTAATCTGTTATTAGATATTCCGGGGAGGCTTTCATGGTCAATACAGATTTGCTTTCTATCAACAATGTGGCGGACCGTCTTCAACTTTCGGTTCACCAGTTGCGTCGTTGGGAGCTTATGTTTGGTCTGGAAATCAAACGCGGTCGAGGCCAGCAGAGACAATATCGCCCCGAGGACCTGTCTGTTCTTGAGCGCATTAAGGAGTTGGTTGAACAAGGTTGGCCAACCTCTCAAATTAGACCGCAACTGGAAGCCGAAGGACTGCTTACCCCTAAACTAATAGGCATGCCCGCCGCTCCGGGTAATCCCGAAATGCTACAGGAGTCGATTATCGGGCTGCGCAGCTTTGTGGAAAGAAGATTCATCGAGATATCTAAGCAGATTGATGAATTAAGACAGCTCATGATCTCGCTTACCCTCAAGCAAGAGCTTTCCACCGATAAAACCTCACCATGGCAGCCAGTGGCCACCGAATATGTGCAAACTCCGAAGGCTCCTCCGCCCCAAGAAATAACCATCGGTCCCCAAATTTCAATCGACCCACCCGCCAAGCCGGCCCCTCCATCCATGCCCCCCAGTGCCTATCAAGCAGCCCCAGCGGCGCCTTATCAAGCGCCACAGGCGACCAGACCGGCATCAGTGCCCGCACGCCCAAGTGAAGGGGATGCCTTTTTCACGAGACCATTGCCTGGCAGCGCAACAACTGAGCAGAAGCCAGTAGTTCGACACAGTACCATTCCGCCATTGCCTTCAGCTTCTTCTGCAGAAGAAGCTCCGACTGCGCCGAGCTCCAATGCTCCTCACAGCCAAGATACGGCAGCTTTGCCCCCCACAGAGGCAGCCACTCTCAATGCCATGGCAGAAGAAGCACCGAGCACTTCACAGCAGGCCACCGAAGATCGCTTCGCTATTCCACCGCTTCCACCTAATCCATTTTTGGCGCAACAGAGCTTCGCGCCCCAAAGCGAACCGGCGCAAAATCCACAGGGAAGCCACATTCAAGATCTTGTCAGTCAGACTCGCGCTATCTTCGAGAACTCCGAAGCAAGCGATTCTTCAACTACTGGATTTAACTCAGACTCAAACGCAGACTCTTTCTCGCCTCCAGCCAGTTCAGACTTTTCTGGTGCCGCCCCGGCAGAGTCCATTCCGGAGCCTGCACCAGATAATCTCGAAAACTCGGTCGAAAACTCTCTAGAAGAACCCGAGGCAGAGACGGCAGCGCCCGAGTCTGCCTCGGCGCCAAAGGCGGTGCACGAGCCGGCTACTTTTCCAGAGCCGACCCCACAGCAGCTAGCCCAACCAGTGGCTATACCGCAGGGTCCACAGGTCAACTTCGGCCCCAATGTTTCGGCGCCGACACCACAGGTGACCCCGCAAAGAGTTGACGACAACTTTGGTCTGGGCGAAGTGACAGACCAGAACTATCTCACAGTTCTGGGTCGGGCTCTAGACTTAATCGGCTGGACCGACGAACAAGCAGACACTTATTCTTTCAAGGCTTTTGGCGTGCCGCATTGGGACGAACTAGGTCGCAGTCAGGCCGAAAAGCTTGTGGCCCATCTGATTGCCCTGCTCAAAGAGCAGCTTTAGAGAAAAACTCGTATTTACCCCACTGACAAAGCCCCAAAAACACCCTAATATATCGACATTGAGAGTTGAACTAAGCATAAGCCGAGGGCAATTCCAATCTCGACATCGCAGGTTCTCCAGGGAGAATGACCAGGGATGGTTGTTACCGAGGGCGGCACCGGTCCTGCGACCAATTCAAAATCCAGAAAGGCGCTAACTGCAACAGGTTAGCGCCTTTCTTTCTTAGAAAAGATTTTGCCAAAAAAAATACTTGATATCTTGAATAGGTCTTTGCTAGGGATAAAGAGTACCCGTTTTATTTAAATTGAGAGGAAGCCGACTAAAGCCAACAACCAGCGCCTGGTCCTAGTTTTGAGCTTTCAGTCCGTCTCCACTTGAGATTCGGGGACTTGTAGCAACTATCTATCAATCCATACCGATGCAGCTCACTTTGAATGCATCGGCTTTGCTTTAACAGAGGAGCAATATGTCCAATCAAGAAGAAAAGCTGTCTGTTTCTGAGATGGTCGCGGTCGTTCAGACCATGACCAGCGACCCGGAACTTCTCAAACTCTATGACGAGGGCGACAAGGTTTCCAGCTCGCAAACCAAGCACGATGTGGCTCACGCCTATTCTGTGCTCAGCACCGCCGAGTACCTCAAGGCCGAAGTGCTCAAGCGCTTCCCCTCGGTGCTCGACGAAGTGGCGGCCCAGGTCGTCATCCCCGCCGGTGCCTTCCTGCACGACATCGGTCGCGCAGTGTCGGTGGACGACCATGCCACCGCCGGCAAGCAAATCGCCCTCGACTACCTTGGCAAGAAGGGCTTCTCCAACCGCATGGCCAGCCGCGTCGCCGCTGTGGTTGCCTGCCACCGCTCCGACACCTTCCTCAAGATCTCCATCGAGGGTCTGAAGAAGTTCCCGGAACTGGCCATCGTTGTCATCGCCGACAAGTGCGTCGGTGATGAAGACCGTGTCCGCCCGGGTCGCGCCATGGCACTCCGCCTTTTCAGCGCGGTCGGTCTGGCGCGCATCAACTGGTGGAACAACGCCCAGCACGACCGCGTCAACTTCGCCATCAAGAAGAGCGAGCTCTTCGTGGACTCCGACGATGCGCCAACCATGGAGCACGCCGGCGCCATCGTGCTCAAGCTCAAGCTGGACGAACGCGTCGCCCCGGCCCGCGAGCTGCTCGACTTGTACGCCCGCCGCTTCCATTCCTGCGGTCGCGGTGCCAAGTCGCTCGGCTTTGTTTTCCGCATCGAAGTGAACGGTGTTCGTTTCTACTTCGACGATGACAAGGGCGCCTGGCTGCCGCTCAAGGGCTTCAACGTGCCGTTGCCGTAAACGCCAAGCATGCGCGCAGGCGTTGGGTCGGGTCGACTAATCCAGGTAAATCATCCGATTAATCTGGCTTGGTTAGCCCGACCCTTCGCAAGCCCTGCCTGAAAGCAAGAGAGCCCCGGCTCTCCTGCTTTCTCTTTTACCTATTTCTATTATACTTTTTAGTATTGATGCAAAGACCTAAAAGCTGGAAAGTTTGGTTCTGAAGAGCTATCCAACCGGTACAATAAGGTTATGATTGAAGACTTCAATCCAAACGAGAGATCAAGAAACAAGCCATGTCGATAGTCAACGACATCTGGAAAATCTATAGAGCGTCAGCCGAAAGCTGTGTTAAGGCAGGTCAATACGCCGATGCTGAAAGACTTTGGCTGGCGGCCTTGGAAGTAGCTGAAGACTACGGACCCGACAACGCCATGCTTACTACTTCTCTTGAAGGTCTTGCAGAAGTTTTTTGGTACCAGGGCAAACATGAGTTTGCCGCGCCCATATGCCGCAGACTGCTTCGGATGTATGAACAAAAGCTCGGCCATAATCATCAAGACGTGGGCACTATGTCTTACAACCTAGCCTTGCTCTATCATTCCTGGGGCAAATATGTTGAAGCCGAACCCTTTTACAAACTCTCAATGTCTGTAAAAACCAGGGTTCTGGGCGGCAGACATCCTGAAGTGATTGCCCTTCTGGGCAACTATGCCGACCTTTTGCTTATGCTTGACCGCGTAGAAGAAGCCCGTGAACTAAAAGCCTTGGCAGAAAAGGTGAAAGCAACAAGCTGGAAAAAAACCGGAAACTGGCAAGCCATGCCCACACCGGAGAACAGCGAAACACTCTCCAGTCAAAAGTAAGTAAATGACTTTCGGTCTGATCGGCTGGCTCAAATCTCGCCACAAAGCGATTGATTACGATATACCAGTCTATTATCCAAGCCGGGACAAACGAGACAACCGTGAATGGCTCGTGGTCAACGGCTTGGGCGGATACAGCATGGGTACAATCTGCGGGGCCAATAGAAGGCGTTACCACTGCGTCCTGGCAGCTGCTCTCTATCCTCCAGTATGGAGGCATATTGTTCTTTCCAGGGTAGAAGAACTAATTACAATTGGTGCCAATACCTATGAATTAGCGACAAGCAGCTGGACATCCGGGGTTATCTCACCGACCGGTTACAAGCATCTCGAGTCCTTCACATTTCTTCCCGTTCCCACCTGGGTTTTCGAGCTAAACGGTCGCTACCTTATCAAACAGCTGGTCATGCCCCATGGCAAAAACGAGGTTTACCTCAATTACCACTATTTAGGCGACCTTTCCCTTAGTGAAAACACTAAACAGCAGTCGAGCGAAAAGCCGGTATTGACTTGCCGCTTCCTAGTCGGCTTCCGCGACTTCCATAAACAAGTCAAAGGTTCATCCGATGACCGCTATCCGCAATTCGTCTCACCCAATCAATCGATGGTCATTCTCAACGAAAGCGGAGCGCGGCTTTGCTTGACCTGGCAAGAAGGACAATATGAAGCCCAGAAACAATGGTGGTGGGACTATAAATACACCGAAGAAACAAATCGGGGCGAACCGGACAATGAAGATCTCTTCTTAGTGGGAGCCGTAACCAGCAATCTGCGCAAAGGCAAAGATCTTTCCATAGGCGCCAGTTTTGAAAATGCCATTGCCAATCCAGACGGTCATGCCGAAATTGAAAAGTTGATAGAAAGACAAAACCACTTAATCAAAAGAGCGAGCTTGCCTCGTTCACAACGCACAGACCAGCTCATTCTGGCTTGCGACCAATTTTTGGTGCCAGCTTTCGAAGAGGATCGCAAAGCTGGAAGCCGCTTCCCGGAAGCCAATAAAGACGAAAACCGCGACCTCTCGGTTCTGGAAGGCTATCCCTGGTTTAATGATTCAGGACGTGCGGCTCTGATGAGCTTGCCCGGACTCTGCCTTTCTACCAGACGCTTCGCCCAAGCCAAGGCGGTTTTAAGAACCTTTGCCGGAAGAAGAAAGGATGCCCTAGTAGCCAATCGCACTGTCAATCCCAAAGAGGACGGCGAGAAAAGCCCGACTCTGGAGTACAACGCCCTCGATACTTCTTTTTGGTTTTTCTGGTCAACCTGGCACTACTACCGAATAACTAGAGACAAAGAGACAGTCTCTGCACTGCTCGATCAACTCTGCGCCATTTTCACCGCCCTAGAAGATGACACCATATATGGCATCAAACTCGATAACAATGACGGTTTAATTAGTTGCGAACTGCCCTCGGTAGAGTTCTCTTGGATGGATTCTCGAGTGGCCGAAATTCCCATTACCCCGAGAGCCGGCAAAGCAGTAGACCTCAATAGTCTTTGGTATAACGCCCTCGCTTCTCTGCATAATTTGTTGAACGAAAGCGAACTTGAGTACAAAGCTGATGAAAAGCTGCTCAATCGTCTTGAAAACAGGCTAAAGCAAACGAAAGAAGGCTTAAAGAAATTCTGGAACAGCGAACTTTCCTGTCTATACGATGTTATCGACACACCAAGTGCAAACGAGAAAGAAAAAAATCGCAAGAAAGATGCAAGCCTAAGACCAAACCAGCTATTCGCCGTGGCTCTACCCTACAGGGCTTTTGAAAGAGATCAAGAAAAACAAATCCTCGCCGCTATCGAGAACGAGCTCATAACTCCCATGGGCATAAGAACTCTTTCGCCGACCGATGCCCAATATCAAGGTCTCTACGGATGCGGCTTTGAACATGCCGATCAGTACCACCGCGATCTTTCTTACCACCAGGGCACAGCCTGGCCTTTTCTTCTAGGCTTCTATTGCGATGCCCTGCTCAATGTTTATGGACCCTTACCGGAAACCAAGAGTCGTATCAAAATCATTCTTTCCCCCTTGCTCGAGCACCTCGGTCAAGAATCACTGGTGGGAGGGGTTTCCGAAATCTTTGACGGCGCCCGTCCTCACCTGGCCAGGGGTTGCCCGGCTTATGCCCTCTCCACGGCCGAATTGATGCGCTGGCAGACCTGGTTGAGCCGGCAATAGACTTAACCGCCAAAGACCGGCTTGGGCAAGTTTGAGAAAGAAGTGATTATCAAGCGACATAAAGATATATCAGGGTGGTATGAAATTGATTAAGTCCTCTTTTTTAAGCCCAAAACCGGAAACTCTTTCTTGCTGATGTTCAAATCCAATCTCAATCGCGGCCAATCACAAAATCAAAAGCCTAAAGAGAGCGGTTCAGGCCCGCTCAAATTGCCGCGTCTTTGGAACGCTCCAGCCTTGGAGGATCTGAACAGCATCCTTGCCCAGGCCAAGAAGCGCGACGGCTTTGATGTGGAACTCCCCTTTTCAGTGAGCGGACAAAATGCCCTCTACCTGATCAAGGTCTCTTGTCCAGCGGACGGCGACCCGCTCTGGACATTTTATATCGGCTCGCTCACCTCCACTGAAGTGAAATGGACCCTACCTTCAATTGATGTTCTATTGGTTCACAACTTGGTTTTATCAGAATGCACCGGGCAAGACTCAGTTGATCTGATCTCTGATCATTCACAGCAACCCAGCTATCAGCGCTCCAGCACGGGCAATTTCTCGATTCCGGAAGCACCGGAACAGCAAGCTGTCAGTCAGAGCATGCAAGGGATTACTGATTACACACGCAACCTGGGACCGAAAGACCCGAACCGCACCGATAACCAGCAAGCCGCCTTGGAAGGAGACTTGGAGAAACTAGCTCTGCCTGCGGTATTGCAATCACTACATCTAGGCAAGAAAAGCGGACGACTGACCCTGGGCGGCACTGATAGCGGTGCAGAAATTTATATGGAAGACGGGCAACCCACCCATGCCCTCTGCGGTGAATTTAGCGGAGACAACGCCATAATCGACGTCCTGACCTGGGTTTCAGGCAAATTCAAGTTCTACGAGAATGAGGTTTCATCTGATAGAACAGTGACCAAAAGACTCGACAGTCTGATAATTGAAAGCATGGGCTTTCTAGACCAGAGCAATTATCTGAAAAACATTGGTCTTACCATGGACACTTTTCTCAGACAGGTCTATCCCAATTTGTCTGAAGCACAATTTGAGCAGCTGGCTGGTCGCGGCACAGGCTATAACATGCAGTTGCAGAAAGACTTTTATGTTGAGATTGACAATCAAACCAATCTTTTTGATTTGCTCAGACGCATGCCCCTAACCAAGCTGGAATGGGTGCCGGTACTTTACAATTTGCTTCAGGTCGGACTTGTGCAATTGGCTCTGCAAGCCAGCAATCAAACACCGAGCGAAGCCTCGATTGAGCCTGCCTATCAGATAGATGAAGCTGCAATTCAGAATGCACTGAAGACCCTAATGAGACCGGAAACCGAGGTTTATTCCTATCCAGTGCTACAGTTCTTTGTCAAACAAGAACTAGGGCGCTTTGAGCGCGACGGCAAAGCTTTTTCACTGATTATTTTCGACCTCATGTCAGATAACGGCAGTAGTTTAGAGATCGTGCCGAGTGGCATAGCCAAAGCCTTATTGCATAGAGTGAAAGGTGTAAAGCGCGAAATTGACATATTGGGTCATTTTGAAACTTTCGACTTTGGTATCTTGCTGCCCCAGACAAGCAGTAAGTCTGCTATCGTAGTGGCTCAACGCATTTTGGAGAGAATGAAAGCCTCACCCATTCCTGGTATGGAAACTGCAAACCTTAGTATGGCTTTCGGCATTGCTGCTATTCCGCAAGACTGCAAGACTGCCGGTGGACTTTTGAGCGTCGCCTCGGAAGCAAAAAAATACGCAAGACGAAATAATCTCCCCATAGTTGAGTTCAAGTCATGTGAAGGTAAGACATGACCTGAAATCCAGGGTAAGAAAAGAATGAAGAATTGAATGAAGAATTGAAAGTAAACAAATCAAACTAGATTGGAAGAACGCAGTCACAATGGCCCTAGTCAACTACGGAACTAAAGAAATCAACTTCAAGCTGGTCTATTACGGCACAGGCTTGGGCGGCAAGACGACCAATCTGAAAATCATCCACAGTCAGCTGGCTCCGCAATCAAGAGGCGAACTGGTCAGTCTCGCCACTGAAACAGAAAGGACATTATTCTTCGACTTTATGCCTCTCGACCTAGGTTCGATTAATGGCTTCAAGGCTAGAATTTCGATGTACACGGTGCCGGGACAGGAAGAGTACAACAAAAGCCGCAAGCTAATTTTGCGCGATGTAGACGGCATTGTTTTTGTTGCCGACTCTAACGTCACCCGTTCGGAAGAGAATCAGGCATCACTGCGAAACATGATGGACAACCTGAGAGAATATCGCCTTACTCTGGAAGACATCCCCTGGGTCTTGCAATATAACAAACGCGACCTGACAACCGCCATGGATGTAGAAAGGATGGAAGCAGAGCTGAATCACACAAAAGTTCCAGCCTTTGAAGCAGTGGCCATGGAAGGAAAAGGTGTATTCAGCACCCTCAAGTCAATCACCAAACTAATGCTCAACCGGGCACGCAGCGGCGACTAAAGAGTATAGACAATTTATTTAACTATAAATTCAGCTTACTATACTGCTTAGTATTAAAGAAACAAAAAAAATTGGAGAGGGTAGCCGAAGCTACCCTCTCGCAATCGCCAATCTAATCCAATCCAATCAAGACTTGGGACGTGCAGCCTTGGGATGCTGAGCCTCAAGCAGACGAATCAGTTCGACACCGTCGGGGCTACCCCACCCGGTCGGATGATCAAAGCCAGGAGCAGCTTTATAGCCAGGTCCTCGACCAGCACCGTTCTCGCCGGTGAGAATGTCGAAGAAGGCTTTGTCACTGTCAGCCGAACGACCAAGACGGTAGATATGAGCATTGGCAGGTCCGAGCCTCTTGCCCAGAGCCTCGACTGATAGCCCCCAGAGCGCGGCCCAACTGGGCGAACTGGCGCTTGTGCCGCCAATTTTAGCCCACTGCCCTTCAAAGTAAACCGAATAGCCGGTGTACGGATCGGCAGCCATGGCTATGTCGGCAGAAACACGCTTGTCGCCCTGAGGCACACCGCTGCCATGCTGCCAGGACGGACGGGCAAAATGATTGGAAATGCCGCCGCCTGAGCCGGACCAAGCCGATTCGCTAGAGCGCTTGCCGCGGCTCAAATAGAGCGACGTGCCACCAACAGCGGTGACATAAGGACTGGAAGAGGGAAAGTCCACTTCCCAGCGCAGCTTCTTTTCTTTGCAGTCGTAAACGCCGTCATCGCCCGAAGAGGCGAACAGGGCGATACCCTGGGCCGCAGCCTGTTTGAAGATGGCATTCTCGGTCTTGATCATGAGCCAGCCGGTCCCCCGCTCGCAAAGCCCCCAGCTAACGCTCATCACATCAGCTTTATTATCGGTGACCATCTGGTTGAAAGCCAAAGCAAAGTTGACGAAACGGGCATCGGCAGCGATGTACATATAGATATCGGCGGCGGGAATCTGCGCCCCCATTAGCTCGAGATCCATAGTTGTTTCATCATTCACGGCAGTGGTAGTGCCGCCAATGGGAATGTCGACGACACGCCCGGTACGGTTGACGCCATGATGACGCCAGTAGGTCTCCACATCGGTTTTCTTGTAACCTTCAGCAGTGACGATGGCCATATCGACCCCCTTACCGGAAAGCGTGCGTCCGGCGTCGGGGTTATTGGCATTGGGCAAATTATAGGCGGAAGCCACTTGCTGCGGCGTCAGAGCCGACTGCGACGCCCTCGGCTTGGCCATCGACTGACTGTCGAGGTTGCGAGGCTCTCGCTGAGCGCGGCTCTCCATGCGGTCGATATCATTCAAACCAAGCACCGAGACAACGATGTCCTTGAGATGCTGCGGAATGGAGGGATCTCGGTCATTGCTGAAGAAGCTTGAGACAGAGCCATTGGCGGAATTACCTGAGGCAATGCGATAGTCATTGATCTCGACCTTGAAGGCCCTCTCAACTTGCGCAACAGTGCCCTCTGCCTGAATGAGCAAGCGGTTGGGAGCTATTGCCTTGACCTTGATGCCGTTGGCGGCGAGAAACTTAACCACTTCGTCGACGTTGGTCTGGCTGGGCGCATAACGAAGCGCGAAATCGGCCGGTGTCAGAAAACGCAGATAGTCGACCGACTGAGGATTGGCCTGTCTTTCGAGCAGAGCGTCCAGGTCCGCTTCGTCATTGAGAGCCAAACCAACCACAAACTCAATCTTCCGCTCGCGGTCACTGCGACCGATGAGCGTGGAATTACCAACGGTATCGGGAGTGGATCCGGAGAGGGTCACTTCCGAGCTGGAAATTCCGAAAAGATTGCCCAAACTGCGCCCGGCGTCAGTGAGATACCAGGCACAAACAGAAAGCAGGCTGACCACGGCGACGATGCCGAGTAGCCTGCCGGAGATTTTCTTACGCATAGTTCTTCCTGATTAGATCTGGAGATTACAGGCTGAGCCGTTCATCTTCTCCAGAGCCTGCACCCGCTCGGGCACAGGCGGATGAGTGAGCTGAAGCATACGCCAGAAGCGCACCAAACGCTGCCAAAGCCCCTGGGGCTCTGGCTCGGCACGGCTGGCATCAAAGAGAGGATCGATGGTCATGACTGGACGCAGCGCCCGGTAGAGTTCTGCATCACGTCCGCGCGGCCGATTCTTTTCCACATAGGCGACCAGCTTCAGCAGTGCCGTAGCCAAGTCGCAGGGCTTGCCGGTCATGAGCGAGCCGGTGGCATCGGCAGCCGATTCGCGCGAGCGCATGACGAACATCTGCACCACCTTGGTCATCTGCCCGGTAAGCTGGAAGATGAGATACATGACCACCCATTCCAGAACGCCGGTAAAGAATCCTCGCGGTTTGCTGCGCAACTCAGGACGCACACCGAAATCTTTGTTGAAGATACGGATGCCGGCCATGAGAACCTTGACACCGGCATCGACGATCATGAAGAAGATCATCGACAAAACCGAAAGCATCGAATTGATCGCCACATCATAGTTTTTGACGTGCCCAAGTTCGTGAGCAAAGACTGCTTCGATTTCGGCATCGGTCATACCGGTGAGGAAAAGTCCGCGGGTGGCGGCAACCACTGCCTTGCGATGGATGGGACCGGTGGCGAAGGCGTTGGGCAGCGGATTGTCGGAGATGTAGACCGGCGGCTTGAACTTCAGCCCGCTGCGAGCATAGACTCTGTCGACGATATCGATGAGACGCTTGTGCTCGGGGTTCTGAGGGTCGGCAGGCGTCGACTTGGTCATGGCAATGGCGATCTTGGCGCTGAACCACCAGGAGAGCACCGGCACCAGGAACCACAAGAGCCCAAAACCGAGCTGAAAACGATAGCTGTAGCCAAATCCCCAGAAAGCGGCAAAGACAAGCAATCCCATCAAACCATAGCCGGCCAAGGTCTTGAGCCAAGTCTCCAGAAGGCGCTTTTTCATGCGCGAATAGTTTGGATCATCGGGTCCGATGATCCGGTACTTCTTGAACATATGGACCTCCATATTTTGGATGTTCTGAGAGGTCACCCCAATACGGCTCGATCTAGAGAACAAACGTTCCTCTAAGTCAGACCGAAAAGCATTTCGTATTGTGGGTGTATGTGTTGAGAAAGAAGAAAATAAATGCCAGTAAAGTTTATGAAGCAGAAACCTAGCGGTTCAACTGATTTCGTTCTTTGAATCATGAATCTCTTCAACTAAAGCTTTCATAGAGCCTGGAACAACCCAATATTGCCAAGTGAAGCAGTTAGCGCAGCGTCGCAAAGCCCCTCCTTGACAGCCCCTTCAAGCAAACTCTCTTGCGCAAGACTGGTAATCATCAACAGTAAATTTTTCTACTATTTTATATCATATTTAGAGAGCAAAAAGGAAGACCGGGAAGAGCGACAAAGCGCCCTTCCCGGTAACAAAGCGCGACAAATTAGCGCCCTAGAGCGCTAATTCGCTGCCGGATCAATCCCAGTACTTGCTGTCACGGGGATAGTCGTGACCGCTCTCAGCCGCCGCGGTGAAAGCAAGCTCCAGAGCCAGGTCGCAGATTGCCCGCACTTGAATCTTGAAGGTGAGATGCTGGTCGGTCTCGGCACAGTGACAAGCCATATAGGCTCGCGCCCGGAGATGCCGCTTGTCCTCAGGCACTTCGGGCAGTTCACTGGCCTTCTCGCCCTTGTCGAGATTGTCGCTCAGGTGTTCATCCAAGCGCCGATCGGCATCGGTAGCCATGTGCTGATAAGCCTCTTCGGCGCGCGCCACCACGCTGTGGGCGATGGTCTGCAGTCCCTGCAGGCGAGCGAGAATCTCCTCGCCGCTCAGGTTCTTCGCTTCGTCCACGGTGGCCCTGGCAGTCTGGGCGATGTCCTTCACATCTTGCACCACCAGGTAGATCTCGGGATTGCGACCCAGATCGATGCCCTGCCGGTGCTCCGTGCCAAGATAATAGATGGCCTGAGCCTGCGACTCCAAAGCAAGCAATTGCGAACGCAGAACGCTCTTGCGAATCTGCTGAAGGTCGATTTTGTCGGTGATCATGGTCAGTTCCTCTCTTAGGGTCTAGGAATTAGCGAAGTTTGGGAATGCGACACTGACTGCAAAGCGAATGCTCCACAGCCATACCGCTCTCGATGTGGGCGCGGGCCTGCGGGGCGCAAAGCACGCGAATTTCCTCCAAGGGGGCGAGCGTACCGCGTTCAGCCCGCTCAGCAACAAGGCAACGCAAGATTGCCCCGGTAGCTCGCAAGTTCAAAACAGCGCCGGTGCTGCGATAAGGAAAGATAGGAAAGATGAGGCTCTTAGCCTGAATCTCGGGCAGGCGAGCCAGGTCGAAGGCATAGTTGAAGAGAGCGCAAACCCTCCGCTTGCCCACTTCCTCAGGCTTACCCAAGCCGACTACGGCCACATAGCGCCGAGCACCGTCCTGCCCGGCAAAAGAGAGAATGAGATGCTCCCCGGCAGCGCCGTGAAAGTTCTGTTCAGCTATCGCCTTGCTTATGGCGCCGCCATGATGCAAATCAAAAGACTGCGGACCGCCGCCGAGGTCTTGGCCATAGACCTTAGTGAGAATCAACAGGTCAGCCTGGTCATACTCGACGCCATGCTCATGCTTGGGGCTAATACCCCCGATTACCTTAATCACAGGTTTCATTTCGAACTCCTTAGTCTTGATGCGGTTCAGGACGCTTCAGCTTGATGGTGCCGGTGCGCGGATGATTGCAATGAGAGCAAAGTGGTCCAGCCACGTCGATGCCTTCGCACAAAGCTGAAACCTGGTTGGGCTTGACCAAAAGAGACATCTCGCTGAGCACAAGCTGAGCGTCATCTTCGAGAATGGCCAGAGAAAGGCGACAACGGGAGACGGAACCGATTTCGCGCCCGTGTACGGCGGTATCGGTGAAGTCGGCAAGGTCAATGACAAGGTGGCTGTAGAGACCGCTCAAGGCGCTGTCGAGAGACGTACCGACAAGACCACAAAGCCCCTTGCGTTCGCAATCGGAACGAGAGCCGAGCCCGATCAGTAAAGCAGTTGTACGCTGACCATTCTGCTCGGGAAGAGCGATAGACATGGTCGAACCAAAGGTGCCGGGGAAGACAAGCCCGTCAGCGCCGCGCACAGTGACACCACTTGCGGTATCAACCAGCGAAGCAGGCAAGAAGGTGCGAAACAGCGCTCTGCCAAAGTCAGCCAAACCGATATCGGCATAGACCGGCAAAACCACCAGCAAACTTTCATCTTTACGAACCGGCTTGATCAAGCCGCTCACGCCGACATTAGACTCCGAAGTACCGGGACCAAGCAGATTATTGCTCTCGCCGCGAGCCAAGGCTGAAAGCACAGAAGCAGCATCGGCATCAGCACCGACGATTGAGAAGTCAACATTGACGGCGACTTTGTGACGGAAGCCATCGGCGCAAAGCATGTGCCGAGGCGAATTACAGTGAGGACATAACATAGTTTTTCTCCTGGAAATGGACCATCGACACAAAACAAGCTTCCGCTCAGGAAACTGAAACTGACTGTTTTGCGCCTTCTATTTGGGTGTTTTGTGCTTCTGGTCCTGAAAAGTTATCGAGCGAAAGATAGCCCCAGCCTATGCAAACGCAGCCAAAGAAAGATACAGGGACAAAGCCATGGTGCCCCCAAGTTAGGAGAAATCATCCTTTCATCAGTGTTGGCAAACATTTCTGCTCAATCGATAGGACGATCAAAGGCAATTTTTTTTTGCAGGTAAAACTTTTGCTGCACCTGACTTAGGGGCTTTCAACCTTTGCCCGGTCAGCCTTTACGTTGATTACGTCAACCGCGCCATCAGCCGACTTGGGTAAATCTCAAAAGAACCATCCCCTTGGCAACTTAAAGCAAAAAAAGACGGGGAATTTCTCCCCCGCCTCTAGCCTCAAATCAGGCAACCAGCCTAGCGCGAACTGGCGCCAAGGGAAGGCCCATCTGGGCAAGAATAAGTCGTCTCTCAGCCAAGTCGACCGAACAAATATTGTCCAGATACCATGGGCAAACCAGACAAGCTACGGTCTCACAGAACGATTCAGCCGCGTAACACTTGAGAGATGCATCACGGCGACAGTAATCGCTCGCACTCTCAGCCAGACGGCAGGCTAAGAAACTAGACTTGAAACTCTGGGCATATCTGGTCACTTCAGCGGTCTCGATACCTTGCTCGTCTCGCTCTTGCCTGGCCAGCAAATCTAGCCAGAGTCCCCTAAGATGAGAGGACAGGTTGGAAAAATAGAGATGGCTGAGTTCATGAACGAGATGAGGCAAAACGAAATCGGGCTCTAAACTAGGTCCCCCCATGACGATATGCGGTGAGATGCCGGCCTTACTGTGGCTATTGAAATCGGCGTAGGTTGTGGCACTGTTGCCAGCCGGCGTAAGCCCTGAGCAACTGGTCATCGTCAAGCCCAATTCACGGGCATTCTCGAGCAGAGGAGCGGGTACCCAGGCAATAGCCTGACAGATTAGATCTCTGTGCTCGGCATTCATACTCTCTTCAAAATAGATGCCCGATTCTTCGTCTCGACAAAAACGCCCTAAAGCGTGTTGGGTAGACTTGCGCACCCAGGGGCGTTCTCGTAAACCAATGATTCGCATTTTTGCCGTATACATCTGCACCTCTCTGATAAGCGGTTAGAAAATTGAATACTCAGCTGATCTGACTGTCTTGAGATTGTTGCTGTTCGCTTCCTGTATCTAGAAAACTGATTGTTTCCCGACACCATAACGGCGCAATCGATAAGACCGCAATTAAAATTAAGCAGCCCCAGCTTAAGTTTCTCTCCTTCCAGGCCGCCGCAGCGATGAAATCCCGCATACGGGGCTAAACACGCCCAAAACCAGGCTAGCAGAGATGTGCTAATTTTGACACCAAATACGATACCAAAGAGAAGCAGAACAAAAGAACAGATTGTCAAACCAAGCTGCTCAAATGTCCTGCTTCCCTGCAAGCATCAAATGCTATGTGATTTTGAGAGCGGTACTGCCGCAAAAACTTAGTCTATGCCCAACCGGGCATATTCATTGCCATAGACATGCTCATAACCAAGAACAGACACAGAGGGGCGCACCTGTGAGTTCTTGGTATAGCATTGCTAGAAGGCTGAGAACACATGCAATAGAGCATATGGCTGATGAGAACGGCTGACAAGGGCAAGTTACGAAGGGTCAATGAAATTAGGCTTAGAAACAAGCTACCAAACAAGAAAAGATAGCCGCATCCACTTTCTATTATATGGCACAGTATCTTAAAGAAAAGAAAGAAGAAAGAGAGCTAAGAAGGAAAGCTTGCGCCTTCCCACTTTATCCCTCTTCTTCTAAGTTGCCGGTTAGACTTTGGAGAAGTCAGACCAGCCAGGTGTTGAGGAAAGCAGCAACGCGAGCCGCTTTCTCTTCAGCCTCGGGCAGGAGCTTTTCGGCACGCGACAGCCAGTTGCGATGGTTGTCGCTGGGG
The DNA here is from genome assembly GCA_019745415.1 of Candidatus Obscuribacterales bacterium. GTDB lineage: Bacteria > Cyanobacteriota > Vampirovibrionia > Obscuribacterales > Obscuribacteraceae > Obscuribacter. Next base: position 49,559 of record JAIETF010000056.1, on the reverse strand, counting down.
TTTTCAGCGACAGCCTTGCGAGCCGACTCCACCTCCTGCTCCGCCCTGGATTTGGCGCCCTTGAGATACTCCAGCGCCTTCGGCTTGAGCACTTCCAGACCATAGCGCGCCCGCTCGCAGTAGAGCACGTGATAGCAGCTGGGGCGCGACTCGAGAGACTCGACGAGAGCCTTCTTGAGACCGGCCAACCAGACAACCACACGCAGGGGGGCATTATTAGCCGCCTCCAGGAAGCGCCCGCAATCAAGAGCCAGAATCGGCTCGGCAATTACGGCGAAATGCTCTTCGTAGCTGCGGAAGGCATAGGTGCGGGGCACCCAACCATTCTCCAGCTCCAGAGTGTCGGCCCAGCACTTGGACAGCGCCGGAAACTTCTGCTCCAGTCGATGGCTCCACTCGTGAAACACGTTGTCGCGCAGGAAGATATCCTTCTTGCCACGATAGAACATGATGTCGCCGTTGGGCTTGACCGATGCGGAAGAAACGAAGTTGCGGTCGTAGGAGAGTCGCAGCCAAAGCTCCAGGTGGTTACTCTGGTTGAGCATGTAGATGGTGCCAAAGTATCGAGCATCCGGGCACTCATCCAGATGAGCGACGATGTCTTCCGGCAGGAAGCGGTCGCCATAGGGATGAGTTGCCAGATGACCGAGAAGATCGGTGCGCGACTGAGGAGCAGCATCAGACGGCAGATCTTCGATTTGCTGGCGGAGGGAGCGGACCGGGTCAAGGTCGTAGGCCGTCGGCACGATGATCTCGCCGACATGACCCTTGATCTTGTAGACCCGTACTTCGGTGTCCACTTCCACAACAGCGCGTTTCATGTAGTCGTCTTCGTCGGCAAAGGGACCCTCGACACCAGGCAAGGTGGTGAGAATCTTCCTTGTTTCGATGGTGAAGTCACCAAGACGACGGCTCAAACTGCGCAGCGAGGCCGGCTTCTGAGCACGGATGTCGAGACAAACATAGGGGTAACCAGCGCAAGCGCCGGCACAGGACCCTTGGCAAGAACTGCAACCACCCGAGGCGGCGGCAGCGGCATCGGTGATGGTGATGACGGTTTCGTTTTGGTTCATAGCAGTCTCACAAGTTAGAGGTCGTTCCTAGAGATCAACAGCCGTTGCCGCACACTCGCCTCGAAAGAGACTAGAGAGAGCGCGAAAATAGCTACGGAGCATTACCTGTTCGGAAAGAGACCCAGTTAGATTGAGAAGATAAACAACTGCTTCACCGTAAAGTAAATCTCAAGATAGAAGCAAGTAAGGGATCCTAGAAGAACGACCAAGAGTGCTTCTTATACTTAGTCTCTTTTATTAATCATGAGCATTTAATATGTTACTCAGTAACTTAGCTAGCGCTATCACTGGATGCAACAGCTCTTGAATTGCTAAACTTTTGCAAGAAGAGAAAACCAGTTGGGAAAGAAAATGAGCAAAGTACTCGCATTAGATGAATTAAGACAACTCTCAGAGAAGCTCAAGCAAGAAGGCAAAAAACTCGTCACTACCAATGGCTGCTTTGACATCTTACATGTGGGACACGCACGCATACTAGCAGAGGCTCGAAAACTAGGCGATGTTCTAGTGGTTGGTCTTAACAGCGATGACTCTGTGAAAAGGCTGAAGGGCGAAAGTAGACCAATCAACAATCAAGCAGACCGAGCCGAAATGCTGACCCACTTAAGAAGCGTCGACTATGTCTATATCTTCAGCGAAGATACACCGGTGGAATTTCTGCAAGCGGCCCGCCCCATGATTCACGTCAAAGGGGCTGACTACACCAAGGAAAAATTAGCCGAAACCCCTGTAGTTGAAGCATTCGGCGGAGAAGTACGACTACTCTCACTCGTCCCCGCCAAGAGCACCACCTCTGTGGTGGAGAAAATCAAGCAAGGCTAACAGACCCACAAACAAGGGATTTATTTAGCGGCCTTCTCAAGCAAAGCCAATCTCTGCCTAGCATCATCGGAGTATTCAGACTTGCCAGATAGCTTGAGGGCAAGCTCGAAATGATGCCGAGCCTCGCTAAGACGCTTCTGCTTTTGCAAGATCAAACCAATGCGATAGTGAGCCTCGCCCATGCGTGAATCACATTTGACTGAAGCCTGATAAGAGGCAAGAGCTTTATCGAATTCGCCTTGCTGCTCGTAAGCAGTGCCTAGATTGTAATGCGCCACACCGAGCTTAGGATTGAGCTTTACCGCTGTTTGCCAGTTCTTAGCGGCACCGGCGATATCTTTCTGAGCCTTCAGCGCTGCGCCGATGCCGTTATAAGCGATAGCATCACTGGCATTGCATGCCAATGCCTTACGGAAGGCTTCCAAAGCTTCATGATAATTGTGCATCTGGTTATAGGCCAACCCCAAGTTGCAATACGCTGGGCCCAACTCCGAATCAGCGGCAACAGCCGCTTTATAGCCGGCGATCGCACCATCAAGATTACCGGACAGATGCTGCAACTGAGCCTTGTTATAGAGTTTGCGCGCTTGGATTCTTGGTGAATCACCGCTGGATGGAACCGCCTCGGCGGGCTCGACTGCTTCTGCCGGCGCCTCTTTCTCCGGAGCTTTCTCTACTGGTTCGCTGCTCTTATTTTTCAGAGTGTGCTGGGTTGGCGTTGCCTCTTCAGAGCCAGTCGAGGCAGGCTGAGATTCAGAAGAAGAGGAAGAGGAAGACGCTGCCGCATTAGAAGCAGGAGCGGCAGAAGCCAAAGAAGTCACGGCACCGCCACCACTAGCAGTATCAGGACTTTTAGCCGATCCAGACTGAGCACCCCATTCCCCCCAGCCACCGCTACCGGTATCAGACTCTGACGCCTTGGCGCTGCTCGGTTCTTCCGCCAGGGTGGTCTCTTCAGGAGCTTTAGCCTGACCACCAGAAGCTTGAGCAGTGATAGAGGGGGTCCCTGAATTCAGATTAGAAGAATTGGCATTGGATAAACTCGCCACAGGCTGAGTGAAGCTCTTCTGACTTGCTTCTTGAGTCTGCTCTTGAGTTTGCGATTGCGCCGCCGGCTGCTCTCCGCCTTTACGCTTCCAAATTTTCATGCCTTTGGTCAGCATGGCGGCCGCGGCCTTAGCTTTGCCGGCAGCAGCCTCGGTCATACCGGAGACACCGCCGGTCTTGGACGAAGTCTCGGCATCTTTAGCTACAGCTTCCGCTGCTTGGTTAGAGATCTGAGGCAAGCCAGCAGAACCGAACTTTTCTTTTGCAGGCTTCTCGACTGCTGTTTTCTCAACAAGAGGTTCGCTTGGAGCCGCGGCATCCGGCTTGTCTTTCTTCCAGAAGGAACCCATCCAATTAGAGACATTGGTGATAGGCTTAATAGCCATTTTGCCGCCAACTTCAGAAAGGTTTCCTTTGCGCGCTGTCCACTCATTGCTGATTGTGTTGTCGGCTTCTTTCTGTTGGCGAAATTGATTATAGTAGGCATCATAGGCGTCAGCGCTCGACTGAGAAGAACCCGCCGTCGCCGCACCACCGGCGACACCGCTTGAGGAAGCAGTAGTCGCTGTTTGAGAACCACTGCGCCCGCCAGTGAAAGAGATTGTCACTGCCCCCTCTTCAACTTTTGCTACTCTCGCTTTCAAATCGGAGGCATCATCAAGCTCGAGAATGAGCCTGGCGATAGAACCCTTTACCCCCTTAACCGCAGAACAGCGGAAAGCCTTCACCGAAGGAATTGCTCCGACAAAACGACCGGTCAGAACATCGCCACTGGGCACAGCGCCGTCAAAACCAGCATCATGAAAATCAATCACCAACCTCTTGTTGGGCGGGGCCATCTCAGAAATGCTGGGAGATGGAGGAAAGGCTCCCCCAGTGCCAAAAACAACGACCAACTGGCCATTGCCGTCCAGGGTCAAATCTCTAATGGGAAGACCATCCGCTTGCGCCTGGGCAGCAGGTAAGCCGACGAAGGAAGAAGAGACAACCTCCGGTCCGGTGACGCCAATCAGAAGGGTGCAACTGAGCAGAAGACCGGCTCTAAGGGTAATACCCGGTAGTCTGGAGACGGCTCCTTGCAATCCCTGCACAAATACCAGTCTGTCAACAACTGCGTTCGTTTCGGTCATCGTTCTTGCCCTTTGAATAAAACAGGAGACGCTAATCTACTCAAGTTTACTAAAGGTGGGCGGATGTTTTTAGCAACTCCGTTTAATTTAGAGCGGCAAGCTGAGTAGATTTTAAGCCCCGAGAGTAAAAGAAGGCTGAGAAAGACCTTTACCTTAGCGGCTCTCGTTAGCCAAGCGGTATTTTGCCAGATAGAAGAGAACAGCATATAATTGACGCTCCGCCTCAAATCAAGGGCGAAGAGCAAGACATCCCAGCTAACGTCGGACAGCAGAAGTGAAAACAAGAGCAAGCCGGAAGCCGAGCAAAACACTAACAATCTCGCTCTGCTTTAGCCTCTTCACCCTCTTGACTATGACAACCACTGAGACACAGGCAGCCGGACAAAACAACCTACTGGCCTGGGGAAGCAAGAAAGAAACCTTACCCGAACCAGCGGCTCCGCAGCCGGCTGAAGACAATCTTGTGCCGCCACCTAGTGAAGAAATTTATTTTCCAGTCCGCGCCGACGGTCAACCGTTCCTGCTCAACATAGACACCACTATCAACCTTACAGACGCGATTTCCAGCTTTTACTACGATCCCAAGTGGCGAGGCGAAGTTTGGGCCCCGTTCGACCAAGTCTCCTTAATCGAACGCTCAACAAGGCTGATGTCAACATGGCAAGAGTACGACCAGTTCTCAACACTGCGCCTCTTTAACAAAGTCAACAAAACTTTCGAGAAATACTCAGGCTTCGGCCCATAAATGCCGGAAAAGCCAAAAGGTCAAACTTTTATGCAGAAGCACAGGCAAAATGAAACTAAAGACGGCAAAAGACTGGATCACATAGCGATTGCTGTTGAAAACCTTGAAGAATCACTGGTCTTTTATAGAGACAACCTGGGACTAACCTTGCTTGACATCGAAGTGGTTGAGGAACAAGGCGTGAGAGTAGCCAAGCTTTGCACCGGCAACACCCATATTGAGCTCTTGGAACCACTTTCACCCGATACCCCCGTGGGCAAATTCCTGGCCAAAAATGGTCCGGGTTTGCACCATATCTGCTTGGGAGTCAAAGATATCAAAGCCGACCTCGACCTGCTCAAGCAAAGTAACACCCGCCTGATTAACGACGAGCCACGTATTGGCGCAGGCGGAGCCCAAATCGCCTTCGTTCACCCCAAAGCAACCGGCGGAGTACTTTTGGAGCTTTCCCAACCACAAGAATAATGAAAGACGTCAGGCCTGCCCAGTCTGGCAAATTCTGATTAGCCCAGAAATTGAAAAACTGATCGATCAAGTCACAATTGTTGAGCTTTCCTGAGTAATTAGCCAATACAGGCAGCCGACCTGCTAAATTATTGCCACCATAAGACCGGCGTCCGGACCGACAAAAGTATCCGTCCAAGATATTGGCACCCAGGAACTTTTGCCACCTGATGTCAAAGAGTCATTCTCACATACAAGCTAAACTAAAGGGAGGCAATGGTCTCAAAGATGCCAGTAATGACAGAACTTTCCAAAATCGAAAAGGCTCTCGGCAGCCAAGCCGGATTCTACCTTGAGCACAAGTGCACCACCATCGCCAAAGAGCACTTGCATCTTCCCGGTGGTGACTTCGTAGATCGCGTCGCCCAGATTTCCGACCGCTCCCCGAGAGTCTTGCAGAGCCTGCAGACCCTGTTCAATCATGGTCGTCTGGCTGGTAGCGGCTACCTCTCAATTCTTCCAGTAGACCAAGGTATCGAGCACTCAGCCGGTGCCTCTTTCGCAAAAAATCCGATTTACTTCGACGGCGAAAATATCGTCAAACTAGCGATAGAAGGTGGTTGTAACGCTGTTGCCTCGACCTACGGCGTGCTCGGATCTGTGGCTCGCAAATATGCCCACAAGATTCCTTTCATCGTCAAGATCAACCACAACGAGTTCCTTTCGTACCCCAACAAGTTTGACCAAATTCTCTTTGGAAACGTCAAGCAAGCATACGATATGGGTGCAGTTGCAGTCGGTGCCACAATCTACTTCGGTTCGCCCGAATCAGCCCGCCAGATTCAAGAAGTCGCCCACGCCTTCCGCGAAGCCCATGAACTGGGCATGGCTACTATTCTCTGGTGCTATCTGCGCAACAATGGCTTCAAGCAAGGCGAAACCGACTATCATGTCTCAGCCGACTTGACCGGTCAGGCCAACCACCTTGGCGTCACCATCGAAGCCGACATCATCAAGCAGAAATTGCCCGAAAACAACGGCGGCTACAACGCCATCAAGTTCGGCAAAACAGACAAGCGCGTTTACAGCGAACTCACCACTGATCACCCGATCGATCTCACCCGCTACCAAGTAGCCAACTGCTACATGGGCAGACAGGGTCTCATCAACTCCGGCGGTCCCTCCGGTGAGAACGACCTCGAACAAGCAATCATGACTGCTGTTATCAACAAGAGAGCTGGCGGCATGGGTCTGATTTCTGGACGCAAAGCCTTCCAGAAGCCGATGAAAGACGGCGTTGAATTGCTCAACGCCATTCAAGATGTTTATCTCTGCGACGATGTAACCATCGCTTAAACGCTCTGATAATCAAAGAACACAAAATAGAAAAGGAGAGGCGATTGCCTCTCCTTTTTTTCAGCCAGTCAGACAGAAGGTCTCTGCCCGGCATCGTCTATTTTCTATTTCTCGCCTTTCTTGGCATTGAGCGCATCCAACTCTTTCTGCAAAGATGCGACATCAAGGTGGAGAGCTTCATTAGCTGCGATACGAGCCTTGATGATATCGGACATGAGCGCGTTATCGCCTATACAGGCAGCATCAGTCTGCAACCGAGCCAGTTCACTGACAGCAAAGTAAGGCACCTTCGCCTTCTGCGCTTGCTCAGCCATACGAATGCGCAGACGAGCCACTTTCAATTTCTCCTCGCGACTCAGGGCACCGCCCTTGCTTTTATTGATAGCCTCGATTTGATCGGCGATTTTCTTCACACCGGCATCTCTCATCGCTACTTCATTCCAGTCAACAGGACGAACAGCCCCACCCATCATGGGTTTGCCCCTCAGGACAGTGGGTTCGCCCATGAGCTTTTCCGGGTTGGAAAGCACTTTCTCATTGCTCTTCGACTGCCCTGAGGCATTCTGCGCTCCCACTAGTCCTGGGAGCGCAGCCAAACCAAATGCTAAAGAGGCTGCAGCAAAAGACTTGACGCGCCTCCACAGATCGCGAACTCGCCGCAAGCCCACAGGACAATCGTCAGTAATAATAGTCCCGTCCGCTCTGCGATAGAGCTGCATACAAGAAGACCCGCCAGTAATGCAGTTTCGCTGCAAAAGCAAACTCGTTCTTTCAGCGCTCATCTTGGAGACATCATAGACATCCTTCTTGCACTCACCACAAAAGCGCACTGCTTCGTCACCGGTTTGCAGCATGTTCTCCCAGAGCATCGGACAGGGACTGGCAATCTTCAGGCTGTCGATCAAACTTCTAGTCTCAGCATCGATATTGTGCATTTTCCTAAGTCCCTTCATGTTAGGCATTAACTTGTCACCTTTTGAGAGCTCTAACTGCCCCACCGGATCTCGATCAGATCCCAATTAGATCACTTCTCGTTTCCAAGCTAGCAGTTGAAAAGTAAGAACCATTGCTAGCCGGGCCAACCTTCCAAACCTGCTAATTCTTTACTAACCAGACCCAAGATATAGGAGAACTACAGAAAAGCAACTGAGCCCACTAGTCAAGAAGCCATAGGGGTATTGAAGCATATTGTCCAAGATTCATATGATAATTGCTCAAACCAACCAATCTCCCAAGACTCCAGCATTCTAGAAAAAACCGTCCACAAGCCAACCACTGACACAAGCGACAACAATAGACGCAAGAGAGCCATCAGAAAGGGTCTTCGGTCTTAGATTGCCAGCCGCCAGCAGGATGAATTATCTGGACGAAAAAAGCTAACCCCAAGTAACTGGTATTTTGGAATCCTCGCTTGGCCTAACGCAAAATCTCATCTTTCAGGAAATATTCTATGAACAAGAAGACCCAGCGCTTCAAAGAACTGCTTTCTACTATCTTCAAATCGCACCCCTGGCACGGCGTTCCAGCTGGACCACAGGCGCCTGAAGTTGTCACTTGCTATATCGAAATTGTCCCACCCGGCTCAGTCAAGCTAGAACTAGACAAAGCCACAGGACATCTGCGAATCGACCGTCCCCAGCGCTTTTCTTCGGTCAGCCCAACGCTCTATGGCTTTATCCCCCAGACCTACTGCGGTGACGGGATCGGTAAACTAGCCAACCAGCACGCCAAAAGAAAAATCACCAAAGGCGATGGAGACCCTCTGGACATTTGCGTACTCACCGAAAAGGAGATCGTGCAAGGAGACCTCCTTTTGAGCGCACGCGTCATCGGCGGCTTACTCATGGTCGACAAAGGGGAAGCCGACGACAAGATCATCGCCGTTCTCGATGCCGACATCACCTTCGGGCATATCAAAAGTTTGAGCGAAGTTCCTCCCGGCGTAATTGAACGCCTAAAGCATTACTTCCTCAGCTACAAGCGACCTCCCGGTCAGAGCGACAACGACAAGCTGGTGGTCTATATCGACGAGGTCTACGGTCCAGACCGCGCACAGCAGGTAATCCGCCAAAGCATGCAAGACTACGAGACAGCATTTGGCAGTGAGGAAAGCCGCCTAGAAGAGCTTCGTCAGCTTTTGAGTGAAGGCTTGCACGAAAACTGCACCAGCCAAAAGCCGAAAGCAGGCAAACGCAAAAAAGACGAAAAGAAAAGTCGAAAATAAATGAACCGATATCGGTTCATTTTTCTGGCGAGCGGATCGATAAGATCCCTCGCTTTTTTAATCATTCCTACTATTGCCTATAATATACTCCAAACAACAAGGTAAGCTCGAAAGAAATAACAGCATCCGGCATTCAGCGAAATAGCAAGAAATTCTCGAGAATTTCTTGCTATTTCATCTACAAACCCAAGCAAACCAGAAAATCTAAAAATCGCCTTCTCTAACCGGCTTCTGCGGCTGATTGACAACCGGAAGTTTTTTCAAAGGCTTATTGTCAATCGGCTCGCCCTTCTTCTGCGACAGTTCCTGAACGCTTTTCAAATTGGCCAGCTTGCCGGAACCGCTCAGAGCGTCCAAATCACCATCATAATAGTCATACCAAGGCAACCCGTAACAAGCATAAACATTCGCAGAAGGTGGCTCGTGTGGAGGTACGGCGCCGGTAATATTCTTCCAGGCTAAAGAATTGGCGAGATGAATAAAGCAACGACTGCCGTTTTCAATATCCCAATCATCCAAGCTGAATGTGTCTTTATAGATTTCTTGCTTCATTCGCCCTCCGGGCGCTATACCCATATCAGGGGCAGCAAAAGCTTTTGCGGCTTTCATAGCAGACGCCTGCGCGGGTACTGGAGAAGCGGCCGGTGAAGCCCCCCAAGCTCCCGTAGATTCAAAGCCTCCAGAACCGCCAGGAGCTGGTGGATAGGCAGCTCCGGCGATATCCAAATAAGGAGAAGCCGAGCCCCAGCCGCTTTTTGCGCCTTTGGAACTAGCGCCCCAATTCCAAGGAGAGTCATCTGGATTACTGCCCAAACGAGCACGCAGCTGATCGATGGACCCCTCTGGGTAGAGTCGCTCATAAACTTCTGCCTTGAGTGGATAAACCACAATTTGGATTCCTCCAAATTCGGCTTTCTTTGTGATCTGCTCTTCTGCTGAATAACCTTGTCCGAGCGGCATAGCCACGAACTGCCTAATTACTCCCTTTTTCACGCAATAACCATCAAGCCAAGGTTGTCCTGGCACCACAACATAATCTTGTTTATTACGGTGCAAACCTTTCTTCAGTTCCTCACCGGTAATGGCATCGATCTTGCCGGTTGAAATCTTTATCGCAAATGGGTAAGCAGAAGCTCTTCCCGGTGCCGATCTGGGATTAAAACAGATCCACATCGCTTCAGATTGATACATAGGCAGAACCACTCCACCGTGCTCGATCCAGTTGGCTGGAATAGTATTCTTGTAATCATCGACATGGACCATAGGAAAGGAACCCAAACCCGGCGGCAGAGGATAAACCTGGTCATTGTCGGGAATGCGCAGTGTTCTCTGAAAATTGAGACCCACCCGGGCAAGCTTGTGCACCTCGGGAAAGGAAATTACAAGCTCATTGTGTTCCAGACTTATCATCGAGAAATCTCCTTACCAATTGCCGTCACGCACTTCTCTTACTAAATGAAGAACCGCGTGATCAGGCATATCTTTGAGTTGACGTATTAGTTGACCAAATAATTTTGGTCGCTGTTGAATTATCTTTTTCAGTTCCTCTGAAACCTTCCCCGCCAGAGCGAGAAGGACATCAGGATCCTCTCCAAGGGCTAAGGCCAGGGAAACTATGGTTGCCTCACCAGGCGGAGGCTGCAGACCTCGTTCAATCTTACTGAGATAAGAAGGTTCGATCTGGGCTTGCGCCGCCACCTTTCGCAAAGAAAAGGCAGCAGCATTCTGCTTTTGCAGTTGCTCGCGTCGGGCTTTAATGTAGTCTCCAAATTCGCTCATATGTGTAGCATATACTACACACTCTACAATCGTCAAGAGGGCTTTTCCCGCGAGTGAAGCTCTTAAGAAAGTACCCAAGAAACCAAAGTGAACTCCGAAAGAGCAATTAGAGACTGCAAGTCAGCTTTTCTTGATGCTTCTCTTGATGTTTTTCTTGATCAAGACAGCATTGCTTAGCTACTCACTGCATAGTTGCTTAAGTTCGTCTCCGGTTAGACTCTCTTTCGACAACAATAGCTGGGCGGCAGCATCCAGCTTACTTCTTTTGCCAGTAAGAATTTCCAGAGCCCTCGCCTGCGCTGCATTTATCAAGTCTCTAACGGCACAATCAATCTCGCGCGCAGTTTCCTCGCTAAAGTGCCTAGAATCTGGATAAGGGTTTTGATAGCCATTCAGAATAGTCTGTCCATCATTCTCATAAGTGATTGGTCCTAATTCTTTGACCATGCCATAACGTGTGGCCATGCTGCGAGCCACATCGGTAGCCTTGCTCAAATCATCAGCAGCCCCGGTTGAGACACTAGCGAAGACAAGCGATTCTGCCGCCCTGCCACCGAGCAAGACCGCCAACTTATTCTCTAATTCCTCTTGTGACATGAGAAATCGATCTTCGGTAGGTCGCTGCATCGTGTAGCCCAGTGCACCTATGCCCCTCGGAATAATAGAGACCTTCTGAATAGGATCGGCTCCAGGCAGAGACATCGCTACCAATGCATGCCCCATTTCATGGAATGCGACCCGCTCACGTTCGAGTTTGTTGAGCAGGCGATTCTTCTTTTCAAGCCCGGCAACAATGCGCTCCAGAGCCAGAGTAAAGTCTGAACCTTGCACCTTCTCGGCACCGCGTCTAGTGGCGAGCAAAACAGCCTCATTAATCAAATTAGCCAGATCGGCACCGGTAAAGCCGGCTGTTGTAGCGGCAATCTCCTTTAGATCGACACTGGCTTCATCGAGAGACTTTCCTTTGACATGCACCCTCAAGATTTGCTCTCGCCCGATGCGATCGGGTCGGTCAACTAGTACATGGCGATCAAAACGACCAGCTCGCAAAAGCGCCTGATCAAGAATTTCAGGGCGATTGGTGGCAGCAAGCAAGACCACGCCCTGCCGAGGATCAAAGCCATCCATTTCCACTAATAGCTGATTGAGTGTCTGTTCTTTCTCATCATGCCCGCCGCCCAGGCTGGCAACGCCACGCGCCCGCCCGAGAGCATCCAATTCATCAATAAAGATTATGCACGGTGCACTTCGTTGAGCTTGAGCAAACAAATCGCGCACTCTGGCTGCGCCTACGCCAACGAACATCTCGACAAACTCGGAACCACTGATTGAAAAGAAGGGAACGCCGGCCTCGCCAGCCACCGCTCTTGCCAAAAGGGTTTTGCCTGTACCAGGAGGACCGACTAGTAAAATACCTTTAGGCAGGTGCCCGCCCAGCCTATTGTAACGCTCGGGCTCGCGCAAGAATCCAACCACTTCTTGTAGCTCTTCTTTGGCTTCATCGACACCAGCCACATCAGCAAACGTAGTCTTGACCTTACTTTCGACATAGACTCTGGCACGGTTCTTTTCTATCGACATAAAGCCGAAACCGGGCGGACCTCCAGTAGACGAGCCATCTTTCGGTCCAAAACGACGCACAATCATCGACCACATACCGACAAAAAAGACCACCGGCAAAATCCAGCCCAAAAGAGCTTTGCCAAAGGTATCTTCGATTTCGCCCTGAAACTTGATGTGATTGACCTCAAGCTTGGCAGCCAATTGAGGGTCGTCTACTCTAATGGTCCGAAACTTGCGAGTCTTGACTGGATTCGACTTGCTCTCCGATTGCGTTTCACCGGGCTTACCAGATGGCTCTTTAGACAGCTTGCTAGATGTCTGTTCAAAGTCTTTGCCTGAGTGAACGGGCATCTTTGCCAACTGAGATTCCGACAAATTACCGCGAATTTCATGACTGCTTATGACAAGATCGTTGACACAACCTTTCTGTACATAGCTCATAAAATCGCTGTAGGAAATTGTCTCAGTTTGAGCGGCGTTGAAAAAACCAGAGAAAAGAACAGCCAGCCAGAAAGAGAGAAACAGATACCAGAGCCAATTATCAAAGTTCGAGAAATTACCGCCCGAACCATCAGCCTGCCGAATACTGTTGAAACCAGAAGACTTTTGCGAGGACGATTCTTGATTTATTCTTGCTTTTGCAGGCTTATTTCCAGATTGCGATTCTGGCGTGAGCGGCTTCTGCGGTGAAGATTCTGACAAAATTCCACCTAAGTTAAGGGAAACAGCTGATGCTGACCTTGAAATTGTATGTCATTGACAAGCCGAGACCAAGGCGCCGAAGAAAGGCTAAATACAATTGCTCTGGGCCTTACTCAAGACCAAGCGCACTCCTTGCCCCTTAGCACCTAGATAAATAGCTCGCCGAGCACTATTAGCCGCTTCCTTTTTCATATTGAGCTTTAGACAAGCTAGGGCGTGCATTTCAAAAGGTTGTGCCTGCGGGCGCTGCCGGTTCTCCAAAATGAGTTTTTCAGAAATCTGAAGCGCCAGTCGCCAATTTTGATTGGCGATTGCCTTAATGTATTCTTGCTTGAGAGTGAGAGGCGCGGCCTTTTCCGATCTAGCCTGGGGCTTGGGCTCAGAACTATGACTAGCAGTAAGCTCGCGCAGACTGCGCTTCCTATAAGCGTGATCATAAGGGTTCTCGGCCAGTTTTCGCTCTTCGCGGTCATAATATTGACAGCCATAATCGGCAAACTTTTCTACGTTGAAAGATTTGTATGAAACAAAAGGTTGCTCGGCCAGGCGACTATGCATAATCTGGTCGGTAGTTTTGAAAGCCTCGATAGGCACACCTTTATGAGGGTCTTGCACAGCCTTTATAGCTTCCTTATCACTGATGCAATCTCCCAGCTCAAGCCGATGTTCGTAAATATGCAGAGCATCAAACCCTTGTAGCTGACTGCGAGCCCTTAACTCATCGCTATGTGCTTGAGCATGCTCTTTATGCAGGCGGACAAAAAGCTGCTTTTTGTCCGCTAACTTCATAGCCTTGTCCAGCCAAATATTATTTAGGCGCTTAGCCAATTCCAGTTCACAGTTCAGGTCATCAGACTGCCAATAACCAGGCAAACAATGCAAAACCGTACCGTCGCCGCTCAAAACAAACATCTGCACATTATGCGGACCAGCACCGTTGGTAGTACCAACAGCAGCACCATCAAGAGGATGCACCCCCGAATTACCTGCATACTTTTCGTCTTTAATATTGCGATAGCCGACTATAAAGTTACGCTTCAGCTCTGCAATTGTTGATTCCTTAGAAAGCGACACGGCTCTCAGACTGTTACCGGCCGATCAAGTAAAGCCATCGATATTGCCAAGCAAATGCAGCCAAAAGACCAGCTTTCCCTGGCGCGTCGCCGCTTCAGCCGCGGCATCGAGATCAGCATACCAGGGCAGAGTTGTGGCCAGGCGCTGACTCCTAGTCTTGTTTTCAGAACCAGGTACGACCATAGAAAGCTCTGGACCAGGATCTACTTTGGCATCCTCAGCCATAAGCGGCAGTGCGCTGGAGAAGAAAATTCCAGACACAATCAAAAAAGCGAGTGTTCGACTGAAGGACAAAACAAACCGCCACCGAAGAGACTTACGACCGAAGAGACTTACGACAGAAGAGACTTACATAAGTTAAGACCAGAATACACCCGCCATCGGCAATTGACAAGCGGAATTCGAATTACACTATACCGCTTAGTATTACACACACAAAAGAAGAAGAAAAAGAAGAAGAAGAAAGGGGTCGCCCCCTTCCTTCAACGGCTCAAGACTCTCTCCTGACGGATGAGTCGAAGTAAAGTCGGCATGTTATACCAGACTAGATCGGCAGAGATAACTGCAAGCCAAGGAGAAGCAGCGCAAGCCATAGCTTCGACCGTCTGGCAGCCGCTTACCGAGAAAGCCAACCCGACAAGATTCTTCCCAACAAAGACCGCCATAGAGGCTTTGCCGAAAAGAATCTCATAGAGCGGCTTTGCCAGCTTTGCAAACATGACTACCTCATAGTTAGTTGAACTAGCTATATCTAGAGTGAAGCAAAGCGCTTCTCGATGAAATGTCGTCACGCGAAGTAATGACAGCTCATTGAGAAAGGCTCTACAGATGTTCTACTCCAGTGAAGGGCGCCGTCTATTTAGCTTTGCGCCTGTATTAGATCTAGTTTTAAGAGAAGGGCGCTTTGCGCCTGTATTAGATCTAGTTTTAAGAGAAGGGCGCAAAGCGCCCTTCTCTCGCACACACTTTAGATTTTATGAATTGGGGACTTGGTGGTTCTCGTCCCAATCATAAACGAAGGCAAAGGACCGGGAAAGATCCTTACCCTTGTGGAAGCGGTCCCAGTGCTCCTTGATCTCGGCAAAGCGCATGCGCTCCTTCTGGACCAAGACAGGCACGAAATACTCGACCCACTCCCTCTCTTCATGCAAATATGCCCGAGCCTCAGCTTCCGCTTCCTCGAGATAAACTTTGATCAGTTCATCCACCTGGCTAGCGGAATAATCGGACATGCCGTACTGCGGAGCCTCGGTCATGGTGCCGCCCAGATAGCGCGACCCACCCTGCTGCTTGACCGAAATAGCCGGCAGCTTGATGAGGCTTTCACCTTTGCGGAAGTTATGATAGCCCGACATATTGATCTGCATTATCATCACCTTGATGATGCGATTTGCCATCTCAACGTCATTCTGACAGCCACCGGTGGTCTCGCCGAGGAAGAGAGATTCAGCGACGTTACCGGCCATGGCGACAGCCAGGCGCGACTTGAGATTGCGAGCAGTGGGCATATCATGACGGGGATTGGTGCGCACGAAGCCACCGGTGCCATTTGGACCGAGTATGCTGATATCGGTAATCTCGTCACCATACTGACCATCCCAGCGTTCAGTATTCTGCAGCAACTTACGCATAGCGACAGTGAGATGACCGGTTTCGTGATAGGCGATCATTCTCTTCAGCTGGGGATCGAGTCGCCGGCCCTTGGTCTCATTGATATTGCCCAAGACCATCTCCATGAGTGAAACCCAAAGGTCATCCATGGTGATTTTCACCGCCCCCGCCTGAAAATGGTCCGAGACTCGGAATCCCTTCTCAGAAAAGAGCAGAGCCGGCGAGACGCCGCGCAGGAGGCGACGCTTTGCCTGAGCCGGAGCCCGTTTGCGCACCAGGGTATCGATATCGGCGCCGGTCATGCCGGTCATCTCGTTGGCGATCTTCTCAAGATCGACATCATCGGCGATGGGCATGTTCTCAAGCTTGACTCTCAAGATAGCCAGGCGTCCGTCCTTGTCGGGTTTAGAGATCTCGATAACCAGATCACCCAGCCGGCCAGAGCGGGTCACAGCCGCGTCGAGCGCTTCAGGTTGGTTAGTGGCGGCGATGAAAAGAATGCGCTCATTCAAATCACCGGCGCCGTTCAGTTCGACCAGCAACTGGTCGACAGTCTGCTTGTGCTCGTTATTATTGCCTTCGGCGCGGTTCTGACCGATAGAGGTGAACTCATCTATAAAGATTATCACCCAAGAGTTCAACTCATCTCGCAAACGCCGAGCCTGGGCAAAGGCATCGCGAATGCGGGCGGCGCCCACACCGACATACATTTCCACAAAGTCCGAGCCGGCGCCGGACAAAACCGGAATGCCGGTCTCTCCAGCGATAGCTTGCACGATATAAGTCTTGCCCACACCAGGAGGTCCTTTCAGCAAGACAGCGCGCGGAATCTGACCATTGAGACTGGTGAGCAACTCGGGGTGCTTGAGATCAAAGATAAGCTCTTCCAAGGTGCGCTTCTCGTCATCGATGCCCGCCACGTCTTTAAGCGAGACTTTCTTCGAGACCAGATCCAGACGAGTCAGTTTGGCGTTCTTATTCTGCGAACCATTCTGAGCGGTTGCCGACATTTTCGAGAACATCAGCCAGCCAACCAGCATGAAGAGCAGCCAAGGCACTATAGTGATGGCAAGCTGCAAGACCAGTGATGTCTTCTGAGAAGGCTCGACCACCTTGCTGTTGATTGCTATCTTAGCACTATCAGCAGTGGCACTGATGCGACGATACTCCTCTTCGCCGGCGAGAGGACTCCAGATACTCTCTTCCCCAGAGCTGTCGAGCAGCACTTTACCGGGGAAAGCCTCACCCTTAACTCGCACAAAGGTGATAGTTTTGACAGTGGCTGGATTCTCGCGAATCACTTGCTGCACTCGCGAGAGATCCATCTGCGAGTGAAACTTTAACAGGTCGTCTCCATCTTCGTCATGGGGCCAAACGAAAGCCACTGCGCCAATGATGACAAAGGCAACAGCAGCATAGAGAAACCAGTTCATTGTTGCTTTAGGAAGTTTCGGAAACATTTTCATTTTCCTTCTTTTGGATACCGGCTTTCCATCCTTTGAATTTCTCAATGAAGCCGGCACAGAGATAGCCCAGCGTCAAGCCGGACAAGTGAGCTACCAGGGTTGGAGAACCCATTTTGAAGATTACCTGGTAGGCGAATAGGGCTAGAGCTAGATAGCGCAAGCCTAATGTAAGAGAACTAGAGGGCGCACTGGCGCCGCTGGCTCTTTCCAAAAGGTGAGCGGCCAGTTGTATAGTCTCTCTTAAGTAGAGATATGCTTGGGCGAGTGCCCAGGAGTGCTTACAGAAATCGCGCCCTTGATTAACCCTAGAACCGGCACTCAACCCTATGCAAAAGCATACTGCCGACCAGCTATAGAGCAAGAAAGCGGTAGTTAATTGAATTAGACGATTCAACCAGTTTGGTAGGTTGAGCAAATCTAAGCCAAGGTCAAAATAAACCAGCAGCAACTGCCAGATTATTCCAACCACGATGACTGCTAGCGCCGCTCGCGGCACGCCTTTTTCTTGAGAGGCAATCGCTGCATCTCCTTTCTCTTGAGTTAACTTGAAAGACTAGGTTCGGTTCAACTTGCCTACAGGCAAGGTCTCAATCAGTTGAATTTGGCTCTTACTTTGTTCTTGACAGAGACGACGTATTTCCTTACAGAGACAAAAAACCGAACATACCCTGATAATGAAACAGCCACAGGCGGCTTATCAAGAGAGACAAGCACCGCTCATGGTGACAGTTAGAAAGACATACCACCCCTCTGTCTTATTGAAGCAAAAAGAAGAGGCGCGCTAAGCGCCTCTTCACTCCCCTGGGAAAATTCAATCGTCGACTAGTCTTACTGCTGCATTTGCTCAGTCTTAAAAGACTCTGCAAACTGGGCATTGCCCCAGAGTTCTGGGCTGGCATTAGCCCCGTGCATAACTCGATACACCGCTTCCAATAATTGTCCGGCATTTCGTTTTTGCACAATCGGATTAGCCTCATAGCCTTTGCGGTCGAAGAAATTGACCGTGGGCAAATGACTGCGACCGGGCTTAAGCATAGCGGCGCCATTCTTCTCACCGGCTAGATTAGCCATTTCCACCGCAGCGCCGAAATACTCTCCTGCTTTATCGCCCTTTAACTTACTAAGATTGGCGCGTACCTCCGGCGAAAGCATATGTTGCATCGTATGTTCCAACTGCCTAGCTTGAATCACCGGCCCCAGATCGCCGTCAAGATTGAGGGCGTGCAAAGCCGAGGAAAACTGGCGCCCAGTCAAACCACTGGCGGTTGGTTTATGGGAAGCGGCAAAATCTTGATAGAGTTTATAACGCGGATTGCCATCGTGGTCTAGGTACTTTTGTCGCCTGCCCGGGTGCTCGGCGGCAAATGACAAAAGTTCCTTGTGCAGGTTGTTCTGCAAGTCTTCGTATAGTTTTGCCTTGCCCTCTATTTCGGCACCCCGTGGCGAGTCTTTCGCTAATTCACGCAGGCGCTCGGCAACCGGTGCCGCTTCTTTATCGTGAATAGCTAGATTGGTGCTCATTATTATCTGGTTATAGCCAACCGCCGAAGAAATTGGATGGGCTGACCGGCGGGCTTCTTGTATTTCGCTATGTCCGGGTTTATCCGGCTGAGTCAGCCTTTTGTCTACACCCGATAGCAAATCATAAGTTCCGCGTCCGCCGCACTCGAAAGCGTAGATATTCATCACTACTTTCTCAGTTTCCTCGGCGGTCAAGCCAAGTTTCTTACCCACGTTCAAGGCTTCTTTGGCATAGCCTTGTTTAAACTCGCCTTCCGAAAGCTGACGAGGCTTAAAATCAGGCGCATCAGGACTGTGTTCCGCCAACCGATTCAATTCCTTAGCATTGTCGAGCATGTCATTTGCAGAAGGCAATTTCGCCGAGGGTGTCTTCAAGACTTTATCTTCGACATGGGCCGGCTTAGGCGGTCCGTTAAAATCGGGCGGGAACTGATAGATCAGGCGTCCGAAGCTCTTATCTAGTTCCACCTGGTTCCAATATTCACCGACCGCCTTCTGATGTTGCTCCAAAACCGATTTGTAGCAACCAGACTCTTGCTTCTCCTGCTCTTCCTTGCTGCGACTGTGCAAGCCCAACATGCCGAGCACTGAATTATCGCCTTGTTTGACGCAAGTATTATAGAGTTCCTTAGCATCCAACTTAAGCTCAGACGACTGATTATCAGGCTTTCTGTGGGCAAGCAAGGGCGAGGTAACAAAATCATAGAGCAAATGCAAACCATCACTTTGCTGCTCATTATGGTGCTTCTGCGCCAGCTCAGATTCGACCGGTTCGTGCGTCTTGTCCATCTTTCCACTCCAAGAAAATCAAGTGAGGAAAGAATACGCAAAGGTGAATAAAATCCACGTCAAATTCTATTTGCTCGGCCGACCTCTTTGCGGAGCCCAAACGAAGCCCAGCGACTCAAGTAGAGCCACCCGCTCAGGCTCAATCTGCCCGTTCTTATAGCATTGTCTCTGGTGTGAAACCCAGCGCGATAGCGTACGATCCTCGGGCCAAGAGTTTGGTACAAGACAGTGACCGAATCTCTCCTTAAAGAGACGCAACTGATCAAAGCGCTCACACCAGACCTTCTCCCGCACTTCAAAATCAAAGCCTATAGCTCTCAAGGCAGCGATTCTTCTTTCCGATACAGATTGGCGGCGTACATCTTTGCGCAAATTGCGCACCCATTTAGCCAGGCTTGGGTTCTCTTCATAGTCTATTGGCACAAAGCTATGACCATGCTCTTTGATGAATTGAGCTAGAGCATCAAAGTAATTCTGCCACAGTCGTCTATTGCTCTCCCAGAGAAAGCCTAATTGATCAAGCGCTTCAACACGTTCGCGACTAAGAAGTCCCTTTTTGCGTCGACTGCGCAGATTGGCCACCCAAATAGCTAAACGCTGATTCTCTTTGTAGCGCCTCGGTACGTCGCAATGCCCAAACTCTTCTCTAAAATTCTTCAACTCAGCAAGCATGGCTTGAAAGTTAGACTGACGGTCGAGAATGACTTCGGTTCGACTCTGCCACCCTATGACCGGCCCAGAGCCGGCTAGACCCTGTCCGGCACCAAATAACTTTTGCCATTCTTCAACCAGACTGTGAGCATCGCGAATATAGCCTAAATTCTCTAAGCTTTTTGCCAACAAGAGCCGGGCCTGCAATCGCGCCTCTTTAGACTCGTGCACCTCTCTTTCCAAAACTGCCAGCCTTTCGGTAAGCTCTCCCTCTTTTCTTTGGCAGACAAGAAAGGCAGTGATTAGATAGATAAGCGCCTCATCTGAATCAAAACCAGCTCTCATAAAGTCGGCAAGGCTGACATCGCTGCCGCAAAGTACATCATTAATCAGGGCCGTCAAGGTTTTGGCATAGGGTTGACTTGATTGCTCAAAATAGCACTCAAGACGTTGGCGCAGAGACCGCCCGGCCGAAGAGTTCTCTATCAGCTCGATTTGTATGCGACTAATTTCAGCCAAGGCCAGCCCCGATAGCCTACTGTAACGCTCATCGAAAATGGCAATCAAGCCTCGAAAATGCTCGATTGCGCCGCTTGCCATAGACTCCGGCACATTTCTATATAGCTTCTCGAATTCTTGCAACTGTACAGTCAGCTGATCAATTAGGCAGAGTCCTTCGCCTTCATTCGGCTTACTCGGAGGCATTGCCACGGCAGGTTTGTCAACATATGTCGCCCTAATTTCGCCAGTTATCATTGCAACCTCACAGGAAAGCGTCAGTAATTTCCAATAGTGCGAGGTTAGGCGAAGCGATATAAAACCAGCGTCAAATTTGTATAATGCACGCATGGCGAAAATTCTTCTTGTCGATGACGATCAAAATCTAGTTGCCGGTTTGACTCAGTTCTTAGAGGAACAGTCCTACCAAATCGAATCGGTCCACGATGGCGAAGATGCCCTGCAAATGCTTTCGTCCTTTCACTACGATGCGATAGTGCTGGATTGGAATCTGCCTGGATTGAGCGGGGAAGCCATTTGCAAAGAGTACCGCCGGCGGGGCGGTCAGACTCCAATCATATTCTTGACTGGTCAAAACGACATAGAATTTCTAGAGCGCGGTCTATCAGCGGGGGCTGACGACTATCTCACTAAACCCTTTGCAGCGAGAGAGCTGGCAGCGCGACTGCGCAGTCTTTTGCGCAGAAGACAAGGCGCCTTCGAAGCAGAACTGACAGCCAATGGGCTCTTGCTTAAACCAGAGATGAATTTGCTCACCGACGGCAATGAAAAAATCACTCTCCGTCCTAAAGAAACAGCTCTTTTGGAGTTTCTACTGCGCAATCCCAATAAAATATTCAGCGCTCAACAGTTACTAGACATGGTCTGGTCTTCCGACAGCGCTGCCACCTCAAACACTGTACGCACTTGGATGGGTCTTTTGAGACAAAAGCTGAGTTTGTTCAATCAGCAAGACCTGATCAAAACCATTCCAGGTGCCGGCTATATTCTAGAACGCTAAAGAGAACAGCTATCAAAAGTCAATTTCAAGCAGACTTTCATGCAGTTCTTTGTTATAGCGCACCTGCAAGGAAGTACCGGTTAAAGCGACTAGCCGGGTTAAGTTTTGCCAAATCAAAGAGAGTGCATAAGCCTCTATGTCTTTGCCCCCTTCTACTGAAAAGCGTGTGCAGGCATTGATTGCCTCTCTTATATCTCCGGTAATGCCGGCAGCCAAAGTTAGACCGGCGGCATCTCCATGACTAGAATCTGGGGACGGAGGCGGCGAAGCCTTAAGAACCAAGACCTGGCCATCTGGGCAGAGAGAAAGAGCAAATTTGATCAAATATCTGATCATAAGAGCAGTGAGACTTCTATCGCCTTTAATCTCGGGAAAACTGCCGGACATTTCGATAAAGACATCTTTGAGACCGGCTTCATCAGCGAACTCAGCCACTTGGTCGGCAAGCAATTCTTGCAGCGAGACCACAGTGCTTGGTGAGTCGACAAAGTCTAGCATCTCTGCTCTAGCCGCGAGTTTCTGAGAGACGAGCAAATCTTGAATAATAGCCAGTGAGCGCTTAAACCTACTTAGCGCCTCATCGGCACTAGAACTAGTTGCCGACAGACCGTCTTCCAGCAAGAGTACCAAGTTCTGAATAGGCGAGCGAATATCATGGGCAATAGCTGCGATCAGGCGCTCCTTCATGCTCTCACTCTCTTCCAACTGAACTAACATCGAGACTAGCTTTGCTTGCAGTCTATCAATCTCGTCACCTGGGCCGACTTCAGCAAATTCAGAGTGTTCTCTAAGTTGGCGCCTGGCATCGCCTGAGGCCAGGGCTGTTAAAACCTCCAACCTTCTCACCAGATTGCGGCTGAACACAACGGGCAAAGCGATACAACAAGCCAGGCAAAGCAGGGTCAAGAACAAAAACTGAAATTGTAAAAAGCGGAATCGTTGCGCTTGCAGTGAGAGAATTTCATCTATTTGTCTGAACTGTCCCGACAAGACCTGCATCATTCGCAAAGAAAATAGTTGTCCCCGCTTGATCGAAAAGGCCAGCGAACCAAGCATATCTTCTCGACCAAAGCCAACTGAAGCCATAGTCGACTCAAAAGCCGAATCCAATCGGCCCAATTCTCCTTCTAGTGTGGGTATAACGCCTCGCCAGAGCGCTTCATCTCTCATCTCGTCGCGAGAGCAGAGATCAAGGCGGTTCAATACCTGGCGCACGGTAACCAGAGAGGTTGTGGCCTTGTCTGCATACCGACTGTTCTGCATGGCTAAAGAGAGCGCCGTCCAGTAGCCGCCAGCGAAGAGATTGAGCCAAGCTCGACCAGCATAAGCACTGATTTCTTGTCTAGACTTTATTTGCATCAGTAGCTTATCTGAGTCGAGCACGCTAATGGCTAGAGCACCCAAAAGACAAGCCTGAAACAAAATTGGAAGGCAAATAAGCAAGACTGTCTTCTTGAGGAAGGGAGATACCGCTGTCTTCTGCCAAGAAGCCGAATCGGCTCTTGAAGGGGATTCCGAGGCGAGATTTCGGACATTATCCGAATCGACTTGATCAAGACCAAGCAGATCCAACTGCTGAGAAGGAAAAGTAAGGGTGAAGATCGACTGTTCGTCCTCTTTGCTATATGAGAGTCGAGCACCGCAACGCTCTAGAATAAGACGACAGAAGGCTAAGCCAAGGCCAAAACCTTGCCCGAACTTCTCGCTGACAATGGCAGTCCGGCTCTTACTCTCCCCACTCCCCCAAATCTGGTCTACCTGTTCTTGATTGAGCCCCGGTCCACTGTCGATAACTTGCAAAACCACCGAATCTTGCGAAAGTCCGCTTCTCGACGAAGGCCTCCATAGCTTAGTCTTGACTTTGGAAGGGCTTGGCGCAAACTTAATGGCATTGCCTAATAGATTAGCCAAGACATTCTCGAATACTCTTCGATCGGTGGCGAGAAGAGTTTCTTCATTGCCTTCGAAAACAAGCTCAATTTCTCGGCTGGACGCCAGAGCCGATAGTTCCAAAATAACCTTTTCAACAGCTTCTTTCACCCTAAACTCAGAGATGAAAAGCTTCTCTAGACTGGCCGGCACAATTGCATCTGATAGAGCCGTCAGTTCGCCAACAAAGTCGCTTATTTTGTGCAGTGCAGCATTAATCTTCCGCGCCTTATCCTCATTGCCCTCAATTGCTTTCAGTTCTTTCACTGTCGTGTCTAAATCGGCCGCCAACAAACCGACAATGGCAGCACTTTCACGCCGACTCTTGTTTATCTGACAAAAGAGCCTGGTGAAGGCCTGTTCAATTGACCTAAAGGCAGCGGCAGTAGACCACCAGGCTCCGGGCTCCGCCAAAGAATGAGACACGATAGCATTCTCTTCCAACTGGGCAAAAGCGAACTGGCCTTTCCCCAAACCGGCGACCAAATTCTCTAATGCAAAAAGGCGCGCCACAATTCCTTTATTGAAATACGAGGCAATGATCAAGGCTAGTGAGATGCTTACAGCGATAGATAGCCAAGCAAGCAACCAAAACAACGAACAGAGACGCTGCCAGGACAGCCAGATAGCTTCCGCCTGCACTTCATTGCGGTGCAGATAATCATCAACCGCACCAGCTGCCCCCAAGGTCTTTAGAGAAAGTCCGGCATAACTAACCAGTCTCGCCTGATTGCTGTGGAACGATTGACCAGCCAAACGGTTCGACTCTCGATCAACCACCGACTGCAGCGACCGGCATAAATCAGCAAGCCCAGCCGCTTGTCGATCATGCACTGGCGGCTGCCCGGAGAGCTTTTCCGGCAACTGCAATTCGCCCACCGCCTCACCGGAAAAAATTGGACTAAGCCTGCGATAGCCATGCAAGACCAGATCGGCGAAAGCAGTTTCTACAGCCTGCGAGGAACCCCAAATAGCTTCGGCCTGCCTGGCATAGTTCTGTCCGGCAAGTACGACAAAATACATCGAAGCAAGCGCCGCAAGACCAACAAGAAAGGGCAAAACAGTAATACAGAGCCCCATGAAAAAGAAAGAAGAACTGAATCTAGAAGGGAAATTCTGATTGGGCCATCTGTTTGGCACTCTGTTCATCCTTTAGAGCTTCTTTGGCTTTGCCCATTTTCTTGAAAAGTTGGGCCCTGTAACCGTAGGCATATGGTTCGCTAGGCCTTATTTTAATCATTTGCGAGGCAGACTCGACCGCTTTGTCGTACATTTTGCGGTTCTCGTATGAACGGGCCAGTTCATACGCAGACCAATAATGCTTAGGATCTATCTTGAGCGCCTTGATGAACTGCTGTGACGCTTCTTCCTCCCGACCCAAATTGCGCAGAATCTGCCCTTTCAACTTAAAGCGCTCCAGAGACTGCCCGGTCTTTTGAGCCTGCTCTACCTCATACAAAGCTTTAGACCACTGCCCAAGCTCGGCAAAGTTGCGGGCTTTGCAATCATATACATAACCTTCCACCGGTATGTTTGCGCGCTTTTGCAGACGCTCGAATAGTTCTAAATCAGCCAACCCGGCTTTGGCTTCATTTAGTTCGGTATAAGCCACCCCCCGGAAATAATAAGGCATAGCTTGACCAGGAAGGTCCTTAATAGCAGCATCCGCGTCCTTAACCACTTGCTGAAAACGGTTGGAAATGAGCAGTTTTCGAGTTTTTTGGCAGTAAGCTGTCAGTTTGAGAAAAACGCTATTGGCTTTGCCAATAGCAGAAATCTGCCGGTTATTGTCAGCAGGTTGGCCGCCCTTATCTCCAGGCTCGCGAGCGAAACAGCCGAGAGGACCAGGCGCGCCTGTGCAACTGTATGCCCAAGCCAATAGAAATGCCAGAGCGAGCAGCCAATTATTTGCCAGCTTCATAGTTTTGGTTTTAGTGCCCAGGGGATGACTCGATTATAGTGCAAATTATTAGGGCTGCAACTTAGCGCTGCCTGGCTCAACCCCACTATTTCTAAATCAAAACACCGTTCTGCATCATATACAGTGGCATCTCAAAAAACACTATGAGCAAAGGAAGCTCAGACAAGGCTTCGCGCCTTATACTGTTGCCAATATTCCATCGATTGCATGAGCCATTCAGTTGCGCTCTCGGTATCGCCGATTTCTAGTAAAAGGTTGCCAAGCTTATGAGTCAGCCAATAACTGTCATAGAGACTCTCTCCGTCCTCCGCCCCTTTTAAAAGCTCTAACGCCTCCACCATCTTTCTAGCAGCCTCCGCCCTAGACTTGGTATTCATAGCTGAAGCATCCAGTCTAGTAAGCCTTCTATAGTCATCCGCAGTCAACGCCATTTGCCACCCGCCTTGTTCGAACCCAAACTACCAAAGCAAAGAATCAATGTTCTTTCTACTTTTCTTCTTGCAACCAAACCAACACCGTCACCTAAACCGTTTAGACCACCACCGCGCTCGCATTACCACTGGCGCAAGCGTCTTATTCCAGGCTAGCAGCTGCGTGCATCCAGCCCCATCGGTTAACCGACGGATCTTTAAGCAAGCGGGGTATATTGATCCAACGCAAAACCGGAAACCTAATCTCGAATCAATCTCTGCTCAAAATCCCAAAGGACAGATTAAGCATGGTGGACCAGGCCGATAGAAACCAAGGCAGGAAAGACCTGGCTGAACAAATAGTGGAAGACAGCGCCAGAGGTGGAAACGGCGAATCTTTCAGAGCTGAAATCAGTCAGATGACCGATGACCAAAGACTAAGCCTGGTTAAAGACCTGCAAGAAAAAGTGGGAGAACACAACCAGAAACTGGGCGGCACCCAGGACACTCTCTATCTAGAAGCACGCCTCGACAATAACGACGGTACAGTTAAAGACATTGACATCCTCGGAACAGCCGACCCGAATGACCCGGTAAAAAATCTAAACCGCATCGACCTGTTTGACAGCGGAGATAAAGCCGGCTTAAAGGCCGATGAGAAGCAAAAGCTTGATGCCCTCACTGCACCATTCGAACATCTCTATTTCAGCCGCATCGGCTTAAACTCAAGCCAAGAAATGAATAGTCCGGCCATGGACGCAGATGCCAGCAGTCGAGATCCCAGACAGGAACTGCTCAATCAAACCACTAAAGAAATGCTTGCCGAGCTAAACATTACTGACGCCAGCGGGGAAGAGGCAAGAAGATTAGTGGAGAACTTCTCAGAAAACGTCAATATGAATGGAGAAAGTCAAACCAAGCTCTTCGACCCTAGACAGAGCTATTTGAAATTGACCAGTGACAACAAATATCCAGCATGGTTGAGCCGCGAAATCAATCAAAACAACCTAGAGGCAGAAGCTCTGCAGGAAGAATAATTTAGGAGCGGCTGAGCATTAGTCGCGCTGACTCTAGGAGAGGCTCTAAAGTATGCTCGCGCAATATATAGCCATGGTTGCCAATCACTCTGGCGAAAACTTCTTGGATGCGTTCATCGTGCACTAAAAGTTCTCTATAGCGCTCAACAACTTGCATGTGATTGAGTTTGTAATTCATTCTGTCTTTGCGTCCGACATAAATTACAAAATATGGTCTGAGAGCGTAATTAGCTTTCTTGCCCTGCACAATCATCTCGGACCAAACGCGACAGGCATCAAAGTCGAACATATAGTTGAACATGTTGAGAGTCAGCCCGCCCGGAGGACGCATGTTCACTTCAAGAGGAACTATACGGCCGCTTTCGGTCTTGAAAAACTCGAAGTGAAAGAAGCGCGCCTTCAGATCAAAAGCCTTCAAAACGGCGCGACCAAGCGTCTCAAGCTCGGGCTCAATGGTTCTCACGGCCCAATAGAAAAGATCATCATCTTGATTGACGATATCCATAATGCCGCTGCTATAGCGCAGAGAAGAAGAAAAAACCAGATCGCCGTCACGATCAACCAAGCCGTCGAAGGTAACAATATCGCCCTTGACGAACTCTTCTACAATATAGTCGAGAGGCGGTTTCTCAACTATAAATCTTTCGGCATCCGTTCTATTTTCAATCTTAAAAGTTGCAGCCGCTCCTACCCCATTGTCAGGCTTGGCTACTACCGGATATCCCACTTCTGAGACAAACTTCCAAAAGCTTTCCGCGTCACGACAAACAGCGCCACGAGCCGGACTTAACCCGGCACTGCGAAAAATTTCTTTCATCTTAGACTTGCATTTTATCGTCTCAATCTCACCGGTTTTGATACCATCGATATTGAAGTCGGTACGCAACCTAGCTTCTGTCTCCAACCAATATTCACTGTGACTATCAACATGATCTAGTTTGCCGTACTTGTGCGTGAAGTAGCCGAGCGCACGAACAAGCTGGTCATAGTCATGCATATCTGAAACATAGTAATACTCAGTCAAAGAACTCTTGAGCAAAGGGCTGAGACTCTCATAAGGCTGGTCTGCCACTCCTAAAACATTGGCGCCGCACTCCCTTAAACGAAGAGCAAAAGTATCGAAATTCGGCGGAAAATGCGGCGAAAGAAATACCGAGTTCATAGAGGGCTATCCTTTGGTGAAGAGGCAATCGCCTTGGGTTTAGGGGCTGCGCCCGAGAAGTATAAGCAGACTTGGCACAGGGTGCAATATGCCTTATTCTGCCTTTTGTTAGAATACTGGCTCTTGATGCGCTCGGGAATATAACCAAGATATGTTGCAAATCGGTCACAAATAAGCGAAGCAGGAGCCAAGAATTTGCCCAGAAGAAGAAAACGGCACCACCGAAATGATCAGGACTTTCACCCAGAGGCGATGCCCCGCTCGCCAAAGCAAGATCTGAGGGACCGAGCTCGTCTTGAAATGGCTTTGAACGGCATGCGCTCAGTCTTCTCAGAGGAAGCCCGAAAACAGATTCGAGACCTCTTGCATAAATTCGACAATGGAGAAGGCTTGCTAAGCCTAGGCAAAAAGTCGGCAACAAAAGATATGCGGCACCTGCTCTGGTCTTCTATAGACAATCCAGACTCGAAAGATTTGGACCAAATTGAGTATGCCGAAAGATTATCAGACGGAGAGACCAGGGTCTATATCGCCATTGCCGATGTCGACTCATTTGTTCCAGAGAAGAGCCCAATCGATGAAGCAGCCAGACAGAACACCACCTCAGTCTATACTGGCATAATCAACTTTCCGATGCTGCCTGATGAGCTCAGCTACGATATGACGTCCCTCTTGCCGGATGTCGAGCGCCTGGCCATGGTCTATGAAATGACCGTGGGCAGCAAAGGGCACGTTATAGAAAGCAAGGTCTACCGAGCCTTGGTGGTCAACAAAGCTAAGCTTGACTATCGCAGCATCGGTGACTGGCTGGACGGCAAGAGCGCGGTGCCGCGGGAAGTGAAGAAGATTGCCGGACTGACCGAACAAATTCTTCTGCAAAACCATATCAAAGAACTAATCGCCGAACTTAGACAAAAACATGGTTCGCTATTTCTGCGCACAGTTGAAGCAAGAGCTGTGGCGGTGGAAGGACAGGTTCTAGACCTCGAACTTGTGGAAGAGAACCCCGCCCGCGACTTGATAGAAAATCTCATGATCGTAGCGAATATGGCTGTTTCAGGCTTTCTCGACCAAAAGGGTTATCCCTCGATCAAAAGGGTGGTACGCACGCCGGAACGATGGCCAAAGATAGTCGAACTAGCGGCTTACCATGGGGAGCATCTACCTCAAACACCCGATGCTCGGAAACTGCAAGCCTTCTTGCTAAAAATGAGAGAGAAAGATCCGTTGCGCTTTCCCGACTTGTCACTACGTATCGTGAAACTTTTAGGCAAGGGCGAATATATCTTGGACCCACCCGGTGAAAACAACCCTGGCCACTTCGCCCTTGCCGTCAACGACTATACTCATTCCACCGCCCCCAATCGCCGCTATGTAGATCTGATCACGCAGAGACTTCTCAAGGCAGCTATCGATAGCAAGCCTTGTCCCTATAGCGAAGATGAACTTTCAGACCTAGCTCTCGAATGCACTCGCAAAACCAGTTTGGCTAAAAAAATCGAGCGCACCATGCGCAAAATCGCAGCCGCCAGCTTGTTGGAAAGCCAAATCGGTCGTTCCTTCGATGGTATCGTTACCGGTGTCAAAGACGACGAAGTTTATGTAAGACTTCTCAAGCCACCAGCTGAAGGACGCATCGTAGAAGGTGGCTCAGGACTGGATGTAGGCGATGAAGTAAGAGTAAAACTCTTAATGGTGGATGAAACCAATGCCTTTATCGACTTTGCCTACGTGAGAAGATAAGCCATCAGAAACAAAAGCTAGGAGTCTTTGCGCCCAATGGCGCCGACTGTGGCTTTGGTCACTCGAATATAACTTTCGGGATCTATGATTATTTGCGTTCCCCGCACTCCGGCTGAAATAGATATCTTCTCGAAGAGATAGACGTTTTCATCAACAAAGACTGGATAATCCTTTTTGCAAGCCAAGGCTGTGACACCACCTCTGATATAACCAGTAAGAGGTTGTACTTCTTTCAAGGGCACAACTTCGCACTTTCTATCGCCGGTCAAACGCGCTAATGACTTAGGATCCAGCTGCGCGTCGCCGGCAACAACCGCTAGAAGTATACCGGTGCGATCACCTCGAACCACCAAGGTCTTGAAGACCTGCTCAGGCGGAAAGCCTATTTTGCTTGCCACCGTTTCAGCACTCAAGTCATCTGGATCTACCTGGTACTCCTTCAACTCGTAATCAATATTGAGGCTATCAAGAATTCGAACTGCATTAGTCTTCATCGTCAACCGTCTCTAAAAAAAATCCGAAAGCGTTCCAAAATTATGGCAACAAGTGACATAAATCAAAAACTTTTGAAAGTTTGTTCACTTTTCAACACTGCTTCTAGTCGGGAGAATCCCCCTGACTGACTGCACCGAGCTTTCTTGCAGTCATTTGAAAGAGCCCAAGGTCAATGTAAACACATAATTCAGGTAAGAAACCCTGATGCATTCTGATAAAGTTTTAGCCTTATGATCTGACCTCATGTATGAAAATACATAAGGCATCTACTGGAAACCTACCTCCTTCTCCACAAAACATACGTTGAGGTCTGAGAGACTTGAAAGTGTATGCTTCCGATTTACCAATCGGCGAGCTCTTGGTTAAAGCCGGGCTTGTATCCCAAAGCGAAATTGATGCAGCCGTAAAAGACTCTGGCACTCGTGCCAGACTGCTCGGTAAAACATTGATAAAACGCGGACAACTGAGTCGAGAAAATCTCGAAGCAGCTTTGCAAGCGCAATCGCTTTTGCGAGACGGAGTGATAGACAGTCACACAGCCTTTAGAGCCTTATCAAACGCCTGCAGTATGGCGCTGAGTTTTGAAGCCGCTCTAGCACTGGTGAAGAGTCAAAACCAGGTTAATCTTCACCTCAGCGCTCAGAAAGAGACCTGTAAGTTGGGCGAACTCTTGCTTGAGGCAGGCGCCATCTCCGCCGAAAACTTGCAGGCCGTCTCAATTAAGTCAATGGAAAGCGGAGAGCCGCTTGGTACAGAGCTGGTTAAAGAGGGGCTACTGAGCCAACCCTACATCGAGGCCGCACTAGAACTGCAGATTCGCATCCGCGACGGACTCTATTCCAGAAGCCAGGTAATCGAGGCACTTAGCCAAGATCCCTGTCAGTTCCTAAAGCTGATGTCTCCCGAATTCTCGCCTACGGCAATAAAGTCTGACGAGAAAAGAGAAACAGAGAAAAAAGAACAAGAAGAAGCAAAAGAAAATCAAGAGAAACAAGAAGCGACAGAAAGCATTGCTAGTCATTTGGCACCTGCTCAAAAGTTTAGCGAAGCCGAATTAGAAGAACAGCCGGGAGTCACTTCTGACTGCGAAAACTCAACACAGAAAATTCAAATTGAGCAAGAACCCGATATCGCAGCAAACACTAAAAGACACACCGCTTCTAACTCTTCCAACAATACCACCGGTCAACCGGCCAATTCCCCGGCTCTGGTCTCGGCTTCAGTTTATTCAAACGCCCCAGCACTTTCTGCCAATTCAGAAGTTGCGGTAAAGCCAGTAAGTACCTTGCGATTGGGTGAGCTGTTTGTGCGTGCCGGTATTCTCACCCAAAACGACATTAGCCAAGCTCTCGAATTGGCCTTGGCACATGGACATCCTATTGGTGAAATGCTCGTAGCCAGAGGCTTTATCACTAGAGCCCTTTTGGACGCGGCTCTTAACCTTCAACAGATGGTCAAAAACGGTAATTTAAGCACCGGCGATGCCTCTGCCTGCATGGTCAAAGTTTTCACTACCGATCGCACCGTGTCTGAATGCATTCTTGAATTGCACAGACTAAAGCAGACACCACCTAGCCAAAACACTTCGAAGCGTCGGGATTTGCCGGAACTAAGCGGCTATTTCAAGAGGCAAGACAAATTATCTGCCGCCTCAAGAACAGTCAATGAATTGCCCGCAATGACTCCCCAAAGACTAGAAGAAGCCATGGGGTTAATTGAAACTACCCGAAACTCAGGCTCACAAACTGAAGAAAAGAGCAAAGCAGAAGATTCTCTAGGAGCGAGGGAAGCCCTGAGACTAGTTTCAGAACTAGATAACCGTCAATCGCCAATCGCTGGCTGCGAACTAAAGGGCGAAACTGAACTTGAGATAGAAAGTGAATCTTACAAATCTCTCTTCCCCAGTTCTTTTCCTTTCGTCAGATCTTGCGACCTGAAAGAGAAGCAAGCCTTCTTTAAGGCCCTCCATCAAGTCAAAAGCCGACTTGGACGGAGCTTCCTCAAAAGAGGCGAATGGTTGCAAGCGGAAGAGCTTTTTGAGGAAAGCCTGGCACTGACACAAACCTTCGCCCTTGAGGAGTTTTTGCTTTCCGACCTCAACTTCATGGCATGCAATTGCCTCAAAACAGGCAAGAGTTGGCAATCGGAAAAACTCTTAAAACGCTCCATCGCGCAAGCAGAGGCTGTAAACAGAGCGGACGAAGCCCTCCTCGGCTTGCTATATCATCGATTAGCTTTGACCTACTGCCATCTTGGCTTACTATTCAAGGCTGAAAAACACTTCAAAAAGGCAGCCGAGCTTCTCCACACTGCTTCTCTGAAAGGGTATCTACTTCTATCAACTCAGACAGGTGAGCATTGCACACTTGGAAGCCTCCTGAAGAAGCGCTTGGCTCTAATTTATAAAGACCACGGCGTTCTCTTGAGTCGCATGCGCAGAGAAGGAGAGGCTGACAAGTACTACTGCTTGTCAAGGAAAACTATGTCAGACGCTATGCTGGTCTTAAGGTAGTTTTGTACTACTAGTCTTTAGGGGTAACCGTCAAACCGATATCGGTTTGACTAGCCGGACCAACTTGCCTTTGAACCGATATCGGTTTGACTAGCCGGACCAACTTGCTTTTGAACCGATATCGGTTTGACTAGCCGAACCAACTTGCTTTTGAACCGATATCGGTTTGACTAGCCGAACCAACTTGCTTTTGAACCGATATCGGTTCAGCTCTCAAATCCGATATTCTCGTAGAAAAAGAAGAGAGGGCTGCCAAGCACCCCTCTCTTCAGAGAACCTAAAACTTCCTTTGACTAACTTACCTTTACCGGACCATGGTCATCGCAATGATCCCCGCATGGATGATGCAAATGACCGCTAACGATGTAATCAACATGGTCGCCGTGCGGAATGGCTTCGTGCCCGCACCCGGCCTCATGTTTATGCGCACTATCATGCCCCGAGCATTTGTGCTCAGGCGTACAGCTAGCATTATTGGCACCACCAACCGCTAAGCTATGGTCATGCACATGGTCACCATGCACGTTATGAAGATGCCCATCATGCAAATAGTCTTGATGTCCTTCATGCTCTACGACTTTATGTCCACAGCCAGCTCCGTGCTTATGCTCGTGCCCTTTGTGTTCCTTATCACAACTCATTTCTGTTCTCCTGAATGCTCTATAGAAATTGCTTTGGTAACTAGTTTGAAAACGATTCCCAATTCAATTCGCAAATAAAAATGATAACGTTTTTCAAAAGCCGAATGCTTGAAAGCGTCTTTCCATGCGGCTCTAGCAACATTGAAACAAGCCCAGGCTGTTCAGTCAACACCAAATACAACACCATTTTGAATTCAACGCATCGAATCCCAGTACAGGCTGCGATTCCCAGAATCGTTAAATTATCGAATCAATTCAAATTCCCGCAAATTCAGATTTGATAACGGTTTCCATTCTTTTGCAGTGTTCACTCTACACAACAATCTTGGCTAGCGAACCGCGTTCTCTAGCTCGACTCAGCATTTTGCCGAAGAACAATACCGTGCCAGTCCAGTAGAACAAATTGAAGACGGATGCCTTAATGAGATACATTGTCGATGTCGAATCGGAGCCCCCCTGCAGAATGTTGCGCATACCTTCGAAAACATAGGTTGAGGGCAGCAACCAGGCGACTGCCTGCAAAGCTGTCGGCAAAACCGCTACGGGGTAAAAGACAGCACTGACTGGTTGAAGAAGGAAGGGAACAGCCCAAGCCAGGGCCTCTGCTTGATAGCCATAGCGCAGAATAAAGCCAGTAGTGCCAAGACCAAGCCACCATCCCATAACCAATAAATTGACAAAAAGTGGGATGAGGTACCAACTCATTGAAAAAATGTCAAAGGCATAAAGCAACGAAGCCATTAACGACATGATGATAGTGACCATTACCGACTGAGCTACGCCCACAGCATATGTAGCCGAAACGAACTCAGCCACCGTTATGGGTGAGACAAAAATGCTCAAGAGGTTTCTAGACCACAGATCTTCCAGGAAAGAAACTGAAATCGACTGCTGGGCTCTATAGAGAACATTGAAAAAGATAATCCCGCCAACCAAAAATGATACCGCTGGCGACATCACGCCGCCGCTTTTCGCGAAGTAACTACTAACGAATCCCCAGACAAGAAGGTCCATAACAGGCCAAAAGACTATATCCATCACACGAAAGCTGCTTCGAGATAGTACTAAAAAATACCGATAACACAAGGCAAAGACCCTGTCTAAACGAACGCTTAGCACCTTGACGCCTCCTCGAACAACTTTCTTTGCCCTTCTTGAATGTGCAGCAACTCCAGGCTATGCATTTATTCCTGACACTCAGGCAGCCGCACTTTGTCTCTAGCAATCGAGATGAAAACCTCCTCTAGTGATTCCTCCCCAAGATTCGCTACCAGCTCTGCAGGCGTCCCCTGGGCGATTATGCGCCCTTGGTGCAAAAACAATACCCTCTGACAAAGCTCCTCGACGTCAATCATGTTGTGCGAAGTATAGACCACGGTTAGGGCTCGCTCTCTTTGAACTTGCTTGAGCAAGTTTCTAACCTTGTCGGCGATATCAGGATCAAGACTGGCAGTTGGTTCGTCCAAGAGTAAAAGCTCAGGGTCGTTGAGCAGAGCTTTGCAGAGATTGACCCTCGTCGACTCACCAGAAGAGAGCGCACCAGTCATCTTCTGCGACAACTGTTCTATGCCAAACAAGGACATCAATTCTTGAATCTTCTCTTTTCGCCTACTGACACCATAGAGCCGGGCAAAAACTTCCAGATTCTCAATTACTTTCAAATTGGGTGGCATGGCGATATAGGCAGAACTAAAATTGGTGCGGGCTAGAACTTGCACCCGCTCTTTCCAAGGGCTCAAGCCAAAGATTCTCACGGTACCCGCAGTCGGGGTAATGAGACCAAGAAGAATCTGAATAGTGGTGGATTTACCAGCACCATTCGAACCGAGAAGCCCGACAAACTCGCCTTTCCTGATGGTAAAAGAGACATCTTGTATAGCGACTGAATTATCGAAACGCTTAGCTAGATTTTCAACTTCAACAATGTCGACGATTTCAGCCATTAAATCCCTTCAGATAAATTCAGTCAGCTTAATCCCCTAAGCCAAATCCCCTAAGCAAAATCCCCTAAATCAAATCCCTTCTGCACACTCGATCGGATTGGCTTGACTCGGCTTTGGACAAGCAGACCTGTCCGCCGGTCTTCTCGCTAGCGCACCTACGCCAGCCAAAATCCCAACTGAAACTACAATCTTAGCATTGTCGTAATGATTGAAGCACTGGAGTAAGCCTTTCTTTCATAAGCTTTTCGGGGCATTCATTAAATCGAAAACATTGATCTGGCTTACATAGTCTTATTGCCGTCGGTCGCTATCTCGCCACAATCTTCAGGATGGAACCCCAGAAGCCTCAATAGCTCATGTAAAGCAAGAGTTCGAAGTTGCTGCTTAGCCACCAACTCATGTCGTAGAACAAAAGTCTCTTTTCAATTCTTACCTCAGGTATCCCTTCATCTAGATCAGAAACAAGCCACTGGCAGACCCGAATCAAATCTTGCAGAGCTTCAGGCAAGTGAGTTTAGCCGCGTTTGGTAGCTTCTGAAAAGTAATTCCCTCAAGAGGACTCGGTTCCCTTGGCAGGGTCTAGGACGAAAAGGTCCGACTAGATGAGGAACGCTCCTACAGAGCACGATGTGAGCTTGCTGGCGACATTCTGTCCGCCTACCAGAAGCGCTACCGACAAGCAAGCGCCTTCGTTTGCCCCCTGAGTCTTAGAAGAGAAAAGTAGAGTAAATAGAGCCAGCCTTCAGTCAAATTGAAGCTAAATCCCTCGAAAGGACCAACATGACAAAACCGCAGACGACTCTGATTCTTCCTGAGAATGAACTCGCCGAAACAGGTGAGCCGAATGACAAGGGCTGCCCGACCTTGAGCGAAATCGCCGAACTTCTCAAGCAAGGAAGCGAGCACCAGCGCTGGCAAGAACTCGACAAGGCGGAGGGTTTCTACGCTGACGCGGTGTCTATGGCTCGCCAGAAGCTCGGCGCCAAGCACCAGGTGCTCGGATACGCCCTGGCTGACCTCGCTCAGTTGCAGGAAAGCAAGGGCGACGAAATCAATGCTCGACACAACTTCGTGGAGGCCTTGCATATCCTGGAACCGCAACTCGGCAACAATCACCCTGTTACGCTGGACATCTTCGGCAGGCTTCACCACCTCTTCAGGCTTTGAGTCGAGCATCTTCGACGAGACCAGTCGAGAAGCAGCCTCCAGGGGCGACATAAAGACCATCTAATAAAACTCTCGCTGCTTCGCTTAGAAACATGCTGATGCCGCGAACTCTTATCGGTAGAGGTCTTCCAGACCTCTACCTTTTCCCTTTTTTAGATCTTTCTCTTACAGATTATAGTAATTAGCGTTCAAAGGCAAGAAGAGCCTGCTATCATAATGTGGCGTATCGGCAAAAGTAGTACTGAAATCAGCAATTCAGCTCGGAGAAAGCAATGAAAAACAATGGTTTGTGCCTTCGCTCAGTCAAAAAAATCATTATGGCGTCAACTGCACTTTCTCTAACAGTCCTGAGCGCTCATGCTCAACTACCCACTCAAGCGACATATAAGTTCCCCAAAGATAGCGACTACAAGAAATACGCAAAAGTTCTTTCTGAAGAGTCCAAGAAAGATAAGTCTCCTAAAGAAAGCAAGTTTGCCACAATGAAAAGCGGTCTAATGAGCAAACTCAAAAACAAGAAAGTGGCTCATACTGCCTCATCGCAGACCACCTCCGGTGCTGAAGTAGCTGGACTCACCGAAAAGAACAACGGCGAGACCAAAACTGAAGATTCGGCAGATTCAGCCCAAAAGTAACCTCTAAAGTAAAGCAAACCCGCAGTCCGCACTATTTACAGACTCTTCTAAGAAGTAACCCTTAAACCAATCAATTATTCAAGCTCTGAATAAACTTGAGAGAGAATCTTTATCCCTCTTATAATTTCGCTTCGTTTTGTCGCCCCCAAACCGAAAATAAATTGCTGAGCAGCAGCGGCATCCCGGGCTGAAAGAGCGCCTTGGAGAAGTTCAGTGAGTTTTTCATCTCGGCACTCAACTGAAAACTCACCCAGGAAATGCGATATCGGATAAACAAGAACACCTCTAGCTCTGGCCTCCGCCCTGAATTTTTGACTCTTAGCCACGGTCAAACTTTTTAAGTGCACAGTCGTGAAGACACCAGTAGCAGAACCAAGTATTCTTGCTTCTTGCTTAAATCTCCTGTCAATCTCGTTCAAGAATACCTTGCGCCGCTCGGAGTAGAGCAATAAGCTTCGCCTCCAGGACCTTTCCATTTCGCCAGAGCGCATGAACTCGTCCAAGCACTTTTGCAAAATCAAGCTAACAGGCTCATTCAAGAGAGAACAAGCACTACGATAAATTTCAATCAAAGATTCAGGCACCACCAGATAGCCTAATCCTAGCGCCGGAAAAACGAGCTGATTAAAGGTGCCGCAGTAAATGACCCCCTGAAACTTATCAAGACTCATTAATGCCGGCAACGGCTTGCCTTCCTCAAAATACTCACTATCAAAATCATCTTCGAAGACAAAGGCTCCTCTTCGTCTAGCAAATTCCAAAAGCTCCAAACGGCGTTCCAGAGTCATCGTCACACCTGTAGGAAACTGATGAGACGGAGTGGTGTAAATCAAGCGCAACCGTTCAAGGTGACGACCGTAGCGACCTCTCCAGATTGACAGGTCCAAGCCCTCCTGATCGACAAAGGCAGGGCGAACCTTTGCTCCAATACCAGCAAACAATTGCAGGCAATCCTTGTATCCGGGAGTTTCAACAAGGGCAGAAACACCGGATTCGAGAAAAATCCGAGCGGTCAAATCAATCGCACGATTGAGACCGTGCAGTACAATCACCTGCTCAGGACTAACATTCAACCCGCGCACTCGCTGAAGCCAATTCGCGATACTCTCCCGCAAGAAAAGTTCTCCCCACGCGGCGCCTGATTTCATGAGTTCTTCTGGTCCAAGCACTCTGGAACTACGTCCAACTATACGATTCCATTCAGCTATCGGAAACTCAGTCAAGGATGGCATTCCGTACTGAAAATCAATGAACTTCTCCCTTGCAAAACGTTTCCGGCCAACAGAAAGACTCGACACAGCATTTGTCAGAGAAGCACTACCTTCGCTTCTCTCTTGGCGAAGAACAAGACTCCTTGTGAACTTCGTCAACTCGGAAACTGTGGTCGTTGCCGCTGCAATCGAGTCTGCACTTTTAAATCTCAAATATCGCCCATCTAACTCCTTGATAAACGTGCCTGAGCCTAAACGTCTTTCAATAAACCCTTCGGAACTCAATAAGTCAAAAGCAGCATTTATAGTCGGTCTCGAGACTTCTAATTCGCTAGCTAGCTCGCGAGAGGAAGGTAATTTCTCGCCAGGCTTTATTCTTCCAGTCAGAATAGCTTCCTTAAGCTGCTCGTATACTTGGCGGCTTAGGTCAATTTCCAGCCTTCTATCAAGTTTGATCTTTAGTCTCAAGACATCCTCTAACCAAAACGCCTGGAAGCGTAGGAATGTATAGCATAGTAGCCAAATTTGCCAATAAATTCCATTGGTTATACGCCCAGAAGAACTAATTTTGTAGTCGAGGCCTCGCGGGTATAAGAAAGAGGAGGCGGAATAGGCTTAAAAATGGACAGATCAAAGAGAAGACTGATACTTTCGGGCATTTGGCTTTCCACATTTTCTGGCGCCATTGCATACTTGTTAAGCAAACTCGATGAAGATTGCGCAGATGTTGTCGATCTTCAAGGCTATGAGACAAAAATTGCAAACGACGATTCGATAGCTGTTAGTGGAACCGATATCGGTTCCACTAATGCCTCAGAATCCTTCAAATTACCGCTCAACAACCCAGCAGCAGGCGCTAGATGCGAGAGCAAGGTACCACTAATTTATTCAACAAAATACAACTTCAAACTGTTAGCTTTTGAGAAGCTTCATAGTTTTGACTCAAAGAAATACGCCAAAATTGCGAACACACTCATCAAGGAAAAGAGGAGGGTAACTTCGGAATTTCACAATCCAGAAGAACTCAACAGAGAGCTGCTGCTGAAAGTGCACACTAAAGCTTACCTTGACTCTCTCTCAGATAGCAGATTACTAAGCAGGATCCTAGAGGTTCCGATACTAAGCCTAGTACCAGGTCCAATCTTAGATTGGCGACTTCTCTTTCCTATGCGTCTAGCTTCTGGTGGCAGTCTCAGAGCTTGCAGAGAAGCTCTGAAGACCGGTCTAGCGATTAATGTTGGAGGTGGCTATCACCATGCCGACCGAAATAGAGGAGGTGGATTCTGCGTCTATTGTGATGGTCCCATTAGTCTCAAGGTCATGAAAGAAGAAGGTCTGATCAAGAGAGCCTTGATTGTCGACACTGACGCTCACCAAGGAAATGGCTTTGCCAATGTAGCAAAAACCGAGAAATTTCTCACAGTCCTGGACTTCTTCGACGAATCTGTCTACCCCTATCCCAAAGTGGAAGAAGATTTCTCAGTGCCACTGCCTAGATGCACTAACGGAGCCAAGTACCTTAGCGAACTTAAGAGTATGCTGCCTTTCGTACTCGACAAAGTAGAACCAGATCTTGTC
Organism: Candidatus Obscuribacterales bacterium; assembly: GCA_019745415.1. Lineage (GTDB taxonomy): Bacteria > Cyanobacteriota > Vampirovibrionia > Obscuribacterales > Obscuribacteraceae > Obscuribacter. Next base: position 9,659 of record JAIETF010000056.1, on the reverse strand, counting down.
TTTTACAACGCTGGCTCGGATGTGCTGGTCACTGACCCGCTGGCCACACTAAGACTAACGGTTGATGACATGGTCAGCCGAGACCTGTATGTGGTTACAGAATGTCGAAGAAGAAACATCCCCCTCGCTATGGCATTAGCTGGTGGATACGGACCGGAGTCAGCAATAGCCCATACGAAATCGATCAAGACGATCCTTGATACATTCGATCCCATCTAAATCAGCTTTCGGACCAAACCTAAATTCGCCCATCCTAGATTTCACGCACCATTGGCGCTCAGACCTTAGACAACTGCACTGAATTCGATACCTGATTGACGAATTCGACCTTGGGACCGGTAACAGACTGTTTCAGCCTTCGTGAACCTACATAACCAGCCTGCAAGCAGAATTCGAGCGCATCTGCTTGAATTGAACGTCCAACAATCTCGTTTGCAGCAGCTATGTAAAGCCTCAAATACTTTCGGCTGACTCCCTTTAGGACCACCTTGCTTAGTTTAGCAAATACCAGCAGTGCTTCTAAGAAACGCAAATCTAACTGCTCGACGCAACTTGATCTTGAACCCACAAAAATCGCCGCTGAACTGATTGATAGCAGTTTGCTTTCATCGCTAAGGTCAGATGCACCGGTCAAAGAATAACGACCGCCCCCCAACCTTAAGATCAATCCTTCAAGCTCAAGTTCAGTAATTGAAACCAAGATGCTTCGCTCTTCTTCCCCAAGAGCCGAAGAGAGTTCATCAACACTTTTGGCACTCTCTTTCAACGCCTCAAGAATACGGTTGGACGTGCCAGAGGCTATACCATTACCATTGTCAGAGGCTGTGTCATTCCTAGCCCCAGCGCTCCGCTTCTCAGAAGTTGCTTGACTGTCTTGTTCATCAACAAAATCAGCCCCAAGATCATCAGAACCGGCAGAGCTATCCCGAGATTCTTCTTCATTACCTAATTCCTTTCTAGGCTTCTGCCCAGCCGGAGTCAAGAAAGTACGTTTCGCAAAGAAATCGCGGAATAGCTTTGTGTCCATAGACTCCCTAGAAATGGCTTGCTGACTTCTCTCTGCCACCGATAGCACCGTCTTGAGAATATGCAACGCGCTTGACTGGGAAACAGATATAGCCAAAGCTAGCCATTTGGAGCTAACGTAGAAGCCATGTTCAACAATCCATATAGCAAACATCCAAGCACGTATCCTGCGAACGCCATGGAAGAATGTTCCGGAGGTCGTGAAGTAATTTCGCTTGCAGAGCAAGCATTTAAACTTGCGAAAGCACGGAGAAATTTCGAGCTTGAGCTCAGAACAGCTCAAGCACCTCACTAGACCGCTAAGAACCATCTTGTCCAATAGATGTTCCCAGCATCTCTGGTCATCAGGAAAAGCTTCAGAAAAACTATCCAGAAGCTTCTGCCTCTTTGAAGCATACTCTTCCAGATCAAGAGATGCGCCAGCCGTTGAAGCAAAAGAACAATTGGCAAAATTGAACATAAGAAGAGCTCCAGCCAATGGGGTCTGACTATATAACGTACTTTTGCTGAAAAAAGTTCAACGAAATTGGATTAATTGTTGATGCTGCGATTTGAACCTGGAAGTGGAACCGATATCGGTTCCACTTCCACCAAACAAAAACGCAGCTTCATTTTTTACTACAGCATATCATATTTTCCATTTACAAAAAAATTTGTTGAGCTTCAAGTAACAGGGTGGCTACCGTTAAGGTAGCCACCCCATACATCAGTCGACTATGCGACCACCCCCATCACTTGCTGGTGTTCTCGGAGCCCTGGAACCAGGTCCAGACCTGCCAGAAGCCGCAGCCCAGGTAGATGGTGTACAGCGCGAAGACGACGACGCGAGCCGGCCCACCGAAGGGAATCAGCAGCGGCGCAGCCATGACGCCGATGGAGATGGCCACGACGATGAAGGCAGAGCGTCGCACGCGCTGGATGGGCACCGACTTGAACGGGCTGGAGAAGAACTTGACCAGAGCGTCGAAGACCTTCTTGGCGCCGATCAGCACGACGAGAAAGAGGGCGAGGGAGAGAATCGAGCTGGAGAGAATCATCTGAAGACTCCTTGGAATGCGGTCTTGCCGCAGAGGGTTGAGCTTTTTGTCGGTCAGACTCGGCATCCAGCCGACGTCCAAACCGACAAAGAAAACGACTCGGCATAGGAACCGAGTGGAGAGTGGAGGAAAGAGGAAGTACTGACTGAGCAGGCGCTTTCGCTAGCGCTTACTCGCTCGCACACCCAGAACTGGAGCTGGTACCTCAGTAGGACTCGAAAGACCCAACGCAAGCAGAACAGCCCAGTAGGGCAAGCACACGCCCGAGCGCGCCGACAGATAGATGCCGCCAGACATGCGGGTATTGATTTCGAGAAGGAACTGCTGCCCGCTGCTGCCCTGCATGAACTGGATGTTGAACAGCCCATGCAATTGCAGGTGCTCGGTCAACTTGTTCGCCAATTCGAGGAGCTCAGGATGGTCTTCTAGGAGCTGCTCGCCGACATCCAACTTGCGCCGGACGATACCGACTACCAGGCGACCATGGTGCGCCAGACAGTCAACCGAACGCTCCGGACCAGGTAGATATGGCATCACCATGAGTTCGGGAAAACGCTTGAGCGATGACAACTCCTGCCGGGCATCTTCCAAGCTGACATAGACATCCGCGTCCGGTCTGCCGACACCAAGAGCAGGATTGAGAACGCGGAATCCTCGAGCAGCAATGCCGACCGTCGGCTTGATGCATACCGTGCCGAGCTTGGAGAGTTCGGCATAGGCTTCATCGAACTCGGTCATGGTGAGAGCAGTACGGAACTGCGGAATCGCCACCAGATGTGATGGCAAAGCCTGGTAGAGCGCCGCCTTGTTCTCAATGGACGAAAGCAAGGCGGAATCACCAGGAACGATGACCTGCACACCGAGTTCTTCGAAGCGTTGACGAGCATCGGCGAACCAGGCAACGTTGCGACGAGGGACGATCACATCCACACCCAGTCCGGCGGCCACCTCGAGACACCAGTCGATGAAGGCGACTGGATCCCGACTGATCTCATCCGGCTCGAGGATGAAGGCGTCGGCTTCGTCGATGCCACGCCGCTCGTTGGAGCGGTGAGACACAACAATCTGCACCTCGGGTCCGAGAGGGTTGGCCTGCGCCGCAGCATGAATACTGGCGATCACCTGGGGAGCACTGAATATACCGCCGACGAAGAGCACGGTGACAACCGTGCTTTCGCCGCCCTCGGTGTGCCCGGCGGGGGCGTCGGACTCGGTGCACGTCGGCACTGAACCTTGCTCAGGTTCTCCGGGCACAGGCGAGGCCGTTGCGGCAGAGTTAGAGTCATTCATCATAAACACCTCTTTTCTCAGGCGACGACTAGTCGGGAAGCGTCACGGAGCGATGCATCTGCCCGACCCGAACGCCCGTCTTGGGAGCCGGTACGTCCTGGGCATCGGCGGAACCGACAGCCAGACGCACAGCCCAGTAGGGCAGGGAGAGCCCCGAGTGGAAGGTGACGTAGAGACCGCCGGACATACGGGCATTCACCTCCAGGAGGTAAAGAACGCCGTCCTTGTTGCGGAACTGGGCGTTGAAGATGCCATCGAAGCCGAAGCGCTCTGCCAGGCGGGCCGCCGCGGCGAGAGCTTCGGGCTTGTCGGGCAGTTCCTGCACACGGTCGGCCACCTTGACGCGGCAGACACCCTGCACCACCTTGCCCTTGACCGCCAGGCAGTCGACGCTGTACTCCGGTCCAGGAAGGTACTCCATGACCATAAGGTCTCGGAATGAGTCTTCCTGCCCGAGGATGAAGCGCGCTTCTTCCATGGAGACGGCGATGTTGTTGCCGTTCATCAGGCGAGAGACAGCGCTTCCGTCCTCGGTGATGTAGCGGAAGCCGGCGCCGAAGATGGAGACGGCAGGCTTGAAGCAGATGCGGGAGTGGCGCTCCTTCAGTTCAGCGCAAGCACGGTCGAACTCGGCCAGGTTGGAGACGATGCGGTAGTCGGGGATGTTGGCAGCTTCGGGGCCGATGAAGTCGTACTGCCGGCCTTTGTGGTCGATGATGTCGAGGGTGGCGCTGTCGGTAGGCACCATCAGATGCACGCCGGCAGCGGCGAAGCGCTCGCGGGCGGCGGTGATGCCTTCCACGCCGCGGTCGGGGAAGAAGACCTGCACGCCGTTCTCGATGGCGAACTGCAGGCACCATTCCACATACTCGTCACCCTTGAGACCGTCGGGTTCGACCACGAACTTGTCGCAGATGGCCCGCAGAGCGAAGTCGCCGCGGCTGTGACTGCCGATGAAGTAGAACTCTTCGCCGGCTTGCGCGCTGGCCTTGATGCTCTCGATGACAGCGTAGTTGCTCAGACCGCTCTTGTTGAACCAGATTTTCACAGGACTGTGACTCATGAATACCTCTCTACTTTGAAGTTCAAGTTGCTTGAAGATAATCAGCGCTTGAGCGCAGCAACCACGCTCGAGCGCTTGGGCACGAGTGCGTAGTGGCAGTCGCCCATGAAGGGAAGGTCGGAGGCGCTGTCGCCCAGACCGATGAGCAGTCCTGCGGCTCGCACCGGGTCGGCGCGGTGCCGGAGGAACCAGGACAGGGCTTTATCTTTGCCCAGGTAGGGCGGGAGGAAAGCCAGGTTGTGCCCGTTGCGGTGCACCCACCAGCCTGCCGGTAGATGCACGACGCAGGCTTCCTGCAAGCGATTCATCCCCTGCTGCTCAGGCGACTTGTCCTTGGCATTGGCGTAGAGACGCATGCCCATATCGCCCAGCTCTTCGACACGCACGCTTTCGCAAAGGCCCAGGCGCTCGGCGGTGCTCTGCATGAGAGAGAGCACGTAGTCGAGTTCGCGAGACAGTTCCTGCGACTGCGGGCGAATGAAGGCATCCCACTCGGGGTCGGGCTGACCGAAGTCTTGACCGAGCGCGGGCGGTTGCAAAATCACCGCGCCGAACGAGAGGATGGCGTAATCGGTGAAGCGCAACTGCACTCGCTTGAAAGACTCGAAGTCGCGAGCCGTGTTGGGAACGACGGTGAGATCACCGGCGGTGAGCATGGACAGAAGCAAGCGCTGCTGCCGGTTCATCACCGACGACACCTTGCCGTGACTGTTCATCGCCACCGCCTGCGATTCATCGCCCCAGCTCTTGCCTCCCGAGTCGAAGACTGAGCCGTCCAGGTCGGCTATTAGATAACCGTTCATATAGAGGTCTCCTTTCCGGTCTTGTGAACCAGATATAGATAAATACAGAACACGCCCCCTTCGGAAGAAGGGGGCTCGAGATAGGCGCTTGAGACGGCTCGGCGAACAGCAGTGCCGAAGCCAATCTGGCTCAGTCCAGGGTACCGTAGACCTGCGCCCGCAGCATGATGTCGCGGGCCCAGCGGCTGTGGGTGGTGGGCTCGCACATGCGACCGCCCATGCGGAAGACCGCCGGCGCATCGGGTGCGAGGATGGCCTCGGCTTCTTCCAGGTCGGAGCGCTCCACCCGGAACATGGATTCGATCTTGGCGATCTGTCCGGGATGGATGGCAGTCTTGCCGAAGAGCCCGTTGGCCAGGTCGCGCCGGATTTCTTCCTCCAGCAGTTCCTGGTAGCGGTCGTCGATCAGTTCGAAGACCGGCGCCGTCAGCCCGAAGCCATGGGGCAGGAATTCGCGCACCAGCTCGCCGATGAGGGCGCCCACCGGAGTGTCGTAGATGGTGCGATCCTTGGGACGACGCTGCCCGATGCAGTTGAGCAGGTCGTTACCGCCGATGCGCAGGCAGAGGATGCGATTGCGCACCTTGTCACGCATGAGCAGCTTCTTGAGCTCGCGGCGCTGAATGGGATCGAAGATCTCTTCGGTCTCCAGCGTGGGCATGAGCGAGAAGCTGTCACGGTTGGTGAGCTGACTCAGATAGCCGGGAAGCGTCTCGGCCGTGATCTTGGGCAGCACGAAACCGTCCACCTGCTCGATGCCGCGGAAGGCGATGCAGCGCCCCAGCACGTGCGGGTTGCGCACGCGGATGAAGCGCATCGGGTGGTCGACATCGCGGAACAGGCGCAGCGCCTGCTTCAGGTTCTCGAGAGCGGCATTGAGCTTGTCCTCGCGCACGGCATCTTCGGTGCAGAAGATGACCGAACGCAGGAAGGGATACTTCTCGCCGTTGGCGATGGCGGCCAGGGTCTCGGGGTCTTGGGTGCAGGGCACGTACATGGAAGCCCCGAGATGGAGCTGCCCCTTCACCGGACGCACGGAAGCGACTTCGCTCATGGGCGAAGCGAAATGAGCGCCGGTGGCACCGACCAGGTCACGAAAATTCTGCAGCATGAAGGTCTCCTCAGTCAACGGACTTGATGAAAGCGGCCGCGCGGTACGGCAGCTCGGGATTGAACTCGACAGGCACACCGGCAGCTTCGGCCAGCGCAACCAGGTGTTGCACATCCTGTGCCATTTCGCGCAGCACGAGCCGGTCTGGCACGCGCCGCAGGAGAACCCGGGTCGATTCGCCGATGCCGGGCTTGACGTAGTTGCGGTCGGCGATGCCGTAATTGCTCATGGCATAGTCGACGAAAGCACGCGACCGCGCCTGCAGTCGCGACTTGGTCTGGTGGTCCCATTCCACCGGTCCGGTCTCCTCCAGCGCCTCCAGCACATAGGGCATGACCGCCTCGATGAAGTAACGCGACAGGTCTTCACGAGCCTTGTCGGCATAGAAGACACAGGCGTGGAAGTCGCCCGGGCCCACGTACTGAGGGCTGAGCACAGTGCGACTGACCAAGCCGGAGACCACCGAGTTCAACACCGCTGACGGTATCAGATAGTCGGTCGCGGTGGCAGCCAGGTCGGCAACACCAGCCAGATCGGCCACCACCACCAACTGCGGGATGACCTGCGCTTGGCGCGACTGGTTGTAGTCCTTGATGCTGGCGTGCAGTTCACCGGTGATGGTGCCCTTGCCGGTCCAGCCGTCCACGAAGACGATATCGCGGTCGGCGTGGCGTGCGCGGATGTAGTCGAGCGCCACCCAGTCAATGCCGCGATCGCGGATGATGGAGACACTGTAGTGCACCACCTGGTGACCGAGCGCATGGATGGCACGCTTGAGCAGAACACCCATCGGGGTGCCGGCGCGAGCCAGGCTGACCAGCACCACCTCCTTGCCGCGGCGAGCTTTCTTGTCGTCGACCAGGGTGTGCGCCAAAGCAGCGATGTGCCCGCCGAGCAAGCCGGCATTCTGCTCCAGCGCCTGGTAGAAGAGCTCCAGGTACTGACGACCAGGCGCCTTCTCAACCGAGAGCATCTCGGAGTAGTGCGCTTCGCCACTCTGGATCAGGCGCTCCTTCTCGGCGATGCTCACCGGCACGATCTCGACCCGTTTGAGCAGGAAGAGAACGTCGCCCCGGGCATAGCTGCCGCTGAAGGGCTCGCAGCCGGCGCCGGCAGAGTTGGCAGAGAGAGAGCTTGTAAAAGAGATATCAGGCATGTAACCTCCTCAGGCTTTAGGCCGCGGTCAGATGTTCAAAGGCTTGAGAGACGCTGGGCATGAGCACGTAATCGCACTCGGCTGCAAAATCGAGGTCGGTGACGCTGTCGCCGAAACCGATGCTCATGACACCGGGGGCGATGTTCTCGAGGAACCAACGCACCGCATACTCCTTGCGCAGGAAAGGCGGCAGCACGGCCAGGAAGTTGCCGTTCAGATGGATGGCGAATTCGGGAGCCATGACGGCGATGTACTCAGCCGCCAGGTTACGAATGAGAGCCAGCTCTTCCTTATAGCCGGGTCGCGACTTGTCGTTGTGCTTGACCGAGAGATAGAGAGGCAGACCGCAGTCCACCACCACGCGGCTTCGCAGGCAGATACCGCGACTTTCCGCTTCACGCTGCACCAGGGCGAGCAGGTCCTCCAGAACGCCCTTGTAGCGCTCGGCGCCTTGCTTGATCATGGCGTAGAAACGCGGTTCGGGTTCACCGTCAGGGCAGAGGATCAGCCCACCGAAACTGACGATGGAATAGGCGACCGGGAAGGCGAACTGCACACCGGCCAGGCCCTTGGAGGAGCGAGCCGTGGTGGGCACGATCACCGCACCTTGGCTGAGCAGCTTGTTGAGAGCCTTCTGCCGAGGAGTGACGTAACCGCAGACCGCGCCCTTGTCGTCGAAAGCGCAGGGCTCGGACTGCGCACAGGGCGCTGTGCGGCTGTTGCTAATCAGGCTGTCGTCCACGTCGCAGAAGGCGACGCAGCCGGCTTTCAGAGTGAAATTCATCGGTCAGATCTCCACACAGAAGGCCTCGAGTTCAGCCGTCAGCACTCGATCGATGGAGCGCGCCGGAGTCTCGTGGGCGATGACCACACCGGCGTACATGCCCGGAGTGACGTTGTAGACATAGTTGGCGATGCCGTCGTCGTAGTTGTCGCCGAACTCCATGGCGCTGAGGATGGCGGTGCCGGGCATGTCGATGATGGGCGAGCGGGTGGTCGTCTGGAAGCTCACGTCCATGCCCATCTCTTCCATGTGCAAAGCCAGCCGGAAAGGAGGGAAGGAGAACTCACCAGTGCCCAGCACCAGGACCGGTGCACCGCCGAAACGACGCAGGCTGGACTCGGCAAAGACCTTGACCGCCGGCGACAGTTCGAAGAGGGAGCTGGCGCCCAGTCTTCCATGGTTGCGCGGCAGCAGGCGATCCTTGTTGGCACCATTGCCGGTGGCTTTCGGCATCTCCATGGCGGCCAGATTGGGCGAAGCTTCGAAGCGGTACTCGCCCTTGAGCATAGCGACACCGATGCAGGGCACAGGCATGGCTTGGTGGGTGGCGCTGGTGCGCTCCGGACCGCGCCAGTCGGTGATGACGGCGGTGACGGCGCGTTCGATGGAGGGGATTGCCGCCTTGAAAGCCTGGGTCAGGTTGACGAAAGTCTTGCCGGTGGAAGCTTCATCGTCGACGAGGACGATGCTGCGCGCCTGCTTGAACATCTGGGCATCCATCGGCATTTCCGGCAGATACATGATGTGGTCGGCGGCGTGGCAGTGCTCTTCCTTGAACTCGAGCACCTTGGCGCGGTCGAGGTTGTAGCGCGTCGAGTGAATGAAGACGACGTCGTCCCGTCCGGTCATGCGCTTGAACGCTTCGAAGACACCCTGGCCGAGACAGGTTGCGGTCTCGGCCATGCCGACCATGACGATGGGGCCGGGCAGATCAGCGGGGACCTGGCTGGCGAGTTGTTCGTGTACGGCGAGCATCAGCGACGGGCGAACCGGGATGTGCTTGCCGAGCACCTTGGAGACAAAGAGGAAGCCGCGCTTCGGATTGCGCCTGGCGGCGAAGCCGCACAGTTCGTCGAGTGGCATGAGAGCTTCATGCACATCCACCTCGATGACGCCGGTGGGCAGTTCCACTCGGCGAGTCTGAGCGCTGGCGTTAGACAGATGTTGGGTCATAGCTTATCTCCACAGAAGTCAAAGTTTTCAAGTGGTGGCGCCAAAATTTTTTTGACGCTTTGAAAAACGGACGCACTCGAGACAAAGCCCGAGTGCGTCCTATTCGTTCGTGCAAATGAGGCGAAAAGAGAGCGTTCAGCCCGAAGACCGACGCTCTCTTCCGCAACTTCTTACTTCTGGTCGGTGCCGCCGTTCGCCGGGGTGCCGATGCCGAGC
>JAIETF010000070.1 GCA_019745415.1 Candidatus Obscuribacterales bacterium | reverse complement strand
GCAACTGACGCCGGACGCGAAGGTGAGCATATTTTTCGGCTCATTTATATGCTTACTGCCTGTAAGAAACCAGTGGAACGTCTTTGGATTAGCTCGCTCACCGCAGACGCCATCAAAGATGGGCTGTCCAAACTGAAACCATCAAGCCAATTCGACAATTTAGCCAGTGCCGCCAGTGCCCGGGCTCATGCCGACTGGGTGGTGGGTTTGAATTTTACCCGCGCCTATACATCTATCAATCGTGAACTTTGCACCATCGGACGAGTGCAGACTCCCACTCTTGCGCTGATTGTCGAAAGACAGAAAGCCATAGATAACTTTCAATCGACACCTTTCTATGAGATCTTCGCTGCCTTCCAGCCTGGCTTTACTGCCCGCTACATAACTGAAGGCAACGACCCCCAGACCAAAATCAAAGATAAGAAACTGGCAGAGCAGGTGGTCAAAGACACCAAGCCGATCGAGACCGGCAAGGTTCTTTCTGTCGTCAACAGCGAAAAGAAGTCGAAGGCACCGGCTCTCTATGATTTGCTCACTCTGCAAAAAGAAGCAAATAAACGCTTCGGCTATACAGCCCAAGAGACTCTCAACCTTGCCCAAAGCCTTTACGAGAGCGAAAAGCTCATATCTTATCCAAGGACTGAATCTCGCCATCTCTCTAATGACATGGTTGATGAGCTGCCTCGCATAGTTTCCTCTCTTTTGAAGGCGCCAATCACAAGTCAAAAGGTGAAAGATGCCTTCAAAAAAGAAGGTATCGTCCCTGGTGCCATCACCGCCAGTTTGTTGAAGCCCAAGCTCTCGAAAGCTTATGTTGACGACGCGAAGTTAACCGACCACCACGCCATTATTCCAACATTCAATCAAGCTCCTGCTAATCTCAACGATAAACTCAAGAATATCTATGATCTTGTAGTGGCTCGCTTCTTGTCTATCTTTTTGCCGCCGGAAGTGCGAGATGAGACGGTTGTGCTGATTGCTCTCGGTCAACACAAGTTTAGGGCGAAGGGCTCGGTGATAAGAGATGAGGGCTGGACTGTAGTTGATCCTAAGTCTAAGGAAGGTAAAGACGGCAAGGAAGCTAAGACTAAGAAGAAGACCAAAGACAAAGACGGCAAAGATTCGAAGGAAGGCGGCTCAAAGGACGATGACGATGAGATGCAGGAGCTGCCTGCTCTTAACGTCGGTGATGAGCTGGTTAAAGATAAGGTTGAACTGAAAGAGCGCAAGACATCTGCGCCTAAGCCTTACGACGACGCCAGCTTGTTGACTGCAATGAAGAACGCCGGTCAAGAACTAGACGACGAAGATTTGGCTAGCTATATGAAGCAGAAGGGTCTGGGCACGCCGGCTACTCGAGCGGCGATTATTGAACGCCTTTTGCAGACAGGCTATGTAGAGAGGCAAAAGAAGAGCTTATTGCCGACTTTGAAAGGCAAGGCTCTAATTGAGCAAGTGCACCAGAACCTAAAAGACATAGCTCTCACTGCCAACTGGGAACAGAAACTGGCTGATATGCAAGAAGGCAAGCTTGAGAGCCGTGTTTTCGATCAAGGTATAGCCGATTTTGTCAGAGCGCTTTTGCCTGATGTGGCTGCATCCGCCGGTCAAGCTATGATCAAAGCCGGTACCGGCATCGGTATGTGTCCTCATTGTAAGCGCGGCGTCGTGAGACCTACGCCCAAAGGGGCTGGATGCAATCGTTGGAAAGAAGGTTGCACATTCAATATCTGGCGCGAGCAGAGAGGCAAGAGCCTCACCGATGCCCAAATTAAGGATCTGGTAGAAAATCGCTGTACCAAAGTAATCAAAGGCTTCAAGAAGAAGGACGGCTCTGGCACCTATGATGCTCGTTTAGTTGTTAACGAAGAGGGCAAGGTAGAAGTCTCATTTGATACCGGTGACGGTGAAGGCGATGAGCGCTCTTCGGCGAGAAAGCCCGGCGGCAATGGCGGTGGTAAGGGGTATGGCAATGGGTATGCTCGCACCACCAGTGGTGTAGCTGCTGATACTCATGGTGGTGCTGAAGGCGAAGGCTCGGCTGCCGCTAGTGATTTTGGTGCCTGTCCTCAGTGTAAGGAAGGCAAGCTGCGCATGTCTCCTAAGGCTCTTGGTTGCAGCCGTTGGCGCGAAGGCTGCAAATTTACCATCTGGCGGCGCCAGTACGGTAGAGAAATAGATGCCAAAAGCATAAAGGACTTACTCGACAATAAATCTACTGAAGTGCTCGAGGGCTTTCCGAAGAAGTCTGGGTCTGGCACTTACAGTGCCAAGCTGGTTATGGCTGATGACTACAAGATAAATCTCTCGTTCCCGCAGCCGGCGAGAAGATCCGGCGGCTCTGAAGGCGAGAATTTAGAACGCTCTGGCGAAGTGGTGTCGGCTGCAGTCGTCGCAGGTGTCGGTGCTGCGGGTGTTGGTGCAGCAGGTGTTGGTGCTGCGGGGGTTGGTAAGTCGGACAAGGGTTCTGATGATCTAGATTGAGTGTGAGATTTGGATTTGAGCTTGCCTCAGTCATTTCTTTGCTCTGTGCGATAACACAGTGTTTAGGCTGGCTTGAGCCAGTACAATTTGAGCGCAGAGATTTTGATGGTTAAGTAAGTGCCATCGAATAAAGCTGTGGTTCTTAGGTTCGACATCTTTTCCTGGAATTTGCACGTTTGAACTGGCGAGCGCAGATAGGAGGCGCTTGCGAGAACCGCTAGTGTCGGAAGCCCTCACCAAGCAATTCTTTCTTCCAGCTTTACGGAGCCTGTTGGAGTTCTCTAATTGAGAAAGTTCTGGGCCATATTGCAATCGAAGGCTTTAATATCGGGTTAGTTGCTGAGTTTGTTTATTTAGCTGTGTTATCCTGGGATTGGAACTTTAGTGCAGTTAGAGGATGAAGTTAGTTGCTGATTAAGATACTAAGTTCAAAGTTAAAGAGTCTCAGCCTTGTGCTTCTAGTCGTTTGTCTTTCTGCACCTTCAGCTGTGTTAGCGGAAAAGAAGAAATATTCAAAATCTGAGCTTGAGCAGAGTCTTGTTGAGATTGAACTACGGCTAAAGAAGAATCCTCATGATATGGATATGTTGGAAAGCAAGGTGGCTACGCTTGAGGTTCTAGGTAGAAGAAGCGAGGCGGAGCAGATTTGTGAGAGCGCAGTGAAGGCTGGTGTCGATAGACCCTTTATATGGAGATTTTTGGGATTTTGTAAGTATAAGGAGAGAAATTGGTCAGAGGCTTTACCACTTTTCAAAAGAGCTGAGAGTATGGGCGAATCGGGTAGTGCTGGTTTTGTAGCATTTTGTCTGCGGAAGTTGCATAGATATGATGAGTGTGTGAAGTTTGCTAATGAGAAAATTCAGCATTATCCAAATGACGCCGTTCTGTACTTTAATAGGGGGTTGGCGAGGCGAACTCTTCATCAATCAAAGACTCTGGTTTGTGCAGATCTTTGGAAAGCGGCGCAGCTAGATCCATCACTTATCGATGCTCATCGGAGTATATGTTCTGAGGAAGATTCAAGCAAATGAAGGAAGGGTTTGATGCTAGTGAAATCTCCGAGGGTTTATTGGCTGAATCAACTGCCAACTCGAACGTAGGAAAGTCTTTCGATAATCCAAAAAGTCCAAATGATTCAAGACCTCAATCTGATGCCGCTTTGCCCCCGTCGAAGAAATCACCAGCTGGGGAGCTTGGACCGGAGACTTCAGCAAGTAATGCTAGTGTCGCAAGCCCTAACCAAGAGTTTCGTTCTCCCGCCTCTGCGGATGCCGCCAAAACATCCAAAGCCCAGCCTTCGAAAGATCCTATAAGACAGAGTTTAGCTGATTCCTTTTCAACAAATAACGCGCCTGCGGATCTCTATTCTCGAAAAGTTGTTGGCTGGTCTATTTCTAATCATGTGTCTCTAAGCCTGCACTCTGGAGCTCATCCTCTAGTTCATTCTGATTGCGGCTCTCAGTATGCAAGCACTGAATTCCGCACTATTCTCTGACGTCACCGGCTACGACAGAGCATGAGTCGTAAAGGCGATTGCTGGGACAACGCTCCTACTGAATCATTCTTCGGCACACTTAAGCAGGAACTAGATATCTACATCCTGAGACTGAGACCTTCAGCCACCCTAAAAGATGAGATCTTTGAGTACATTGAAATCTTCTACAGCAGGCGAAGACTTCACAGCTCACTTGGACTTGGGTATGAAACACCTGAGGACTTTTACAATGAGTACTGTTCAGTTAAAGCAGCTTGGTAATTTCCTGGTTGTCTACTAAACTTGGGACAGGTCATTGGGAGGGCTAGTGAAAGTTTGCCCTGATACGGTATATTGGAGTTTGTAGAAGTCTAGGAAGCATCGGGGTAATGGCTCTTGCGATTTCATACCAGAATGCTTTCTCTTCAAATCGGTTTCTTTATTTTTGCTACCTTTTGTCAGTCTTGGATAAGTGCTGAAGCTGCAGAAGCAAAGATCCATTCTAAGGAAGATACTGAGAAGAAGCTTGGTGAGATAAATGAGTTTCTCAAAAAAGAGCCTGGAAATATCAGGGCTCTTGAGAGCAAGGTCGCTACGTTGCAGCTTCTGGGGCGACTGCAAGAGGGACTTCAAGTTTGTGACGAGGCCCTAAAGACCAATAGTGAACGCGGCTATCTTTGGTACTTTAAGGGCTTTTGCAAGTTTAAGGAAGATAAGTGGAAAGAGTCTTACTCTTACTTTCAGAAATCTTATGACTGCGGTTTCATTGAAAGTCTAGATTTTTTGCCTGCATGTTTAGTTCAGATGAAACGATATCATGAATGTATTGAGTTCAGCACAAAAGCTATTCAAAGGCACCCTGAGGTTGCTGCTCTCTATTATTCCAGAGGTTACGCGAGAAAGTATCTAAAGCATTCGAAGGATATGGTTTGCGCAGATTTTAAGAAGGCTGCTGATTTGGCACCTCGCTTTAAGAACAACTATGAAAAAAACTGTCTAGAGGAGCCGGAAAACTAGATGGTTCAGGAGAATGATTCTAACGGCGACTTTATAGCGCCGATTGTTGATTCTGGTAGGTCTGTTGCAGAGCAGATATCTGACGACAATTTCCGGAGTGAGTCAGTTCATTCAGGTTCGTTAAACTCAGCTCAGTTGCAACACAATCAAAAGTCTGAATTGACTGATTCTGTAGCGGTTGAGACTTCCACTTTTAACCAGAGAACAAGCCCTAACCAAGAAATTCGTTCTCCCGCATCTGCGGATGCCGCCAAAACATCCAAAGCCCAGGCTTCGAAGGATCCTATAAGTCAAAGTTTGTCTGATTCCTCTCCCACCAACAACGTGCCTGGTCCTGACAGGCGTTCGGTTCCTGTTTTGGCGGGTGAAGTGTCAACTTCGAGTGTCAAACCCGGGGCCGTTCCTCCCATTAAAGAAACAAATCCAGAGTCTTCAAGACAAAATGCAGACCGAGGTGGTCAGCCTTTGCCCAGTCGATCAGATTCACCAGTTTCTGACAGTCGTGAGACTTCTGGACCCAAACTTCTAGATAAGTCATTGGCCGCAGGACCCTTGCCCAATAAAGCAGAGAATCGAGAGAGAGCATCTCTACCAGGCGCACCGCAAGCTAGTCCTTCCGAACCGTCCAGAACAATTTTGTCCGATAGAAGCGATAAGCGCATGACTGATACCGAGCAGGCAGATTCTGCTGCAAGAAAGGCTGGTGCGCTGGATGCGGGTGCTGGCGTTTCATCCAGAGATAGAGGCGCTTTTCAGTCTGAACAATCCAAGTTCGTTGAGCGGGAATCTTCAGGAATTAATGGGTCTGCTAATCTTGTACCCCGAAATGACCACCAAAAGCAGCGAATTGATGTCTCTTCTGAAAAGCTGCCGACATTAGAAAAATTAGATAACAGGGATTTTGGGTCAAAAGGGAATTCGGTCACAGAAGGTCCAATTAGTAAGGCTCTTCGGACAGAACTGTCTGGCGACGCGAAACGCTTGGAAAGTAATAACGATATGCTTTTGACTAAGGAAACCAATCGGTTTCTCGACCAAGCCTCGCCCAAAAATGATAAATTCCAGCCCTCCGCCAGCCCTTCGGTTCGCCTCGAGCTCCCGAAAGAAATGCGTGGCGCCGATGGACCGCTTGGTCTAATTATGGAAAACACAAAAGGACTTCAGAGCTTCGTCCGAAATTTCTGTGAGTCCTCGAACCCTGCCGAATCCAGACTCGGTTCCAAGTCAGAAACTGCAGTTGCTCCTCCTCGAATTCTTGGTTTTACTGTTTTTTCTGACCCCTCTCAGACTCTAAAAGACTGGAAAGTTAAATTGGGTCTGAGTCCAGATTCTTCAAGAACTACAGCATCTGAACCTGGTCTCAAAACTCCCAACCAATCTAAGGGCGAACGCTCCTCCGGCGTTTCTAAGCCTCCTCTCCCCGGTTTCTCTGACTCTTCTATCGGTCAAAATCCCTCAGACTCCAAGGCGGTAAATGGGAAATCCCATCAGGCGTCCCAATTCGACAACTTCATTGATCGCATCAATAAGCCATTGGGACAACCCGCCGATAAATCTGCAAGCGATCAGAGCCTGCTCCAGTCCAAAGGGAAGAACGGTTCAGCTGAAGGCAATCAAATTGGTGACAAATCGAGTGAGAGCAATGCCAGTTCAAAGCCGGTAACGCGACAGTTCGCGGTTAAAGCAGTAGAAATTCTTGTAAATCGGCTGGAACAGCTTGGCGAGTTTGGCAGTCGAGTTCTGCTTTTCTTAAATGGCAACAAAGACTCTAGCAGAGTCCATAAAGGTGATGGTTCCAATCCGAAAGAGACCCAGACATCAGGGAAACTTCCTCTCAAACCTCTTCAGGGGTCTTCTCCAGTCTCTAATCCAGTCTCTAATTCATTCTCTAATCTAGGCGCTACGCCAGTTGAATCCACTCAACCTTCCACTAAACCTCCCACTATAAATTATCCAAATTCGCCCGCCGGTGAAAAGACCCCTAGTTCCAAAGCCGACACCGCCTCTAGTCCAACCTCTTCCGCTACCAAACCCGAATCGGCAAACAAACCCGAGCCCACTGCTAAGCCAGGACCCGCTTCTAAGCCCCAAGACAAAGCCTCACCAGACCGAGATATGGGCGAAAAGACTGTCATCGTGCAAGACCTGGTTAGAGAGCTTCTCGACGGACTTACTATAAAGAGCAAGCCGGAAATAAAGTTGCATCTACCCGATGGCACATATGGCGGAGAAATCGTAGACATAAGTCATAGGGTGGCACCTGTTGTAGAAAATGTTTTGCAGGAAGGCGAAACTGTAGCCTTGCAGCCACTTTCTGGAGATACTTCGAGTGAAATGAACCCGCCCAGCTCTCTCTCTAACGCTGAATTAAACTCAGATTTTCTAGATGAAGCTGAGACCGCCACTCAAGCTCATCTCCAACCAAATGCAGCTGAGCCAGATAACTCGTACTTGACCAGGGAAGGTGATACAGCCGATTCCGTGGCAAGGCAAATACTTTTCGATCTGTCTATAGCGGAACTATTGCTGAAGCTAAATGCCGATCACTTGCTTGCTCCAAATTCTAGGCAGTTCAAGCCGGGCGTTTATATTCAGCTGCCAACACCAACCCAGGTTACGAAATTTCGGGAAGGACTGCTCTAGAACTCTGGTCTGGACGATGTTTCATCTATTCACTCTTGCAGCTGGCGCTTTTCTCGCCTCGCGGTGCCCAGCTTTGCGCGTCTGCTCTTTCAGCTGGCTCTCGTTTTCTTTTATACTTGCTTCCAAATAGCCAGAGAGCATCTTGGTTCTTTCGCCGCTCGTTTGTCTCAATCTACCTTTGGCTAAATTGAAGTTTTCACTGGCTTCTTTGTGCTTAGCCCCTTTCATTTGTGCCAAACCAAGGTACAGATAAGATTGACCGATCAGCATGTCGCTGCAAGCATTATCCACTGCAATGTTTAGCGATTCGCTGAAGGCGGACTCTGCTTCTTGCACTTTATTGGTTTGCAGAAAGATATTGCCTCTCAGCTGCAAATCTTCGACCAGCTTCGATTTCTTTTGTCTAGGATAAGTTCTGTCAACGGCGATGGCTTTGTCCAGCCAGGCAAGCGCCTGCTTGCTGTCGCCTTGGCCTAATAGATAGTTAGCTATCAATCGATAAGATTCAGGAAGATGAGGATGCTTAGGGTTGATAAAGTTCCTGATGCTGAGAGATCGCATCAAACAATCTAGATGATGTTCTTTGCTGCTGGTAAATTTCTGATAGACATTAGAGAGGTCGTCTAAATCGACCATCAGCTCGGGATCTTCATCAAGTCTTTGATGATGTTTGAGCAGCCTATCGTAGTAGGTATTCGCCTTGTCGTATTCGTTATTCAGCAAGTGTAGTCTGGCTATTCGGGCTTCAGCGCGAGGTAACTTAGGGTTGGTCGGATCGGTTTTACTAAACCGTTCGAGCAAGTCTTTGTAGAGCGATATGGCTTCTTGTTCTTGCCCTTGAGTCTCAGCTGAATCGGCAAGCTTAAACGCATCCTTTATGGTGCTTGCCTTCAGCTTAGTCGCCCTCTCTGTTTCTGTTGCATTTGTCGTTGCCTTCAATTTTGAAAGAGCATTCGCGTTCCGGTCCTGAACCGGCACCATTGTCGCCGCATTCTTACTTCTTTCAGCTTCCTCTTTTGTGCTGGCTTGAGGCAAAGCCATAGCCGAAGGCAGTGGCATCTGCTGCTCAAGATGAGCAAGTGTCGTTATCACCGGCAAATTTTTCGATAACTCATCTGTCAAAAATGAAAGCAGACATGGCCCAATCAGTTGAGCCAACAAAATGGTCGCGTATAGTCTTAGAGGCTTGATAATCTCTTCTGCCCTTGTCTTTTCTGCTTCCTGAATTCTACTTCCCGAATTCTGCTTCCTGAATAAGCCAGATTTTGCAAGATTTTTCTGACTATTTATTCTTACCCGCAAGCTTACGACATTCTTTCTTGAGTTCTAGAAATTGTCCTCCGAATTCTGTGCCGTTGGCTATGGCTAGGTCAAATTCCTTTTCTGCGTCTTTGTACCTTTTGAGACCCATGAGAGCCTTGCCCGCCATTCCATAAGCTTCGCCGACGTCCTTGTAATAAGATGAGAGCCTGCGAGCCGTCACCAATGCCTTCTCGAAACTTTTAGCGTCCAAGTACAAATTGGCTAGTGCTAAAAGTGTTTCTTCATCCCTTGGGCTAAGCCGCGCCGCCTCTTCATAGGCTTTTACAGCTAGGCTTGTCTGCCCGAGAGCTTTGTGACACTTCCCTTCTAGTGTCAAGATGTCGCCTCTGTCGGGGGCTAGTTTATGAGCTTTCTGCAGGTCAATTATGGCTTCCTTGTATCTAAGCAAACTGATGTTGGCAAAGCCGCGTCTGTAGTTTAATTCTATGTCGTCAGGGCAAAGCTTTAGTGCCTTTGAATAGGCATCAAGAGCGCTTTGGAAGTCGTCTTCCCACATGTAAGATGCGCCAAGCGTATAAAGAGCACCGCTGCATTTGTTGTCAATGCTATTGGCTTTCTTGAGTAACTTTATCGCTTCTGAAAATTCCTGTCTCTCATAGGCCTTAAGACCTGCCCCATAAATCCTTACTGCTTCGCCAACAGCCTGTTTGGAACTTGCATACTTCTGGAAATACTCTCTGTCAGTGCGTCTTGGCTCACTTTCGGCACGCTGCAAGCCTAGAGCTGATACAAAAAACAACAGTATCAGGACGCTTAGAAAGTGAGTTTTCCACTGCTTCTTCATTACTTCTATTCTAGAGCGTATTCAAGAAAGAGTATTCGAGAAACGCCCAAGAAAAGCTAACTTGGAATCAGCTGACTTTAATTCAGCTTACTTGAATTCAGCAAATCTGAATTCAGCTAATTTGCATTTATCTAATTTGGAAGCTTGATCAGTTTGTCCAGTTCCAGACGACTTGGTAGGCTGGGCGCTGCCCCTGCCTTTGTGCAGGCTAGAGAACCGGCAGCGCAGCCTTCCGCTACTGCTTGAGACAACGATTCTCCTCGTGATAGTGCTGCCGCCATACCCCCGACAAAGGCGTCTCCGGCTGCAGTGGAGTCAATCACTTTGACGGGCGGTGCCGGTGTGAATTTGTAGAATATGCTGTTTGCGGCATCATTTTCAGCTTTCTCAAATGGTTCTTTGGCGACAATGACAGCGCCCCTGGCACCCAGAGTGAGGATGGCACAGCCGATTCCTTTGTCGAGCAGCGCTTTACCAGCCGCCAGCGCCTTTACTTCATCGCTAGGATTAATGCCGGTCAGTATTTCAGTCTCAGTCTCATTTGGGACAATATAGTCAATCTTGCTCAAGAGTTCTTGAGGCAGTCCGCCCACGGGGGCTGGAGCAGGGTTCAGCAGGACTGCAATGCCTTTTGCCCGCGCTTGTTCGGCTGCGTATATCACTGTCTCAAGGGGAATCTCTAGTTGCATAACCAAGAGGGTGGCATCTTCGAAGATACCGACTTGCTCATCTATATCTGACGGCTTTAGCTCGCCATTTGAATTGGCAATGATGACAATCTCGTTTTCGCCGTTGCTATTCACCCAGATGTTGGCAATGCCGGTTCCCACTGTTTCCGCGCTGAGCATGTGTCGGCATTCCACTCCATTTTCAGACAGGCAGGAGAGTATTGCCTCGGCATAGGTATCTTTACCGAGTTTGCCAAGCATAGCTGTTCTTGCACCGAGTCTGGCCATGGCAAGGGCTTGGTTGTTGCCTTTACCGCCAACAAAGGTATTGAAGCTGTTGCCCTTGAGGGTCTCACCCACATGCGGTAACTTAGGCATGGTCAAAACCAGGTCCATGCTTAGACTGCCAATGACTGCTATGTGTCTCACCTTTTCCATTGCCAATGAGCTCCAGATAGTTGTTTGAATGGTTTCATTCGTCAATTTAATGCGATTGAAACGCTGAGAGGTTATTTTAGAGCTTTGCTGGGGTCATTACTGAGATTTTCGCTTAGATCTTTGGTGTGCTTTTGGCGACGCCTGGGCGACTAGGTGATCTTTACTGTGCCGGCATTTGCTGGTCTCAAAGGGGAAAAGTTTTGTCTAGTACTACTTTAGGCTCAGATCCATACTGCTCTGGGCGAATAGTGAGGATTTACGAGAATGGTCCATCGTCTGTCCTTAAACTTGAAGAGGCTGTGCCGCCAGTCCTGAGTGAGGACGAAGTGCTTATTAAGGTAAGCACGATTGGTCTCAACCGCGCTGAAGTGCTCTTTCGTCAAGGTCTATACCTTGAGCGAAATACCTTTCCTTCTAGAATCGGCTATGAGGCCTGCGGCACTCTGGTTGCTTGCGGTAGTGCCGTCAAAAGTTCTTTTCCCTCCTTGTCTCCCGGCGATAGAGTTAGCACAATTCCTGGCTTTTCGCAGACAAAGCATGGTGTGTATGGCGAGTGGGCTGTCGTTCCAGCCCGCTATGTGGAAAAATGTCCGCAAGTTCTCAGTGATGAAGCTGGGGCGTCGATATGGATGCCTTATCTGACTGCTTATGGTGCAATCAAGGCACTGGGGGCGGTGTCAGCTGGTCAGTACGTCTTAGTTACGGCAGCCTCAAGTTCAGTTGGTTATGCTGCTCTGGAAATAGTCAAGAGAGAAGGGGCATTTTCTATTGCTACTACACGGACCGCGGCGAAGAAACAAGCTTTACTGGATGCCGGTGCCGATTATGTAATTGTCACTGAAGAGGAGAATTTGGTGGCTGCGGTGCAAAAGATAACAAACGGTAAGGGAGCCGACATCATCTTTGATGCCGTCGCCGGACCGTTTTTGCTGGCACTTGCGAAGTCTTGCGCTTATGAGGGGCAGATCTTCATTTATGGTGCTCTTTCTTTGGCTACGACAAACTTCCCCCTGCAGTTATCGCTCAAGCGTGG
The DNA here is from genome assembly GCA_019745415.1 of Candidatus Obscuribacterales bacterium. Taxonomy (GTDB): domain Bacteria; phylum Cyanobacteriota; class Vampirovibrionia; order Obscuribacterales; family Obscuribacteraceae; genus Obscuribacter. Next base: position 60,084 of record JAIETF010000070.1, on the reverse strand, counting down.
GCTCAAGATTTCAGGCTATACGATGTTTCAGATTACGCATGATGATAAGCGCTTTTCCTTAGGCAAAGAGTATGTCTTGACTGGGATTGCCGAAGGGATGTTTAAACCTCGCATTGATAGTGTTTTTGACTTTAACGATATAGCTGCTGCCCAAGACTATATGGAGTCGAACAAACAGAACGGAAAAATTGTAGTGAAGATATGAGCTGAATAGGTACCTCTAATCACGGTGAATATGGCTTGGCAGAGAGCGCCCACACTAAGGCAGCCAAGCCAGACTAGATAGACAGTCCAAGTCCATTTGGTGTCTTGAAATTTAAATGATTTCTGGCGTCTTTCGCTTAAAAGTCAGTCGGCCAGCGAGTTTCAAGTACATTGTCCACTAGTCGTCCTAGTCCGAACGACATGGCGTAGATTACCGGAATAGAGCACATGCAAATAATTTCTTCCATAGGCGGCACCTGTCTTTGTACTGACAACGAGGCAGGCTCGGTATCATGCTGGTTTAACATTTGGTCTGGGGATGGGGGCGGTGCAATCAGCGAAACCGATTTAGCCTCGCGAATTTTCGACCGTAAACTAGCAGCGCCTCTCCGTTTAGCTGAGTCTTTGAAGAACAACTGAACAGTTTGGCAAGCTCTTCTTCTACTCGTCGCAGAATCGAGAGCTGTCTATAGGTTTCCTTTAGATTTCTATACAATTGAAGGTAAAGCCAGCTTAAGACAATGTCAAATTTTTTTCAGCTAATCTTTGCGGAAAATACGATGGTCGCCTGCTTTAGGAGTTGCCCGATGAGTAAAAGCGCCTTCCCGAATCATTCATTGAATAGAGTAATTCGCAGGGGCGCCTTTCAAGGTTGAAAGCGGTGCGAGCGTAAACTGTTTCAATCGACTTGAGCACTTCTGCTATGCCCAAATGGTCGGCATAGCGCAGAGGTCCGCCGGTGAAGGCTGGAAATCCAGTGCCGATCACCATGGAAAGGTCGATTTCCCGAGGCTTTCTCACTACCTTCTCTTCCAAGCAGCGAGCCGCTTCATCAAGCATCGGCATAAGGAAGCTTCGCTGCAATTCGTCTAATTCGGTCTGGCTCAATTTAACGGCTTCGTTTTTGATGTCGTGTTCGAACAAAACTTCTGGACATGGTCCCAGTTTCTTGCCGCTCTTATCCCATAGAAAGAAGCCCTTCCCGTCCACTTTGCCGGCATGACCAACTTCCCAGACTTTGAACATCGATTGGGGCGCCTTGAATCTTTCGCCAAAGTTTCGGCTTAGTTCGTGGGCCACTGAAAAACAGAGATTTAGCCCTAGTTCGTCTATCAATGTAAATGGCCCCATGGGAAAGCCGAAACGAACGGCGGCATCTTCTAGTTGCTGCAGAGAAAAGCCATTCTGCCAAAGTCGGCCCATTTCCATCAGATAGACAGTGAGAAGGCGATTGACAAGAAAGCCAGGGCTGTCTTTGACGCTCAATGGTGTTTTCTTCATCGAGCCAAGTAAAGACATGGCGCAAGCTGATGTGCGGGGCGTCGTGTTCGGATGGCTTACGACCTCTACCAACTGCATTTTGTCGACTGGATAGAAAAAATGTGTGCCAACGAAGCGGTCAGTCTTAGTTAGTTCTTGACCAAGATTCAAGAGCTCAAGAGATGATGTATTAGTCGCGATTACGCATTCTTTTGAAACGTGAGATTCCAGTTCCGCCAGCACTTTCTGCTTTTTCTCTATGTCTTCGACAATGGCTTCAATTACCATCTCGCAGTCTTTCAAGATTGACATTTCGCTGGCTACTTTGACATTGTCATAGTCGGCAAAATGTTGTCTGAATTCAATTGCCCTCTCTTCGTTGCTGGCTTTAGCAAAAATTTCAGCCTCTGGAATATTTTGCAACCAGACTCTGACTATCTCGGTGGCCATCACTCCAGTGCCGATAACACCTAACTTTTTCGGCGGTTTCGGACAAAATTTGGCGGCACTGCGCTCTGCCGAGCGTGTTATGAAATCTTGCGAAAAGAATATCTGAATTAGATTACGCGAAGTTGTGCCGGCCGCTAGCCCCGCAAAGGATCTGGCTTCATAATCAAGTCCTTCTCTTAAGTCCAGTTCCAAAGCTTTCCGAACCGATTCCAATGCCTTGAACGGCGCCGGGTAATGGTTCTTAAACCTGATACGGAAGGATCTCTCCATGGTGGCAAAAAGCTTTTTGACGGTTTCCGGCTTCTCTTGCGGTGCCACTCTCGGTGGTGCCTCACCATCTATCAATTCTTTCAGTTTGCTCTTTGCTCTTTCCAGCAATTCTTCTCTGCTTGTTACTGCATCGATAATGCCTAAATCTAGTGCTTCTTGGGCGCTAATGGTCGATGATGTGAGAATTAGGTCCAGGGCTGATCTGAGATTGATAAGACGGGGGAGCCGTTGGGTGCCACCCAAACCAGGAATCAGACCAAGTTTGACTTCCAGAAATCCCAGCAGAGTCTCTGGTGCATTACTGGCGAGACGATAGCTGGTGGCGAGCGCCGCTTCTAGACCACCGCCTAGACAGGGACCATGAATCATCGAAAGAGTCGGAACGCCAAGCTCGGCAAGATCATTAAAAACTTGCTGCCCATCTGCGGCAAGCTTGAGAGCGGCGGTCTCATCGGCAAAGTGCAAAATTTCATGCAGGTCGGCACCAAATACAAAGTGGTCGTCTTTCTTCGAGCCAACGATAACGCCCTTAACGGCTGCGTTTGATTTCAACTTTGCAAGTATCATTCGCAATTGATCAAGTGTTGCTCTGCCTAGAACGTTGGCACCTTGCTGGCGGCTAAACCAAAGGTAGGCAATTCCTTCATGATCGAGCTCGACCAGAAAATCATCCAGCTCAATAGGCTGTTCTGGTGTAAGAAATTGTTTGTCGGTTTCGATGGTGTGGCTGCCTGTCTGCTTATGCATTTGTCTAGACTCAGTTGTTCCCTTGAGTATTGCTCTGTCCTAGTTTGTATCCGAATTTCACCGCCGAAGACATTAGTTGTGTCGGCAATAGATGAGCTTCTAATTGACCAGATTCCGAAGTCTTGAGCGAATCTACGATCGCATCAGTTTGGTCAATGTATTTCTGTTCTGCTATTTCATAGCCGGCAATTAGTTTGCCTTCATGTATGAAAATAAGGCTGTCGGTATGCATTCCGTCTTTTGAATAGGTAAAGCAGCCGGTTTCTCCAGCTAAATTCATTGACATAAGTGTAGTTTCGAACTTGTCGGCAAGCGTGCCGCCTTCAAGCATGATTGGACAACCCAAGAAAAGAGAAGCCATGCAATAAACTGCTTCTTTCGGCAATTCGTAAACTTGCAAGAAAGTCTCTCCATCAAGAAGATCTTCTCTGATAAGTTTGATAGCCGCCTCTACTGGAAAAGTTTCATGGGCGTCTTTCCTGCCGTAGATTGCTCCAGCAATTCTTCCGTCCAAAATGAGCATGGCGCTGCGTGATTTCTGTTCTTCATTTCTAGCTTTGATGCAACCAGTAAAGTTAGCTAGTTCCAGCTCTTGCAAAAGGGTGCCTGTAGTTTCAGGGGCACACTTTAGTTCTCTGAAAAGTTTGCCTGAGACCGAGGGCATAATCAAATCTACAGCGCGGCGCGCCTTCTGCGATGAAGGGTAGCTGTCGACCCAGATAGAGAAGGCGTTTTCTTCGTCTGGCGCCGTAGACAACTGAATGCGCTCTGTCGTTCCCAGCATGAAGGCAAAGGTCATCAGGGCTCGATTATTATGCATACAAACAAAAGTAGCCGGTACGGTCTGTCCAATCTTCAAAGTCTCGGTGCTAGGTAGGAAGGCTGATAACCTTGGCTTTCCTTGCTGATGTTGATCATGCTCCGAAGGTGGAACGCTGCTCTGAATGGTTGCTGTGTATCCACCCGGCTCAAGCCCTTCCACTTTGCACATCACGCATTGTCCCGGCCTGTACTGCCAGTCTTGCATTTGCTCTTCTGAAAATGAACCAAGAGGATTTAGCGTGTTTGATGATTCTCTACTTTCGCTCGCACTAGTTGGGTTCGAGCTAACCGGGGGCGGTAGGCTATCTTTCATTGAACCTTTGCCAGTATTTTTCTCGTTCTGATTCTTCTTTGCAGACTTGGAAGATCTCTCTAGATTCGGATTATCTCTTTTCGGCATATCTTTCCCCGGCGACAACGGCTCTCGATCTTTATCAGTGAACTGTCTATTGAACTGGCAGTAACTATTTGTCTCTATTGGCTTTTCATGCCAAATGTCTCTTTACTTCTCTTCTTTCTCTCGTGGTTCATTGCGAAATCGAGCTTATTTGTTGCTAAATTGCCGGCTAATATAGGACTTAGCAATTTAAGGACCCATCGATTCTAGTACTCAGCGATTTTGGTACTCAGCTAGTTCCTTGTTTCAGTCGGCTCTAACTGGCATTTCTCAAACAATATGCTTTCTAAAGCCCTAATTTTATCATTTGTTTGTCCTAAAGACTTGTGCTTGTTGGCTCTAAAGCCCTTTGCAGTCAGCACTTTAGCCTTGGTGAACGCTTTAGCTGTTACCTTTGCATCCTAGGGCTTTGCGCTTGCTGCTATTCTTTCTGCCTACGTTTAGGGTTGAGTAGCTGCTCATCTGCTTTTGGCTGAGCTTGGCTTTGAAGCTTCCGATTCCGTGGCAAGATTTCTGTATTCCTTAATTTGCGAAAATTAGCTAATTTGCGAAAATTCGCTAACTAGCCTCAACTGTTCGATAATTGAGAAAGCAAAGTGTTGGGCATTGATTAGGACGCTATGAAAACTATTGAGCGGGAGAATGACGAAGGCGATTTGGCGATTTTCTTTTTGGGGAATGGCATCAAGCAATTGGTCTTGTCAAGCACTGGGCGCTTTTCGGCGCACAGCGCGGTTTCATGCCGGGGAGAAAGATTTTTGAACCACAGAAACCTCTTGGTAACGTCTTGTCTTTTATGCTTTATCTTGGCAGGTTGCGTGGTTAAGGATGAAGCCATGTCGCCGAACGCCCGAAGTTTGCATGATAGTGCAGCAAAGTTCTATCAAGATATTCAACTTGAGGAGGTTGAGTCTATAGCTAAGGAGGCTGATGCTGTTATTGCTGATGGTTGGATTTGTGGACGAGACCCTCGGTTCTTCAAGTCTCCGTATAGAGTTATCACGCCTGTCCAGAAGGCACAGTTTGCTCTTGCTTATCGTGATTTTGTGTTGGGTCAAAATCAAAATCTAAGCAGTTCCCTCACAACTTATATTCCATACAAGAAGCGCTCTGAATTTGCCAGGCAGTATTGGGAGAATTCTGATCTCTCTTCAAAATTTAACGCTGAAACTGAGAAGTATCAGGTCTGTTGGATTCACGAATCGCTTTTGGATGCATCTGAACTAGTGTTTAGAGCGGTCGAGAAGAAGTTTGGTCCAGCACTCGATTCTGCTCAGATTATGGCGCACGATGTTGAGCAGAACATGGTCTCTAAATATATGGAAGATGAAAGAACAGAGAGTTCTTTTGCCTGGCAGTTAAAGGGGTCAAGGTCAGGTTCGTCGAAATCGAAATCTTCAGAGCGCTGATATAACAGGTTTGGGATTATAATTGGTCCGACTGTTGGAGCCAGGTAGCTAAATGTCTGAGAATCGTCAAAAAAGGCTTTCTGAAAAGGAAGAACGAGAGCGACTGTTTCAACGCAGACTGGCTGAATTGAGGGCTCGCAACAATCAGTTTCCATGGGAGCTTTCAGAGAACGCTGATTTTGAACTACCAGCTGAACAAACCAAGCTATTTGCGGATCGTTCTATTGAAGATCCCAACCTGACTGATGAGGAAGTAGAGAGAAGAGCTCTTCTTGATCTTAATTCCTATAACTTTTGGAGCTTCTACAAGCGGTTGAATTATGAAGTTAGGCGTGCTCGGCGCTATAACAGACCACTTTCTCTTCTTTTTGTGACCATAGATAGGCTCGACCGTGTGGTGGAGAATCATGGTTTGCAAGGTGAGAATGCTGTGGTGCTTGCTTGTGGAAAGGTTTTGTTGAGTTGCATTAGAGATGTTGATGTGGCAGGTCGATGTAGGGATGATAGTTTTGGTGTAATACTTCCAGAGACTCCTCGCTCTGGAGCGGAGATTGCCGCTGAGCGAATTAGAACAAGAATGGAGGACCTCGGCGTGGATTTAGGTCACACAGCAATTTTCTGTACTGTAACTGTTGGAGGCGCGAGTTTGGAGTCAGGAGAAAGTGCCGAGCAACTTATAGCCTTGACAGTAAAGGGGCTGAAAGCTGGCATTGCTGCTGGCGGGAATACAGTAAACTTTTTGACCGAATCGTGAGCTTCGAGATTTTCTTCTTTTTTCATAGCGTTGCATATCGCTATTACTCTTCTTCTTCTTGGCGCAATTTTCTTTTGAATGCCAGAAAACCTGACTGTTGCTGGGCATGGGGCTCTTTGCAAGCGGTCTTCTTATTCGCATTGCATTAAATCTAACCGGAAAATTCTAATCTCCCAAAATTGAACTTTTTCAACGCAAATTTCGTTTCTATTACAGATAGTTTTCTGAGGATTCGAAGATGCTACCAGAGCACGATAATTTGCGAGTTTTACTGAGTATTGATCTCTATAAGCGCAAATCTATTGCAGAGAGAGCTAGAGCGAAGGAAGCTTGGTCATCGTTTTGTTGCAAATTTAGGGATGAAGCTGCTTGCCGCAAAGATCTCTATATTGCGCTGAAGGATTCAAACTTTCTGAGCTGCCGGTCTTGCCAATCCAGAGACTACCAAATATGCTCAGACTTAAGGCGGTATGCTTGTTCACCTTGCGGCACCATCAATTGGGTTTCAAGCGGTACTTTCTTTGAGGGAATATCCAATCTTAGGGCTTGGTACGCAGCGTTTTGGTTTTTTGGACGAGGGGCAATTGTAAGCTCTAGGTGGTTTAGTTTCATTGTGGGAGTATCACAGTCAACCTCATTAGAGATCTACTGGAATGTTTTACATGTTCTAAAGGAGGCTTGGCCAAGTAATGGCCCCACGGTTGGTTCCGCCCACTTCGTCGACCTGTTTATCAAGCGCAGTGTTTGCTCCGTTCGAAAAGCACATCCTAGTATGGAGGAACGACAGGAGTATCTAGACTATCTAAGCTCTGTATTCCAATCTAGGGAGTCCGAGTTCGCCGAGGAATGCACAGAATCAACGGGAGATAGCAGGAAAGCGAAACAAAGCGGTTCCTTCGATTTATCGATATCGCTATTTTCAGATTCTCTTTCGTCGGCACAGTCGCACGAGTCGTCATTGTTAGGCTCCGAAGTCTCTTCTCTTAATTGCGCTGCAGATATAGGTTCGTCTAATGTCTTAGGTGATATTGGTATCGAAATTGATACTATGGTGAGCTTGAGAGACAGGCTCCTGAACTTGCTGCGACAGGGTCCAAAAACGATTGATGCACTCATTGAGGCTTTGGGAGTTGAGGCAAATGAAGTTCTGGCTGAATTATCTGAGTTGGAGATTTTTGGATTCGTTCGTTCATTGCCAGGGGGATCTGTAGGTCTTAGCAGCGAAAGCAATTGTATAAATGGCAGCCAAGGCTTCAACCATGAAGACGACAAAAGTAAAGGAAATAGATATAGAGCCGGAGCCAGGGACGGAGCCGGATCTGCAGCTGACAGTTCAGAAACTCGCTCGGCTTCCGATGCAGGCGATCGCCTTCATGAATGGTTTCAGTGCTCCGATCATGGATGTTCTATCTGTTCCCCGCAAAGCGCAAACGGAAAGCTCATTCAGAAACTCAGTGAGGATGTCAAATTCAATATTCGGCGATTCTTCTCTGGTCTTAGTCGAAAATATCTGGCGTTATACTTGCAACTAAATAAGTTGAACGGCGTTCTGCAGAAAGGTACCAAATGCTGTCAGAGTATGAAGGAAAGAGAAGATAGCTCGACCCGGGGAGCGCATGTCTTTCATTCAGATGAAGCGAGGCAAGAATCCAACTTTAGAAGAATCTTCGAGTCTTGCCTTTTGAATGGTAAGCCTGAAGCAGATTGCATTGATCGATTTGTTTCACCGCTTATGGTGTCTGTGCCGATTTTCTACTGAGTATATTATGGAATCTTTTAGTCTGGTCTAGCGGTTTTTCTATCTCAGAGTCTCAAGCTTTTCTTTTACTTTGGGAAGGCGCGGATCATTCTGTTTCGCAAGTCCGAGAAATGTTGTTAGTTCTTGTTTCGCTGATGAATTGTCCCCAAGTCTTTCCAATGTAGTAGCCAATAAGTAATGTGCATCAGGGTTATTTGGCTCTAGTGCGGCTGTCTCTCGGTAGACTTCCTTTGCTTCTTCAACGTTTCCTTTGGTGAGCAAGGCAGAACCTAGATTCATTTTTGCGGAAATGAGCTTGGGATCGAGCTTGATTGCTTCTCTAGCGTGAGCTATCGATTGATTCAAATTACCGGCCTTTGCAAAAACATAACTAAGCTTGTCATGCAACTGCGCAGAATTTGGAAACAAGAAAGTGCCTTGCTCAAGCAGGGTGATAGCATTCTCGAAGTTGCCGGCTTCAATGCATTTGCCTGCCAACGCCGACAGAATTATTTTGTCCTTTGGGTTTAGCTGGTAGGCAAGTTCAAGCTGTTTGATGCTTTCTTCTTCCTGTCCAGACTTCATTAGCGCTCTTGCATAGTTTGCTCTGAAGAGCGCGTCATTTGGTTTCAGTTCGATCGCACGCTTATATTTTTGAATTGCACCGGTCCAATCGCCTTTGATAGCAAGAACGGCACCCCAGTCGCCAATGGCATCTGCATAAGTGGGCTCGACAGTCACCGCTGCTTCGTACTCTTTCAGTGCTTCGTCAAAACTTCCCTGGCTAACGAAATTATTTGCTTTCAGATAATGAGATTCGGCTGCAACATAATTCATAACATTATCAGGAATCTCTTTTACTTCACCTAGAGTGGGCGCGCCTAGGACCAGGTCATTACCTTGCCATTGGCTCTTCAGCACGGGGGTTTGTTTTCGTTGCGATGGATTACCAGTTGCTGTGTCATTCTCGGTTCTTGCCTGCGCATCGGCAAAAACCTGCTGTAGATTATTGAGACCATTGTTTGCTTTCATCGCAGCGATCAGATTGTTAGAAAAAGAGTTGCCCCAAGTCATTTGATCTGGTCTGCTTGAAGACATAATGATGTAGCCTTTTCCTAGCACGACTTTGTCGGTGTCGATCGCTTTTCCTTTGAAAAGCGCCTTTGCACCTGCAGTTAACTCGGCCGCGCCGCTATAAGGTGCTTCCAGTATCATCACTATCCGATCTGTCTTTACTTCCTGCTTGAGAGTATCCATCAGGTTCTGCATAGAGATACACGTCGAATAGACATTGTCTAATGCGCAGTCGTATGCGCTCAAATAGGTGCTGCCTTCAGTGGTTGGAAAGCCATGGGTGCTGATGAAGACTACAACTAAGTCGTCAGGACCGGCAAGGCTTCCCAGCCAACCTTTACCGAGGTTGTTCAAGATATTCTGACGTGTTGCGTCGCTATTGATGAGGGTTTTGACGTGAGATTCTGGAAAACGCCCTGCATTAGGGTCCTTCAGGCACGCAGCAAAGTTTCTTGCTGCAATGTCCATTTTCGAATCCATGCCATTTAGTCGGCTTTCTTTGAACTTTGCTGCCCCTATAACTACCGCCCATTTCTGTCTTATCGGTCTATTTGTAGCTGTCGCGTTTGGATTGAGATCTTGTATCTTAGTCCACTCTACTCCGCTGGCTGGATTCGCCATGTTTGTATTATCGGCTGCGCTTGCTATGCTGCTGTTGTTGAGACCGATTAGACCAGCAAAGATCAACGTCTTGAGAAATCTAGTGGACAGCAAAAATCTCATTGTTTAAACCTCAATCTGATTTTGATCAATTACTTGTGAGCGAGCGCTACGTCTACAGCCAATAGTCCGGTTGGATCATTGAATACCACCTTAACTAGGCTGTTTTTTGCAGGATTCTGCGCAAGCTTTTCATTTGCTCCCAGTTCGGGCATGATTACTGGCGTGGGGTCATCCCAAGATAACTGCATTCTTGTGGGAACTAAGTCTTTGGCGCCCGACATGTCATTATCTACATAAGCCGTCAGATGCGTAGGCGGGTTGAGTTCGGCTTCGCTTGTGACACGATTCTTGGAGAATAGCAGACTAACCTTTTCTGTACCGGGCGTATTGTCGAAACTTAGCCAATCAGTGTTTGGGAGCGGATAGTCTACTCCGGCTTTGATGAAGTTATTGTTTGCAGTAACTTTTGTGGGAAACAGCAGAGCTTTCTTGCCGCTCGAACTCTGTTTCATCATTATGTAGGCATAACCATCGGTCTGAGGGATGACGTGAAATCTAATGGCGTCACCTGATTTGAAAGACATTTTGTTATTGCAACGATAGATTTTGCCGTCTCTATACAGCTCGATCCAATATGAAATAGCCGGGGCTTCACCAATGGTGTTGTCAGGTGTTTGGGGCTGAGTTTGGGGTTTATTAACTGGTTTAACCTTTATAGCTGGTGCAAGTGCCACGGATTCAGATTCTTTTTTCTGTTCCATATCGGTTTTACTTTCTGAAGTGACAGCCACTTCCGCTGCGCTTTTGTTAATGACCGCTTTATCGAGCCACTTTACAACATAGCCGATGTCATCTTTACTGAACTGCCCCTCTTCAAAAATCAAGTGTTCGGCCGAGGTTGAAAGAACTAATTCCTTATTTGGGGTGCTCAAGGAATCGAATAACTTCCAGGTACCTGCTGGTCGAACTAGCTTGTCCTTGCAACCTTGGATAAAGAGAACCGGGCATGACTTAATGGCGCCGGCGCTATCAAAGTTCTTCTCCATGAATTTCTGGAAGGCAATCAATTCATTAGGACTGAGTTTGGTTCTTGCCATTGGATCGTTAGCCCACCGACTTCTCAAATCTTCTTTCTTTGTGGCTCTTCCTATGACCATTGGACCGACATCTATGGGTTTGTCGAAGCCGCCGAAAATTGCGTGAACGCCAATTTTAAGCCCAGAGTCAACATTGCTGAATCTATCGCCAGCTGGCACCGAAGAAACAATGCCATCTATCAGATCAGGATTCTGTGCGGCAGCATGTATAGCAACAGCTCCACCCATTGATTCTCCCAGCACAATCACCGGTAGACCTGGATGCATGCGCCTAATGTCACCCAAAGCTCTTTTGATGTCTTCTAGCGAGCCTTCAAAATCAACCTGAGCATTGGGATTTTTTTTAGCCCAGGCGCCGAATCCTCTTACATCTATAGCGTATGTAATTATTCCTTTTGGTGCCATAGTCTGACCGAGTTCTTCGTAAACGCCTTTATGCAGCCCTAGACCATGTATGCAAAAGAGAATGGCCTTGGCGGGAACTTGGTCGTCTACCCATCTAATACAAGGAATCTTGTCCATACTCGAAGCTTTTACCTTTGGCTGTGGATTTAGGGCCAGAGCCATTGGCGCGTCAAATGTTGAAAACGTCGCAGCGATAGAGACAGATATGGAAATGAGAGTGGTTAACGTTCTTTTCAGTTTCATTTTCTTACTCGACCTACCTGCCATTGATTTCGGTTATTCAGCTGGGCTTTCTAACGAGAGCGCTAAGCCAAAAATTACTTTGAGCATTTGCGGATAAAGGGGACCGGCGATTGCTTGTTCGGATAATCTAGCCTAACTTGCTTTCTAGTGCAGAAACCGAACAGTTCCCTTGTTTTCACATGAAAGATTACCGGGTTGACCAATAATTTAGGCAGCCAACCCCTTAAATCTTAAATTATATTCGGAAGCCCTAGGTTGCGCTTGCCGGTTCCGAGTCTGTGGGCGAATCTGCGTGTTCGCTGCCGTTGCTTCCTGGTTCAGAACCCTGTTCGCCCGTGCTGCTTTCAGCTGCGTCGCTGTCTGCCTCGCTGTCTTTCTGAGCTTCAGCCTGAGCTTGGGCCTCTTTAGCTTTCTCATCGGCAACTTTGCTTCTGTACTGATTAGCTTCTTGGTCCATGATTACGATGTGACCACGAAGTTCATTCATGATTTCGCGAGATTGGCTTTCATCATTATTGCCGACAGCTTCTTTCAGTTTTGCGATCAACGAGTGTGCACTGTCCTTAGTTCCGTCAGTCAGCGCTTCGCCGGCCTCTCTCATTTGCTTTTCAACTGTGTAGACCAGTCCATCGACTTCGTTGCGTAAATCTGCCATAGCTTTGACCTTCTGGTCCTCATCGGCGTTTGCTTGGGCTTCTTTTACGAGTTTATCAATGTCTTCCTTACTCAGGTTTGTGCTTGCAGTGATAGTGACCTTTTGCTCCTTCCCAGAGTTCAGATCTTTCGCTGAAACCTGCACGATACCGTTAGCATCAATGTCAAATGAGACTTCGATACGCGGTACTCCTCTGGGCGCTGGTGCGATGCCATCTAGTCTGAAGTTGCCGAGCTTTTTGTTGTCCCTGGCCATTGAGCGTTCGCCCTGAAATATCACAACATCTACGGCATTCTGATTGTCTTCAGCTGTAGAACACATCTGAGTTTTGTGGCAAGGGATAGTTGTATTTCTCTCCACCAATTTGGCGAAGATGCCTCCCTGCGTTTCGATACCCAGAGAAAGTGGAGTTACGTCCAAGAGTACGAGGTCGTGTACTTCTCCGGCTAGCACTCCAGCCTGCAGCGCAGCTCCAACCGCAACAACTTCGTCCGGATTTACGCTTTGGTTTGGTTCCCTGCCTCCGGTAAGGCTCTTAACCATTTCCTTGACTGCTGGGATACGAGTCGAACCGCCAACCAGAACCACTTCATCAATCTGATTGTAGGAAAGTTTGGCATCAGCCAGAGCTTGCTCAATTGGCTTCTTGCAACGTTCAACAAGATCATGGGTGAGTTCATTGAATCTAGAGCGGGTAAGCTTCATGTCCAGATGCTTTGGACCTGATTCATTGGCTGTAATGAAAGGCAGCGAAATGTTGGTCTCAGTTACTGAAGATAGCTCGATCTTCGCCTTTTCAGCAGCTTCTGTAAGTCTCTGCAGCGCCTGCGGATCCTTGCGTAGATCTATTGATTCCGCTTTCTGGAACTCTTCTGCTATCCATTGCACCAGTTTGTGGTCAAAATCGTCTCCGCCCAAGTGTGTATCACCATTGGTTGATTTGACTTCGATCAGACCATCCGAAACTTCTAGAATGGAGACATCGAAGGTGCCGCCTCCTAGGTCGAAGACCAGGATTGTTTCATCTTTGCCTTTTTTCTCAACACCATAAGCAAGGGCTGCTGCTGTAGGCTCGTTGATGATTCGAAGTACTTCCAGACCAGCAATTGTGCCGGCATTTTTTGTGGATTGACGCTGTGAATCGTTAAAGTAAGCTGGAACCGTTATAACAGCTGTGGTTACTTTCTCACCAAGATACTTCTCAGCATCTTCTTTCAGCTTCCGCAGAATAATCGCTGAGATTTCTTCAGGGGTGTAATCTTTCTCGCCGATTGCGACACGGCAGCCACCATCGGGAGCTTCTTTGACCTTGTAGGAAACAATCTTCAGCTCTTCTGCAACTTCGGCGAATCTTCTGCCGATAAAGCGTTTGATTGAGTAAATTGTATTTGTGGGGTTTACAACAGCCTGTCTGCGAGCTAGCAGACCGCAGAGACGTTCTCCGACTTTGGTAAATGCAACCACCGATGGAGTTGTCCTACCACCTTCGGTGTTTGCGATGACGGTCGGTCTGCCGCCTTCCATAACTGCCACTACCGAGTTTGTGGTACCAAGGTCGATGCCTACAGTCTTTGCCATGTTACTTTCTCTATCTCCCGGAGGGTACTGATCTTGTTCCAAGCTTGAAGTTCTGGGCTCAACTAACGCGGCCCAAGAATAGTTTGAGGCTGATTCTAACAGTTAAGTCTAGTCAAGGGTTGGGTTTGCTTGCCTACTGTTGAGTGGGGCAAAGATTTTCGAAACAATTTGCGTTGTCATGAATGGGTTCTCTCGGCCTGCGATTAATTTCGGAGGGGTTGGATTTAATGTGGATTAATTTCTGAACGGCTGAAATGCCGAAATATTCGGAAAGTGTAGTTTCCCTGAATGTAAGAACCATATCGTTATTACTTTCGAAAACCTTTTCCAACCTAAAGCGTTTTCGATTCGCCGTTGACCCACACGCGCTTGACAGGCTAATATCTCATCTGTCCTACCATACGAAGATATGTGAGAATTGTCATCAGTTTCAATTTCAATTAGAGATTTCGCCCTCCCATCTCCCCTGACTGGAAGCATCGAAGCTAACTCCGGTTACGCCCAGATCTTCGGTGGCGCCGAAAAGATTGCAGCGGAAGGTAGAGACTGGCATAGTCGCCTGCAAAAACAACGACAAAAAGAATTTGGTACTTACAAAATCGAGCACAGGCTCGCTCATAAGTTTGAAGGAAAGCGATTTACCTTCAATGTGTCGGGTAGAGCTGATGGTTTTGTGGATGGAACCATTCCCTTGATTGAAGAAATCAAGAGCGCCGTAAATCCGCTTGATCTCGTCGCTCGACTGGGTGACGCCAATCATCCATATCGATTGCAGCTCGCGACCTATGCATACATAGTTCATTTGGAGAGGCAGGTAATTCCGTCCACACGCTTTCTTGTGGTTGGAACTGCCGGTGAAAACCTGCAGGAAGTTTTAGTAAACTTCAATCTTATTGATTATGAAGCTTGGCTAGCTCGGAGATTGGCTGAACTAGAACAAGAGGTAGAAAACGAGTTGGCTAATCGCAGCCGGCGTGAGACTTTGTCTGTTGGTATGTCCTTTCCTTTCCCAAATCCAAGGCCTGGACAGCGAGAATTAATAGAGGATTTGGGTCATGACCTTGAGCATTCTCATCAGTGTTTAGTGCAAGCACCCACAGGACTAGGTAAGACAGCCGCCATAATATTTCCGACTCTAAAGGAAGCCTTATCTAGAGGTCAGCGATTGATTTATGTCACGCCTAAGAACTCGCAGCATGCCACTGCTGAGGATGCTGTCGCTCAACTAAGGAAAAATGGTACCAAGGTCAAATCATTGACTTTGAATGCCAAGGCGCGCATGTGTCTTAAGGAAGAGGTGATATGTAATCCGAGCTATTGTCAGTACGCTAAAGATTATTACGATAAAGTC
Source organism: Candidatus Obscuribacterales bacterium (assembly GCA_019745415.1). Lineage (GTDB taxonomy): Bacteria > Cyanobacteriota > Vampirovibrionia > Obscuribacterales > Obscuribacteraceae > Obscuribacter. The sequence goes on along the minus strand of JAIETF010000070.1, from coordinate 44,967 downwards.
GATAGAGAGAAACTGCTTGAAAAGACAGCAAAGCTAGCTCGTAAGGTGAATCTATCCGAAGAACTATTCAAGAAGTTAGGCGAGAAGTACGAGGTCTGTCCCTTTGAATTGTCTCTTGATAGCATCGAGAATGCCGACCTTGTCATAGGTGACTATAACTATGTTTTTTCGCCGCGAAATACACTTGGTCGCTTTACTCATAGTCTTTCGAAAGACTATCAGAAACCTAATCTTGTCATTGATGAAGCTCACAATCTGCCAGGACGGGCTTGCGATTATTTCAGTAAAGGGCTTTCATCGGCTCATATTGTTGAATCTGTTAGTGACCTGAGTTCTTTGAATGTAACCGAGCAGATAAAACTTCGCAGTCTTCTTTCTGAAACTCTGTTTGCCATTTCGAGCGTTGGAAAAGTTGCCGGGAAGAAAGAAGCAAAGGTTACTATCAGTCCGCAGCTATTCGACAAGATTAGGGCTGAGCTGACAGCGCTCATGCTTGAGAGAATGAAAGGTAAAGGCAATACCAGCGCCACTCCAGTTCAATCGCTTGAGCTGTCCAAATCATTGAAAGTTTCTGCATCGAAAGTTTCTGCATCTGCAGATTCTTCTTTGTCTAGAAATTCTGGGCAGCCAGCAGCTTCGCTTCGCAAGATTCAAGATCCGATTATTTCATTAGCCAACTATTTGAGCGACTTTCAAGAGGCTTTATCATACGAAGGTGAAGCTTATCTGCATCTTTATACAAAGACTAGAGCTTTTGGCAACAAAGATTTTGGTGAGAGCTATGATGAAAGTTTGAAAGTCGTATGCTGCGATGCCTCTGATAGGCTACGCCTAGCCCATAAAGAATTCGCTCACGTGGTGGCATTTTCTGCCACCATAAAGCCATTTGAATACTTTGGAAAACTCTGCGGCTTTGATGAGGGTTATTCTTGCCGCGAGTATTTCAGTCCTTTTCCCCGAGAGAATAGGAAGATTCTGGTTATTCCTCAGGTTTCGACTAAGTACTCTGATCGTGAACGCAACTATGAGAAGATTGCCGAGGCAATCCTGCGACTGACTTCACGAAAAGTAGGCAACTACTTTGTTTTCTTTCCCAGCTTTGCCTTCCTTGAAGAAGTCTATAAGCGGTCGATTCGGCTCTACGAAGGGCGTCGGCAAGAGTTTGCCCCGAGTAGCGCTGAATTTCGCTTTCTTAAGCAGGAAAGCGAGATATCGAAAGCCCGAGCAAAAGAGATGATTGAGAGTCTCAATCAAGGTCTGCCGACGATTGTATTTGCTGTGCAGGGTGGCGTTTTTGCTGAAGGGGTAGACTATCCCGGCGATATGCTCATAGGCGCTCTCATTGTCGGACCTGGTCTACCAAACTTCAATTTTGAAAGAGAGCAGATTCGCAGTTACTACGAAAAACAATATGGTCAAGGTTTTGACTATGCGTATGTTTATCCGGCCATGGCCAAAGTCATTCAAGCCGCTGGTCGTGTAATCCGCTCAGGCACCGATAGAGGACTGATTGTTTTGATGGATAAGCGCTTTACTGAGGGCACTTACTTGGCGGCAATGCCTTCCGATTGGCATGGTGGCTCGGTGAATAATTTGGTTTCCAACAGTTTAGTGAAAGATATAGATTGTTTCTGGTCCTCATTTGAGCAGAAAGCTTAGGGGGCTAGTCTGAAACTTAAAGAGCTACCAGTCTTGATAATCGATTGCCAGACCACCGGCGCTAGTCCGCAATATGGTCAGATTCTAGAGCTTGGCTATCAGATTGTTAGAGGCGGCGAAATACTTGCTGCGCCAGAGAGTCATTTGCTTGAACTAGATGAAGAACTGCCGGAGCGAATTTCTCGCCTCACCGGAATCACAAAAGATGATATGCAGGAAGCCTTGAGCCGAAGGAAATTGTTGAACCGTCTAAAAGCTCAACTAAAGCAGCCGGAAATTAAGTTTGCCGTTGCTCACTATGCTCAGTTTGAGCGAGGTTTTCTGGTCGATTTCTTTAAACCTGCTAGTTTGCCTTTTGAACTTATTTGCACTTGCCAGATCGCCAAGAGACTTTTCCCCGATCTGCCCTCACGGGCTATCCGCGCCGTTTGTGGTTATCTCGGGCAGTCAATTGAGGAAGAGAAACGCAGTGCTTCTCATGTTCAAGCAACAGCTTTTATCTGGCGCGAACTTATCGAGCGCCTGGAAAGCGAAGCCGGTATCAGTGACCTTGAGCAATTGCTTCAATTTCTCTCTGGGCCTTTGCCTAAGGTGGTAAAGGAAAAAAATAGCGCTTACAGCTTACCTCTTGAGCGTCTCAAGCTCAAGGAATTACCGCCTAAACCCGGTATTTATCGCATGATCTCCAAGCAAGGAAAGGTCTTGTATGTTGGTAAAGCAACGCGGCTCAAAGACAGAGTAAAGAGCTATTTCACTGGTCGTAAAGGTAAATCCGGCAAAATTAAAGAGTTAATCAGCCAGATTCACGATTTCCAATTTCAGGTGGTGGCAACACCTTTAGAAGCCGCTTTGCTCGAAACCGACGAGATCAAGCGCCTGGATCCTCCCTATAACAGGCAACTACGCAGTCGCTATCGAGAGCTGAGATTCTATGATCGAGACTTTTTATCATATAGCTTAGTTCAGTCGGCTGATTTTAATTTGGGGCCCTTTGTCTCTGATGCTCTCACACCCTTTCTTGAGCTTGCTACTGCCTTTCGAAAAGCGGCCTTTGAAGAATCCATTTTCTTTAACTTGGCCGAGCTTTCTGTTATCAAAGATGGTGTAGCTTTGTTTCTTGAGACTTACGGTTTAGAGGCTGGGGATGTTTCGCCTCGACAGTTACTTGCCCTTGGTCTTTCCTTCCATCGCACACATCTTAATGCCGAACGTGCCGCTGCTAGAATTGCTTTAGCTAATTCTTTGGCTGATGCTTTAAATAATTCAGCGGCGAGCAATTCATCTTTAGATTCTTCCTCGGATTTGCTCGCCGACTCGTCTCAGAACCTTGAAGGTCTCGAAGAGAGAGCAGAAAACATAGAGGAAGACCTGGAAGAAGATCTAGAAGATGAACTAATGGATGCCGAGCAGATTGTCGAGATGATCGAGGGCATTTTGGCGGGTTGCGCGAGGCTCTATAGACAAAGCAAGCAGTTGAGTCGGCTCTTGAACAGCCGCATTTATTTCAATGAAAATGGTACGGACCGTCTTATCGAGATTAAACACGGTGGAGCCCAAGTCGGCGCCTCAGCACTGAGGCTATCGCCGGGAACAGTTTTGCTCGAGTCTTCTCCAGCCCCTGAAACTTTCTCCGCTTCGACATCGGGACAGCGGCTTGAAGCTCCTTGGCACGGTCTGGATATTTCAGATTTCGATAGGCTCAGGGTTCTTTGTACCGAACTGAATCGTATTTCAGGCATTAGTGCTAGTTTGGGTCCGTTTTATTAAAGTTGCCCCTGGCGCTGCTTGTTGAAAGCGAACAGAGCTATTACTTGCTTTTTACTAACACTTCATTACTTTGGTTTGGACTGAACTTGCCGGGTGGTAGAACAGTTAATAGGTGTTAGAAGAATTGTGGGGGTAGTTATGAAGAAGGTTATTAAATCATCCGCGCTTCTTCTCATTGCGCAAAGCTGTCTTTCTTTGATGGCGGGGCCTTATTGCGGCAGCGGACTAGCCGCCCAAGCCCAAGTAGCCGGCGGTAATCAGGCAATTTATAACGACGAAAAAGACTTGATTAGAATGGACCAGTCGATGATTCAGGAATATCAGTCTGAAGAGCAGGCGGCAAAGTCCGACCTGGCCCAGCAGGAAAGTAAAAATCAGACATATAGGCTCTATGCCGAGAAGCGGATTCAAGACTTGGAAAAGGCCAAGAAAGCGGGGACACCGGTCAAGACGGGTAATTCTGATAAAGAACTGCAGGTGCTGGAGGCTTGGCTCAAGCGAGACGATGCCTACCGCGCCAAGCAACAGGCTTACATAGCCCAGCTAGACCAGGCTATTGCCAATCTCAGACAGGGGCAGACAGCCACAGTGGCAAACTTGGGCAATGATATTAATTCGATGCGTGAGTCTTTGCAAGATGCCCGTGACCAGCAGCGCTTCAACAATCAAATGACCATGAATATGTATAACGAGCTGAAGAGTGAAATGGGAGCGGCAGCTTGGGGAGACTGTCCTAGAGACGGCACCTACAACTCGGTTGGCGGCTACGGTTTTATGGGGGGTTATGGCTATAGCCCCATGGGCGGTCGCCGTTGGTTGGGTGGAGGCGGAGGCTGGTAGTCTAATCTCGCTAGAGAGAATTTTATGGATTTTCCATTTTTGCCGGCTTCTTTCTCAGTGCTCGCCGCCAGCTATATCATTTCAAACTAGTTCGTTGGTATCCTAAATCCGTTTCTTTGCCTGAGGACTGCCTTGACCGACGAAAAACGTAAATCAGATCAGGAAGAGGTCGCGAACGGTACCGTCAGCGGTTATCAGTTCAATTTCGATACGTCCTTGCCTTTAGACTATGAATTTGGTCTGCCTGATTGGTTTAAGCAGACAGAAACAAAATCTGATTTTGAGAAAGATACAATTGAGTCGGTACTTGCCGTCGCTGAAGTAGAACATCAGCGCAGCGAGCCTTACTGGATTGAAAATAATAGCCTGAGCGACCGAGACATCCGCAGCTTCACTAAGCAACGAGAGCTAGTCGCATTACGCTTGATGGATGATAAGCGTTTTTCCAGCATTGAGATTCGTCATGACAGCATGGCAGCTATGGAATTGGAGTCTTCCCTCTCGCGAGTTTTTTCCTTGGTCGACCTCGACTTCAACGCCTTGGTCGATCTTGATGAGATGAATAAGGTGCTCAAACTTGAAGATTTGAGCGCCTCGGAAAAGGAGCTGGTGCGGTCGGTTTTGCAGGTTACAGAAGCCATCTTCAGTGAGCGGCTTGCTCAAGGAATCGTTCCCAATGATGCTTTGGCGGCGCTGAGTTTTGAAGACTTCCGCCTGGCTTTGTTTAGCACTAGGCGTGATGCTGCCGGAAAAAATGAGAGTCCGGAAAAGCCGAGTAACCCCTCTCCATACGCGGATCCCAACCCAGCCCTGAACCCAGCTCCCAGCCCTGTAGCCAGTCCGGCTCCCATCCCTGTAGCCAGTCCAGCTCCCAGTCCTGTAGCCAATCCGGCTCCCAGCCCAGCTCCAAACTCGGCACCGAACCCGGCTCCCAGTCCGGCTCCCAGCCCTGTAGCCAATCCGGCTCCCAGTCCTGTAGCCAATGCGGCTTTCATAAATGAGCCTCCGCCCCAATATTTCAAAACTCCTTCTCCAAAGCGGCTGCTCTACGCCAATCTCGATCTGCCGCTCACATCCATCAATCCAGATGCGGTAAAGCTATCGCCCGTTGGCGATTCTTATTTTGCCGCCGCTGTTTGCGCTCTGGCTCGTCTTAACCCTCGGGCTATCTTGCGCATGATTCGCATTAATCTTGATGGTTCCTATTCAATTTGTTTCCCCGGTTCAAGACGCCCGCCTTTTGACGTCATGCCTCCTCGGCCGGAAGAGCTGAATTGTTACGGACTGACTGATAAGTATGGATTTTGGTACCCGTTGCTCGAGAAAGCATATGGCATTTATGTAGCCAAGCTCAGCCCGCTCAACAGCGTGCTTAGTGCCGCCGGTAGCGGCAAGCCGCGCTCCCTGGCGGCTAGGCGCGCCTGTCAGGCTATTGAGACACTTGCAATGTCATCTAGTTCTTATCTGGTGGTCGCTGACTTTGAGTCACCGGCTCTTTTTGAAAAGCTGTTGACTCTTAATAGTGAGAATCTAGTTGTCTTGGCAGTCACCCATGATGATACAGGTAAAGGACCCCCGCCCAGACCTTATCCAATTTTATCGGTTCAGCCTCAGCGAGGCATCATCGAAATCAACAGCATTTATGAACAAGTGGCTGGTCTCGATCTTGAGCTGACTGCCGAATCATTCGCTAAAGCTTTTCGCTTGATTTTCTTTGAAGCTCCGCAGTCTGCTAAATCTCAATTTCCAAGTTCTCAGAAATCACTGAACTCACATAATTCTCATGACTCTCATAATTCCAATAATCAGGGCGTCCATAGCAATCCCTGGCGCAAATTTTCACCTTGAAATTTATGACAGGACCAGGAAGTAGAAGAGTCCGCTTAGCTTTTGAAGTTGCCAAATTCTTCGATAAGAAGTTTCATGGACTCTTTAATGTCCTTTCCTTCGGTCAACTCTCTGATTTTTTCATCTTGTCCGAAAACTTTCAGCGCTTCACCGGCTTTGACTCGCACTCTCGGGTTTGGATGCGATTTATAGACAAGATAAAGCGGTGCTATAGAAGTTGGTTTCTTCTCTTTAGCGAGTTGGTCTATCGAGATAGAGGCCGCTTCGAAATCTTCACTCTTCAGACCGTTTATCACCGCTTGAAAGAGCATTTTGTCGATGGCTCCGAATACTCCGCGGGTGGCGGAGCCGACCGAATGCAAGAGCCCCGCCAATTGATTTTCGAAATCGTTCAGACTCAAGAGAATTCTCCAAATCCAGATAAACCTACTTCCCCTAAGTTATGCCAGTTTACCGGAGTAGCCAAACAGGTTAGCTTATGCGACAGCAAGTGTATAGGTGCTGCTTCAGATTTGTCTCATTTCTGTGCTTTGTCCTTTTCTCGTCCTTTAGTTCTTCTCTGCTCTCTCCTCACTGCTTTGCTCTCTCCGTTTCCGGCAATCGCTTCTTACGATCACTATCTTTATGGCGAAAGAGAACCAATCACTGTTTGGAGCGATGTTCGCAGCGACTGGGGCGAAGGCACTATCAAGGACAGCGAGATGCTGCATGTTTATGTCGATGCCCTCACCATGCTCTATCTTTCACCGAGCAATAAAAGTCTTTCACAATTGCAGACAGAGCTAGAACTCTATCTGCCAGACAATAAGTCATTCAAAGAAGAGCTATTCTTAAATCAGCTGCAGTTTGCCGGCACTCGCAAAGTCAACATACTGAGAGCTTACTTAAGGCTCTTCCATTTGCCGGAAGAATTGGACAAGAGCCGACCGCTAGACTTTGAAGTGTTTTTCCTGCGTCGCTTGCTTTCCTTGGTGGCGCTTGGCAAAGTCAAGCAAGCCGGCTATCTTGCTTCTGCCTTAGTTGAGGTTGGTAAATCAAACAAGGCTTTCTTTACTATTCATCCTTTGACAGAGCGACTTTTGTCTAGACTTTCCGCCGGCAGCTTGAAGACTAGTGATCACTTGCAAATTAGTGATCAAAAATTCGTTAATGACAGTCTCAGTAAGCAAGAGCAAGAGGTAGAGCTGGTTGACTTAAAGTCTTATGATAAGAGCATTCTGGGCGCTTTAACCTACTTAGATAGTGGTGACGATAAAGAGAAACTTGGGCAGGCCCTCTCTCTCTATGAAGATACTTATCCAGATAGACATTTCTATGCCCTTGCCTGTTTGCAGAAGTTAATCAGATTGACTGCAGATCAGCCTGAGATGCACTCCCAATATCTTGAGAAGGCATTCAATTCACTTCATTTTACAGACAAGTGGTTGCGACCTATCACAAATGAATTGAGAAGGCAGTACTTAGAAGAGCAGTGGCGAGAATTGTATTCTCTCGACCTGCCAGAATGCGGCAGTAACATACAGGGCTCTGTGCCCAAAGACTCTGTCTCAGAAGACTGGGATCCAAAAGACTGGGATCCAAAAGACTATAAAGATAGCAAGCTTTGTCAGAAAGAGCCGAAGCTGGAAAGAGCCTATGCCGCAAGATTATCTATAGCAAAAGACGATATATCAAAGGACTATGCAGCAAGGGAGTTAAGTGAAAACGAAAAGATCAAGCTGGGTCTCATCTTGCACCGACTAGCCTCTATCGCTTACATAGATAAGATCGACGGTCGAGCCGAAGAGTCCGGTCGGCTGTACCGACTTTGCTTCCTGCTTGCTGAACGTTATCTCGGCGACAATACTTCAATTCAGACAATGCTTCTCTATGATATGGCAGAAAATGCCATGTGGAGCGAGTATTTCGATGAGGCTAGCTTCTACTTTAGCCGATGTCTCGACTTGCGGCGCCGGGCTAACTCTGAGCCTGATAGTAGTATCGTTTATGATACCGATGAAGTCTTGGGCCGTACTTATATTGCTGCTTGGAATACAGCCGCCGCCAGGGCTCATTATCTGCAAACTGTTGAGAATCTCAGTGGCGCCAAAGTGCTGTTGAATGAGCACAATGAGGTTGATGAGAAGAGTCTTTCTATAGCCTTCGATTTACTGAAGGCTAAGTATCGAGAAAGTGGAGAAACGCGCAAAAAGTTGATTCTCAATGCTCTACAGGGTCTTGCCGATGCTTGCGTAAATGGCAAGTACTATGACACCGCTTTAGCGGTCGATCAGTTTATGTTGGATCTCAGGCTCAATCTCTCCGACAAAGTAGAGGAGAGTCAGATTCAGGCTCTATATTGGCAAATGGCTTGGGGGCAGCAAAATGCTATGCACCACGAAGCCGCCGCCCATTATTATTCAAAGATGATTGAACGGTATCCTGAAGATCCTGCCAATGTGCAGGCTATGTGGTATCAGTCTCGGGCTATGTGTAATGATTTGAGCGGTCGATTTGCCCAGGCGGAAAGTGACTTTAGACAAGCATTGAAATATTTTCGCCTGGCCTATAAAAGCGAAAAGGTAGCCACCACCCGCGATACCTATCTCTGGTCGATTTGGGATATTAAGTATAATCTCAGCACTCGTAATCTATTGCGCACCCCCCACTATAACGACCATGTTTACTCTTGCTTTTTCAAAAGAGAAAAACTGCCGCTGCGAGTTTTTCTGCCTGATAATCGCCGCAACGGTTTCGGCGGCAAACTGCGCAGCATGATGCTGCAGGCTGTTTCAGAATGGACCGACTTTGCTAATTCGCCCATCAAGGTGGTTTATGTAGATAAGGCTGAAGATGCAGATATTTTTGTCGAAAGAGTGACTTCTTATACTGATATTCCATACGGCTCAGCCGGGCGCAGCAGCGCCGTCTATGGCAAGAAAAAGGGTGAAGACACCAGAGAATTGAAGAAGATTCATATAAGGGTCTTCTGTCAAAGCTACGACGGTTCCGACAAAGAGCTGTCAAACTATGCCCGAATTCATCTTTACACCCTTTTTATCCATGAATTTGGGCATGGTTTGGGTTTACCCCATTCACCCAACGGGCTTGATGTAATGTATTGGAAAGCCTGTGCTCTCAAGCCTTCAGAGCGCGATAAAGAGACCATTCGCAGTATATACAGCGCCGATGCATTGTAAAGAGTTAATTTAATCGCAAGCCGCTGCTATTAAACTAGTGCTGGTTAGAACCCAGGGTGAGAATATGCAATCGGCTAAAGGCGCAAATAGTAAAAACGGCACAAATAGCACAAATAATGCAAATGGTAGCTCTTCCAATCATCCAAATGTAATCGACCGCAACCAGGCAATCGTATGGGCGCGTTATTTGATCGATTCCAGCGATTTTCTGCTTTTCGGCACTAAAGTAACCTATATTCACCCAGACCGCGCCAGTGACGGTCTAGACCAACCCATGCTTGTTTCATTAGCGGTGCTTACCCCCGACGGCAAGACTCTTTTTGAGTCACTAGTCAAACCTGACGAGATCGTGCCAAATCAGATTGTTGCTCAACACGGACTTGACCAAGCCATAGTCTTTAATGCCAAGCCCTTTAGCGATGTTGCCCATTCTCTTTCTCGCCTCATTGATGGAAAGCAATTGTTGGTCTGGGATATGGCAGCCGTGCAGGTTCTCTTTGACGAACTTTGCGTCAAGTATGGACAGCCGCCTTTTGTCTTTACCGGTCATAGCCTGAAAGATCAATACGCCCGCTTCGTGGGCGAGATTGACGCCGGCGGCGCAAACTATAAGTTGCAGCCGCTCAAAAGCAAGGGTATCTCAGCTGTTGCTCAATGTCGCGGCTTAATAGACACTCTCTACAAAATGGCTTCATCTAGTCAGAAGACAAATACTGCTGAAACAGGCAATCTTGGCTGGACCGGTCAGTTCTATAAGCCAAAGCTTTCAACCGCCGACAAAATTAAAGACCTACTTGGTCTCTAGAAGAGCCAGAAAATCTTTCATAAAGGCGGGATGCGCCGGCCAGGCTGGTGCACTGACCAGGTTCCGGCATACATGACTATTGTCGAAACCGGCACTGACTTCCACAAAGGTGGCTCCAGCGCTTTCTATTTCGGGCTGGACGGTCGGATAAGCCGTAACCGAATATCCCTCCAATACTTTCGCGGCAGTGAGAATTTGCAAGCCGTGGCAAATAGCAGCTACAGGCTTGTTTTGCTGAAAGAAATGTTTGACCATGGCTAAGACTTTTGGGTTGAGCCTGAGAAACTCGGGTGCGCGACCTCCCGGTAGAACAAGGGCATCCATTTTGTTCAGGTCTATTTTTTCGAAATCAGCATTTAGCAAAAAGTCGTGACCCCGCTTCTCAGTATAGGTCTGATCACCCTCAAAATCGTGTATGGCGGTCTTCACTTTATCTTTGCTGCGTTTTCCAGGCGAAACGGCACTTACTTTGTGTCCTTGCATGAGTAATATCTGGTATGGCACCATCACCTCCAGATCTTCGACAAAATCGCCGACTATCATCAGAATTTCTTTTGAACCTGACATTCTGGGCATAATATCCTCATGAAAAAGGTGGAGACAGCAATAATTATAGGCGGTGGAATTGCCGGTTTGACTGTGGCAACCGCCTTGAGCCGCCAAGGCATAGCTTGTCGGGTTTTTGAGAGTAACGATTGCCTTAGAGAAGTGGGCGCCGGTCTCACACTCTGGTCAAACGGTATGTATGCCTTACAAGAACTGGGGCTTAGCCCATCAGTGCAGTCAAGAGGGCGAGTGGTGGAGAGTTTTCGCTTTCTCGACAGCCATGGTACCGTGCTCGGTGCAGTCGACCTAGCACGTCTAGAGAAACTAGTAGGCTGTAAGTCAGTGACTATACATCGCCGACGTTTGATCGAAGCTCTGCGGCAGGGGGTGGAAGCAAAGTGCGAAGTGAAGCTGAAGCATAAATTTTTACGCTATAAACAGTCAAACGGTATTGTCAGCGCCTATTTTGAAAATGGAGCTGTTTACGAAGCCGACCTGCTTATCGGCGCTGACGGCTTTAATTCTGCAGTGCGCAAACAGATGCTTCTAGATCAGAGCAAGCGTTATAGCGGTTATACTTGCTTTCGTGCGGTAACGCCACTGAGCCCCAGTCGCATACCCAGCGGCGCTGTCTGGCATACCAATGGTGATGGTGCGCAATTTGGTTTGCTGCATACTCACGACGGCGAGATGGCCTGGTATGCCACCGCCAATATGCCTGCCGGGGTAGTAGAAGACGGACCGGAAAGAAAGCGCTATTTGCTTGAGCGATTTAGCGGCTATCATAATCTTGTCGGTGAACTTCTTGATGCCACCGAAGCTGATACTATACTAAAGAATGATATTTATGACCGCGAACCGGTCTATGACTGGACAGACGGCAATGTCCTCATTTTGGGCGATGCCGCTCATCCCACTACCCCCAATTTGGGTCAGGGCGCCTGTATGGCTATAGAAGATGCTGTCGTACTCGGGCGCCTTCTTAAGCCTGGTTTTGGTGTTGAATTATCGTCCTTGCTCGAACGCTTTTGCATGAGAAGAATGCGTCGTACTTCATTTGTCACAAGAAGTTCAAGACGGGCCGGCATCTTTAATCAAAGTGTCAATCCCATTTGGATGAAGTATCGCGATGGCTTCACCCGTGCCGCGATCAAGGGCGGCAGCATGCCCACTATCGACAAAATCATGGGACACAAGATTTGAATTTATTGGGTGTTTGCATATTTGGCGCCACAGCTTATATTGCGCCTCAAAATTAACAAAAGCCGGCGCTAGATTAGCTAAACTGGACGCTTGGAAAAGATTATTCTTCCCATTTATATTCGGTGATACCTTTTTGACTTCTCACAGCTTGGCTGTGCGCAGCTGCTCTTGGTCGAGCTTGATACTGTCCAGCGGTTTGAGTAGAGGTATAGGAAGGGTCAATTTCACTAAGCGGCACGTCGTTGCTGTGACTAATCGGCTTGACTGCTTCATGCGGCTTGTCCAAGTCATTATATCTGGAAGTTAGAAGCTCTCCTTCTGGGGTCTTGACCGCCTGATAAAAGCGCTCATTGAAATTGCGGAAGACTCTAGCCATGACTGTGCCGCCGGTAACATTGCGACCAAGGTCTTTCTTTTCGTCACCGCCGCCCCAAACACAAGTCACCATATCCGGTGTAAAGCCGACGAACCATATATCTTTCGCCTTATCGGCTGTTCCTGTCTTTCCGGCAGTGGGTCTGTCTAGTCTGGCAAGGGTGCCGGTGCCTCTGGCGACAACATCTTGCAATATATCGGTCAACCAGGTTACTTGCTCTTGGGGAAAGACTCGGCAGATACTAGGTTGATAGTAACTGATTATCTTGCCGCGTGCGTCTTCTATGCGACGAATCGTCCATGGAGGTGTGGCTAATCCGCCTCGGGCCAGAGTGGCATAGGCACCGGCTAATTCCAGAGGGGTAACAGCCGAACTGCCTAAGGCCAGTGCTAGAGTCGGGCTCATCTTTGACTTGATGCCGGCCGCATCAAGTGTACTGATGACGCTTTTGATGCCGACCTGTTCGGTCACCCTGATGGTGCACATATTGCGTGACTGCATAAGTGCGTCTCTTACTGTTATATTGCCCAGATACTTGCCGTCAAAGTTCTTCGGCGTCCACTTGCCGCCTTGATCTTCCATTTCAAAAGGTGCATCCAGAACCGTGCTCTCCGGTGTCATGATACCGGCCATGAAAGCAGTCAGATAAATGAAGGGTTTGATCGATGAGCCGGCGGTATGCGGATTGACAGCACAGTTCCATTGATTCTGCCAGAAATCATGGGCGCCGCCCACCAGGGCTCTTATGGCACTATCTTTAGTCGAAAGGGCGACCAGTGCTTCTTCTTCTATACCAAGAGGGGCGCGTCTGATTTCTTGCGCCAAGGTTTTCTCTGCCAGTGTCTGCGCCACCGGATCTAGGGTCGTATAAATCTTCAGTCCATTGAGACCTATGGCATGTTCGCTGAAGGAGCCTCTCACCTGTTCCAAGACATAAGATGTGAAATATGGAAACTTGGTAAATGGATAGGCTTTCTCCTTAACCCTGGCTCTTCTGAATTCGAGCGGTGTTGCCTCCGCCCGCATCATCGCTTCCATGGTTATGTAATTGCTTTCTTGCATGGCTTGCAAGACCTGCCTTTGTCGTTCGATGGCAGCCTTGCGATGGCTCTTTTGCCCAAGATAAGATGGTGAGCGAATGATACCGGCGAGAAATGCCGACTCTTGCAAGTTTAGCGCATTGGCTGATTTACCAAAGTAGGTCTGCGCTGCTTGCTCGATTCCGCGTGCGCCCTCTCCAAAATAAATCTCGGTAAGGTAGAGCGACAATATCTCTTCTTTGGAAAACTTGTCCTCTAGACGATTAGCGACGATCATCTCAGCTATTTTGACAATGCCGGTTCTTTTTACATCTAGAAAGAAGAGATTCTTTGCTAATTGTTGGGTTATCGTTGAGCCGCCCTCTTTCATCTGCATCGCTTTGGCATTAGCTAGCACTGCTCTCAAAATACCTTGCGGACTAACGCCATGGTGTTCAAAGAAATGTTTGTCTTCGGCTGCCATGAGAGCCAGTACCAGTACTCTAGGTAAGTCTTTATAGGCTATGACTGTGCGCGGCAAACCAGCATCGACCGATTCAATTAGCTGATCATCTTTATCATAGATGGCTATTGAATCGACAGGTTTGTAGTTCTTTAAATAACTAAGATCTGGAATTTTGACCAGCTCTTGCACAACCAAGAGTGAAACGACGGTACCGCCAAGAGTGCCGAAAACAAGAACGACTTGCAGGATCGCCTTGGTGAGACTGAATAGTGCTTTGAAGACATCTCTGGCATGGGTCTTGCCAGTCATCTGTCTTAAGTCGGGCATCTCCTGACCTCTTCCTAGGACCTCTAGTTGCCGCCTTCTTCGGCTTAACGGCTGATCTGACTTATGCGCCGATTATACTTTCATAGGCGGCTAAGACTGTCAAACCTATTAAAACTATGGTCTATAATGGTTAGAATGACTAGCAAGAATGTGTTAATTGTTGAAGATAACGACTTGATGCGGCAGGGCCTGGTCTCGGTCATTGAAAGACAGGGAGAATTCAAGGTCGTCGGCGAGGCTCAAGATGGCGAAGAAGCCGTGCAGATGGCGCTTGAGCTGAAGCCGGATCTGATTGTCATGGATATAGGACTGCCCTATAAAAGCGGCATAGATGCTACCCGTGAAATCAAGATTGCCTTACCAGCGGTTAACATAGTGATGCTTACATCGCACGACAATGACGATGAAATTTTCGCCGCCCTTTCAGCCGGCGCTCAAGGCTATTGCTTAAAAGACAGTGCTTCGGAGCGTATCAAGATTGCTCTTAGTTCAGTCAGTCAGGGGGCTGCCTGGATCGACCCCAAAATAGCTTCCAAGGTGCTCGCTGTTTTTGAGATGCAGCGGAAGCCCCAGGAAGAATCAGATAAGGTTCCTGGTGCTAGTTCTGGCTCTGGTTCTGGCACAAGTTCAAGTCTTTCTGATTCACTCTCGCAGAGGGAGAAAGAAGTATTGAAGCTCATGGTGGAAGGGTTTTCTAATAAAGAAATCAGTGAGAAACTAATTATCAGTATCTCAACCGTGCGCACTCATGTCGAACATATTCTCGAAAAACTTTCGGTGACCGGGCGTACTCAGGCGGCTGTGAAGGCTATGAAAGAAGGACTCTTGTAGTTTTTTTTGCGAGTGACCGTTGTCGATTATTCGATTTCGCAGGACTTCAGTTGGCTAGTTATGAGACTGTGAGGGAGAAGTATGGATACTGATTGCTTACTTTGCTGGATGGTCGCTGGTAGAAAAAATTCCGCAGTCTCTGCGACTTGTTGACTGCAGCGGACATGAGCGCGCTACGCGGTTCGGATTCTTGCTTCTGTGGTCTTTCTTGTACTTGCTGCTGATGACTGGAGTAATGCAAATTTGTCACAGCGATATCAATTTTCCTTGGTATTCGTTCTGTAAAGGTTTCAGAGTTTTGAATTACTTTCTCTTCAAGAAGTTCTTGCCATTTCTTCCGATTGCTCCACTTAGGTAAGTTTGACTTGAGTGTGCTTCGTGGTTTTGCAAAACTCAAACAATTTGACCTTACCCCCAGAAGTTGAGCCGTCACAAAGATACAGAGACAAAGGTGAATGCAGTTGAATTTGAAGGCGAGGATAGAAGAATCACTAAGTTTGATTCGTTACGAAGAATTGAAAGAGGTGATCGGTAAGAATATTACTGTGTCGTCAACGAAAATGTGCAAGGATGAGATTTTCCAGAGTCTACAGAATGAGCTCGATTGGCTTCCTCTGGACAATAGTATGATATCGCCTGTTCTGTCTTTGCTAAAGTACGAGATAGCGGACGTAAGCCTTGCTATCACAGCAGACACTTATTGTGGGAGAATCACAGCTGAAAGCTTAGCTCAACAGGCCTGTTTGCCAGTCGAAGACTTGTTGACCGATGTCGATGAATATTATCTGGATACAATTACAAAAGAGTCTAGGATCGGAAAACTCTATGCTCTCTTTCTTTTGCGGTCAAGAGGTTGTTTTACATCGGAGAATATCTCCTATGTGGATTCTGTTGAGTTTAGAAACAGTTTTCCAAGGGACCTGACTGTTGAAGACGCCTGCATAACCAATGCGGAAAGCCTTTGGTTAGTAAAGTATGAGTATTTATAACGTGACAATCAGAGAAGGAAGCAGGCATTTGAACCTTTTGACATAAAGATTTGGCGAAAATTGGCTGAGCAACTGAGTTGTGACTTGAGCTAACAGGTTGCCGATAATCCTCATTGTGTAGCACGAGGAGAGCCCCCGCCGGGACTCTCCTCTCCTGAATGTAGTTTTACGACCAAATCTAAGCAAAGCATATTATGAGAATAATTGGGAAACACGACGCACAAGAGAGCGCTTAAATGGTCATGGTATCTAGCGATCCGATAAATCAATCCAAAGTCAAATTCTTTATGTTCTATACTGTCGCCGATTGAAACCGCTTCACCATCGGACATTGTCCCTGGACCATCAAGATGTTTAGGTTGGCTAAGAGACCACATATAATAGGATAGTATCGAACATTTCGAGTAGGTAGATTTAACAGAAGAATGATGAAATTAGCCAAGTTATCTGCAATTTCTTTCCTGCTCTTGTTCATTCATTCCGGAGGTGGACAGCCGGAGTTAGAGTGCAATGCGTCCAACACCAGACCAACCTGGAGAACAAAGCTGCCCGACGGATCAATTTTCTTTCCTTACAGCTGGTGTCTAGCTTTCAAGATCCTGAACGTCAAGCCGCATATTGTTCATCAGTACAAAACTGATGATGCCGAGCTCGATATCCAGGTTAAGGTAGAGTATGTTCTTCGCGAGGGAACGCAAACTAGCCATCCATTCTGGAGTGAACGCGGACAGGAAGTTAAGGAAACACCAATACAAAAGGGAGACATCATAACGCTGTGCTTATCAAAGGAACCGAACTTAGACTTGAGAAAATTCGTAAGCTCGTTAAAGAATAAGACACAAGTTTGGGCTTTCTCAACTCCGCATCGGAACAACAATGGCAAGCGGCTTCGGTTCAGAATCAGCGATCGCTTTGAGCCGTTCCATAATCAAACATTTTCTACAAATGATCTAAAGGAATTAGCAGCAGACTTAGCACCGGTAATCAATGATCCACAGAAGGCAAAGCTGCCCATCGAGAAATATTTAAGAGCCCGATGGACAGAGAAGCGTATTCGAGAATTCTGTCAGAAGGACAATCGCTTAGTGATTTGGAAAGCAATTCCTGATCCAGTCGAGTTTGGTTGCTATACACCAGAAATTTCATGTTTGCGAGGAGTTCTCTATCCAAAATCTCAACTTGGAGAAGTAATGTGGATTGCTGACACAACTAACAATACACCCACCAGCTATGCAGTGTCCGTCAAAGACGGCAAGAATTTGTGGCAACTGGACAGATCTTGTTTTGAGTTAGGAGTCGCTTTTAACGACGATGATGCACTCAAAAAGCGCATCCATGATACCCTGACATTCGCTCAAGGAATCTCTTTCGATGCCCATCCTCCGAAACAAGATCTAACTAAAGAGGAGCACTCCATTCAGGCCTATTCTAGTTCTACGCCACTACCCTTTATGCCTGATTGGAAGGCGTTTACAGTTGAGCGAGAGGGAGGTACTGGTAAAGTGGTGGCAGTTAGTTGTGAAACTTCTTCGGGTCGCCTGAGGGCTCTTCTAGACAGTAAGAAGACGATTCGCTCCGTAACGATGGGGGGCAAGCAAGACAAGGAATGGATCAAGTCTCTGGCTGAAGCAAACAAGAAGAGAGCAGAGCTCTACGATCAGTGACCTTTATCAGAGATTTGCAACATAGAGGTAGGGCGCTTTTTCAAGAAGCTGCTCTAAAAGTAGGCGGCGAGATAAGAGAAAGTATTTACCCTGACAATCTCTTAGGTCTTTCTGGTCCTGGACTTCTATCGAAGTTTCCATCTAATTCTGATCTGGTTCGTCGATGGCGTCGATATCTGATGGCTTAGCCAGGCTGTCGGTGTAGGCCTTTATTCTGGTGCTGGTTATGCGGGCTTGATTGGGAATCTGCCGGGCCCAAGAAGGACTGTTTTCTTCGCCTTTCTTCTCGTCGCCTTCTTTGTTCTCGTCACCAAACCAGTATTCTTTGGCTGAACTTGAGGCTTCGCTCTGGGCTACTTCCTTTATCTTTTCCATATAACATTCGCGATAACCTTGACCATCCAAGGCCTGCATGCGGTTATTGGTCATACGCGCGGAAGAGATCTTTTCTTTTGAATCTTCTCTGTGCAAAAAGGTGCGGGCAAAGATAACAGAGACCCCTTTGAACAGTCCACGTTTTTTGATTTCAGCAAATAAGTCGCGAAGATGGGGCATTGATTTATTCTACTTAGGTCTGCTCTACTCAAATTTGCTCTTCTCAATTTTGTACCGGCAGCATGAAGCTGAAAGTGGTACCGGTTCCCTCTCCCTCGCTTTTGCGGGGAATACAGTCAATTATACCGCCGTGGGCTTCAATTATGCGTCTGCACATATAGAGCCCAAGACCTGTGCCCGGTGCATGCCTGGCACCGCTGGCTCTGGCAAAGCGGTTGAATAGTTCTTTCGCTTCCTCGGCGCGTACTCCCCGACCACTGTCTTGCACACCGACAATAACCTTGTCTTGCACTTTTTGCACTGAAAGAGTGATTGAGCCTCGGGCCGGCGTGAATTTTATGGCATTATCCAGAAGGTTGAAAATGACTCGCTTCAGATCTTGGCGCACAATTGTCAGTTTTACTTCTAAGGTGTCTTGCAAGAGTCTGACGTTGAGACCCTTCTTTTCATATATGGGGCGCAGTTCATCCAGGCATTCCTGGCAGACCTTAAGAAGGTCCACCGGTTCAGTGTTCCTTTCGATTTTGCCGGCTTCATAGCGTGCTACCCGCAAAAGATTGTCTACCATTGAAAGTAAGTCTTTCAAAGAACCTTCAGTGGTTTTCAGTATCTTCTTGTACGATTCGGGCAGATCGCCGTAGATTCCTTCCTGGGCTTGCTTTCCGGTCATTTCCATGGCGATGAGCGGTGTCCGCATGTCGTGGGTGACGGCATAGACCATCTCTTCCAATAAGATGTTCCTATCCAGCAAATTACTCTGCAAGGTAACCAATCTTTTGGCTGAGCGCAGACGCGCCTTCATCTCTTCGGCATAAAAGGGTTTGACTATGTAGTCGTCGACTCCGGCGTTATAGGCGGCAATGAGATTTTCTCTTAGGCCTCGCGGTGCAAGAAAAATCACATAAGTGACTTTACCGCGTTTGCTTTCTCTTACTCTCTTGAGCAATTCAAAGCCGCTAATATCTGGCAAGTTGGGGTCGATAATTAAAACAGGCGGAAAATTATTGGACTGGAAGCGTCGCCAGGCTTCTTCACCGCTATTGCAGACGATTGGTTCAAACTTTAGTTCTTTCAATATCAGGTCAAGCAGCTTTACCGCTTGATTGTCTTTATCGGCTATTAGTATTTTCATAGTGGTTCTATTGCTCAGCCAACATGAACTTTGGGTCTCTTATCTTTGTTCGGTTCGGCCTGTCTTAGTATCTCTCTTGTCAGAAATGCTGTTTCACCCTCTCCCAGGAGAATATATTTGAGCACATAAAACAAGGGATTTCCTTCGGTCCATTCGAAATAGACATGGGGTACCTTGCCGGTCACATCTCTAATATGAAGAAGAAGCGCCGCTATGGCATTCGCTGCCGAGGGGCTTTCGGCACGCAAGACTTTATAGCCGTCCACGGTTCTGCCTTTTACCTCAAGATGCTCGTCGATAAATTCGGAAACGTCTTTCACTTGTACTTCAAAGAAAATGAAGTCACCTTCCGGATCTTGAATGCTGTGTGTTTCTCTTGCCTCCAGCTCTTTTTCTTTATAGCTCCTTGGTCCCGGTCGATGGGCGAGTATTCTCACAACGCCCAGGTCTTGCTGGCAAGAGTCATTTATAAAGCGCAGGGCGCGACTATTTAGTTTTACATCGCCTATGCGCAATTCGGTAGAGCGAAGCGCTCTAGAGACAAAAGATGTGAAAAGGACAGTGGCAATAAAGAGCAGTGAAATAATGAGACCGTCAGGGCGATCGTACATGACTGCAAAGCACGAGTAGACAAAAACAAGACTGATTGCTGAAAAGGCTAAGCGCTTCCATAAACCTTGTTTCCAGACCAAGGTGGTCACTGCTACAGCCGCTGAGGTGATCATCACCAAAAGACCAGTGGCGAAGGCTCCGGCTTGCTTGTCTACATCGGCTTTGAATGCCACGGTGACGATGAGAGAAACCAGGGTGAAGAAGACTACTAGAGGACGTCTAGCTTTAGCCCAATCGGGTGCCATACCATAACGGGGCAGATATTGCGGCACTAGACTAAGAAGAGCCGCCATGCCCGAGGCTCCGGCAAACCAGAGTATAAGAATGGTTGCGATATCGTATATGGTGCCGAAGCCTTCGCCCAAGTAAAGATGGGCTAAGTAAGCTAAGGCTCGACCATCAGCTTTACCATGGGGCTGAAAAAGTTCGGCGGGAATGAGTAAGGTGGTTGTGAGGCTGCCTAACATTAGAAAGACAGACATAATCAGGGCCACTGTCAAAAGCAGCTTGCGAGTGTTGGCGATTCGTCCGGGAAGGCAAGCTCTTTCTTTCTCTTCCTGATCTTCTTCGCTTTCTTCAATTTCTTCTTTTTCGGCGTCTAATTTGTCGGCAGAATCTGATGAAGAGTCTTCATTTGACTTGCTTGTTTGTGCTGTACCTTGAGTATTCGACTTAACCAAGGGCATTACCGCCACACCCGTCTCAAAGCCTGACATACCCAAGGCTAATTGGGGAAAGACCAAGGCGGCGGTCTTGAACATTTCCAGATACGAGCCATGTTCTTGGTGCAGATGGTTGAACCATTCAGTGAAATGCACCGGTGAACTTAGCAACTTGCTCAGGCATACGCTTATCACTACAGTATTGACCGCCAGATAAAAGGCGACAAGAAAAAATGAGACCTTGATTGCTTCAGAAAAACCCTTTATGAATATGAGGCCGAGACTCAAGATCAAAAGCAGAGTGGTAAGCAGTCTATTTTGAAAAATTGACGGGGTAAGAGGATTCTCCACGATGTGAGCGGTGGCGTCGGCGGCGCACATTGTGATAGTAAAGACGAAGTCGGTGAAGGCAAAACCTAATAAAACCAAGACAAGAGTTTTTCCTGTCCAGCCTTTCAAAAGTCGCTCAAAGATAGCAAAGCTTCCCTGTCCGTGCGGGCTTTCTTTACTGACTAAAAAATAGGTCGGTAGGGCGCCGAATAGAGTTAGGATGATCAAATTGAGTGTGGCTAAAGGTGCTAGGTAGCCAGCCGCTGCAAATGAAATTGAAGGTTGAAAGCCCATAGATGAAAAATAGTCTGTGCCGACCAGGCACATGACTTTCCACCAAGAGTCCGGCTTGGCATGAAGCCCTTTCTGGTTCATTCCTTGGAAGAACCATTTAAAGAAGCGTACCTTTAGTTTCTTAAGCCTATTCATTGCAATACAATAGCAAAAGGTCTCTTAGTTAAGGCAGGGTATAGGCAAAATTCGACGATTCTTGACAGCGCTCGGTTCGGCTCTATTGCCTCTTTCGTTCATGGCTTTTTTGCTTTGTTCAATATCGGCTTGCAGCGACTCTAAACCGCAGGTAGTGGCAAAGAAGAGACTCGATTACTATTCTGAAATCTACAATGCCTCAGATCTCAAGACCAAAGATTTAATGGGGCTTGATGTCGATCTGACCGAGAAAGATCAACCCTATACCGGTGTGGTTAAGGTGGTTTTGGCGGGTCGGTCCCTGGGCAACGGTATGTATAGTCCCAATGAAGAAAGCTGGCTCATGGATGATCTGGCTGCCGATGAATACATTGCCCGGGTGGTCAGAGTTATGCCATTTTTGCGGAATTTTGCCGCTGCCGCTTATGGTAAGGAGATGACTTTATTGGGCGGCGGTTCTTTTGGTCGTCTTGATCGTCTATCAGAATCACCGACTGCAAAGACCTATCTCTTCAATCTTATCCGTTCCGAACTTTTACCCGGGCCTAATTTACATCAAGCCAGGATAGAGCATCGCATGATAAATGTAGATGCCAGTCGGGTTTTGATTCTCGGTGGTATCACCACCGGCAATGCGCCGGCACTTGAGGTCGAACTTTTTGATGCACGCAGAGGCACTATCAAAGTTGTCGGCAAAATGGCTTTATTCAGACGTGACTTTCTTTTGACCCGACTGCCCAGCGGTAAGATTCTGGTCAGCGGTGGTATCGGCAATCTGGCTCATGAAGCTCCCGGTGACTTAGTCAGCACAGTGGAAGTTTTCGACCCGGTTACAGAAAAGTACTTTGTGGCCGGACAGCTGCACGAAGCGCGGGTCGGTCATAGCGCAATCGTATTGCCCGAAGGCGCCATCTTTCTTGGCGGGCGGGTGCCTGACGAGGGTGGGCAGCAAATGGAATCCAAAACAGTGGAAGCTGTTTTGAATCAATAGAAAATTATTCGAGTGGCTTAGACCGGCAAAGCGCCCTAGCTCTTATCTAGAACCGCCAGTTGCGAATCAATTGAAGCCAACTGTTTGTCTAGATCTTCCTTCTGGCTTTCTATTGCCTTTACCTTTTCGGGGGGAGCTTTCGACTTGAAGTCGGCATTGCCGATGATTTGATTGACTTTGGCCATTTCTTTTTCAAGAGCCTGGCGTCTCTGATTGAGTTTATCTTTGGTCTTGCCGACATCAATTAATTTGGCCAGCGGTACATAGATATTCACGGAAGAGACTGCTTCGCAGGCTGCCATCTGGGGTGGTGTGCAATCCATCGAAATATCGAGGGGATTGACCCTGGCCAACCTTTCGATGTATTCACTGCCTGTCGCCAAGGTCTGCATTTCGTCTTCATCCTGGCAGGTGATCATCACTTCGGCATCGGCTGAAGCCGGCACGTTATAGGTCTGTCTGATGTTTCTAATGGAACGAATCACTCTGATGAGAAATTCCATTTTCTCTTCCGATTCATCGTCGATGAAATTTTCATCGGGACGCGGATAGGGAGCGAACATTATCGACTGGAAGTCTTTCGGGAAGAAGCTTGATTTAGGCACTCTAGACCAGAGGTCTTCGGTGATAAAGGGCATGATTGGGTGCAAGGCGCGCAAGAGTCCTTCGAACACCGTATGTAATACTGCTTTAGTCTGACCGCCCTCGCCGCCATTGGCTTCTTTAGCTAGTTGAATTTTAGCTATTTCTAGATACCAATCGCAGAAGCAATCCCAGGTAAATTCGTGGATTGTGCGTGCCACATTGTCGAAGTCGTAGTCTGCAAAATACATAGCTAGCAGATCGAGTGTGACATTGTAGCGGTGCAAGATCCACCGGTCAGCCAAGGTCAATTTTTCAGTATTGATGCCCTTGGGTTCGAAACCCTCCAGTTGCAGCAAGGTGAAGCGACCGGCATTCCAAAGTTTGTTGGCAAAGCGTTTATACTCGTCCAGCTTTTCTTCTCTGAAGCGAACATCTTGATCGCCCTTAATGCCTACCGATGTGAACCAGAAGCGGTTTGCATCGGCACCATATTTGGCGATCATATCGAGCGGATCTATAGCGTTGCCCTTCGACTTAGACATACGCTTGCCGTCTGCTGTCTGAATGACAGGGTGCACCAAGACATGCTTGAAAGGTATGGTCTTGAGAAACTTCATCGACATGAAAATCATTCTCGCCACCCAGAGATTGATGATTTCACGGGCGGTGGAAAGCACAGTGGTGGGATAGAAGAGTTTCAATTCTCTTGTATCTTGGGGCCAGCCTAAGGTGGCAAAGGGCCAAAGCGCCGACGAAAACCAGGTGTCGAGCACGTCTTCATCTTGCTTCAACTCGGAGTCACCGGCGCCGCATTTGCCGCAACTTGCCGGTGCTTCTTCAAAGGCGTCTACAGTGCCGCATTTCTGGCAGGTCCAAATAGGAATGCGGTGTCCCCACCAGAGTTGTCTGCTGATACACCAATCTCTGATATTGCGCATCCAATCTAAATAAGTGGAAGAATAGCGTTCCGGGATGAACTGCACTCTGTTTTCTTCCACCACCTGAATGGCTGGCTCGGCAAGCTCTTTCATTTTCAGATACCACTGATCTGAAAGCAGGGGCTCGATAACTGTGTTGCAACGTTCGCAATGGCCTACGCCATTGACATATTCTCTTTCTTCGGCAAGCAAATCAGCTTCTTTCAAAGCTTCAACCGTTTCTTTGCGAGCGGCAAATCTTTCTTTGCCATGCAAAAATTCGGGCACCAAATCGCTTTGCATGAGTTTGCCGTGTTGGTCGATGACCACTGGTTTTTCTAGATTGTGGCGTTGACCAACTTCAAAGTCATTGGCATCATGGGCAGGCGTAATTTTTAGACAGCCCGTTCCAAAATCGCGCTCTACATAGTTATCGGCAATAACCGGAATGGCTCTGCCGGTAAGGGGCAGCAGCACTGATTTGCCGATGAATGACTTATAGCGATCGTCTTCAGGGTGCACCGCCACCGCTACGTCGGCAAACAAAGTTTCGGGTCTGGTGGTGGCAACTGTGAGCTCGCCCTTGCCGTCTTGCAGCTTGTACTTTATGCAGAAGAGATGCCCTTTGGTTTCTTCATGCTCGACTTCCAGATCTGAAAGCGAAGTGAGGCAGCGTGGGCACCAGTTGGTGACACGATTGCCTCTATAGATGTAGCCCTCTTTGTAGAGGGTGACGAAAGCTTTGTAGATGGCTTTGACATAGCTCGAGTCCATTGTAAAGGCGACCCGGTCCCAGCCGAAAGAAACGCCCAGACTCTTGTACTGCGCCATGATCTGGTTGCCGTATTGGTTGCGCCACTCCCAGACCTTTTCAATGAAAGCTTCGCGTCCTAATTGATGTCTGTTTTTGCCTTCGGCCTTCAGTTTTCGTTCGACTACCATCTGGGTTGAAATACCAGCATGGTCTGTGCCTGGTTGCCAGAGCACGTTATATCCCTGCATACGCTTTAGCCTGATGAGCACGTCTTGCAAAGTGCCGTTCAGGGCATGGCCCATGTGTAAATTCCCTGTAATGTTGGGCGGGGGCAAGGCAATTGAAAAGCGCGGCTTGTCAGGATGCACATCTAAATCGAAGAGTTTGTTCTCGTGCCAATATTCGGTCCAGCGCTTCTCTACCTCAACCGGCAAATAGGCTGAGCTATTTTTATTAGAATCATCTTTACTGTTCACTTTACTGTCCAAACTGTTAGTCATTAACTTTCCTTCGATCTTCTTGGCTGGACCGCTGCAAGAGCCTCAGCATTAAGCTGTCCTTTCTCTTGGAAGCCCGATTATATCAGTGGCGAGCCCAGACTTTGGCGCTTTCCACCTTTGGCACAATTAGTTTGCAACCGTTTGCAATAAAAGAAAGGTCTCCTATATGGATGTTAGAATCATTCCTCTTAAGTCGAGATTCTTCTTGACTACATTTTGTCGTTGTCGCGCGCAGAGCATACTGGAGCAATTTGGGAAGTTATGATTTCAAGTAACGATTTTCGTACCGGCGTCACCATCGAATACAACAACGGTATATGGCAAGTTGTTGAATTTATGCATGTCAAACCGGGTAAAGGTGCGGCATTTGTTAGAACCAAGCTGAAAAATGTAGAGACCGGCAACGTGCTTGAACAGACCTTCAGAGCTGGCGAAAAGCTGCCCACTGCCAACGTTGAGAAATCGGAATTTCAATATCTTTATAGAAGTGGTGAAAATTACACCATGATGGACCAGGTCAACTTCGAACAGATGGACATGACCGCTCAACAAATTGGCTCTACCGTCGAATTCATGAAAGAGGGTCTCGAAGGTATTACTGTCCTTCGTTATAACGACCGGGTCATCGGTGTGGAATTGCCCAACACTGTAGAACTGGAAGTTACCGAAACTGCTCCTGATGAAAGAGGCGACACCAGTTCGGGCGGTGGCAAACCAGCCACCCTTGAATCCGGTGCCACCATCACTGTGCCTTTTCACGTCAAAGTGGGCGACAAAATCAAGGTCGACACCAGAAGCCGTAAATATTTGACCAGGGTCTAATTGAGACTTACCGCTTCAGCTTTCGAGTCAATTCAGGGAAAAATCGTGAAAATAGATTTGCAACAAATAAAGGAGCTCCTCGGTATTGTCAGCTCCACTGATGTGACCGAGCTTACAATCGAGTTCGGTGATCAGCGCATAACAGTCAAGAAAGAAAAGCAATTGGCTGGCACTATCGAATTTCCTCTGCCGAGAGACATGAGACCAATGCCTCCTCTTCACCATAATGGTGGAATCGATGGCACTCCTCCTCCTGTGGCGCCGGCTGCGGCTGCACCGCCTGCTCCAGTCAAGGTTGAGAAACCGGAACCGGTGGCTGAAGAAGCCAGCTCCGCCAACACAGTGGCAATTACTTCGCCTATGGTGGGCACTTTCTATCAGTCGCCCTCGCCCACAGCTGCTGCCTTTGTTAAAGTCGGTGACCGCGTTTCAGTCGGACAAACAGTCTGCATTATCGAAGCCATGAAGCTCATGAATGATCTGCCTTCCGAAGTGAGCGGCAAGATTGTCAAAATCTGTGCTGAGAACGGTACCACTGTCGAATACGGTCAAACACTCTTCTTAGTGGATCCGAAAGGCTAATCTAAACAATGATTGAAAAGGTACTGATTGCCAACCGCGGCGAGATTGCCCTGAGAGTAATTAGGGCTTGCCGTGAATTGGGCATTAGAACTGTGGCGGTTTATTCTCAAGCCGACTCTGAGTCTTTGCACGTCAAACTAGCCGATGAAGCTTATTGCATCGGTCCGCCCCAAAGCGTGCGCAGTTATCTGCATATTCCAGCGATAATTTCTACTGCCGTGGTTACCGGTGCAGACGCTATCCACCCAGGCTATGGTTTTCTCTCTGAGAAAGCAAACTTTGCCGAAATTTGCGGCGTGCATCATATCAAGTTTATCGGTCCTAGTGCTCATGCCATCAGTTCGATGGGCGACAAATCTACGGCTCGTGAAAGTATGCGCAGAGCCGGTGTACCGGTTGTACCAGGCAGCCACGGCTTGATAAACGACGATGCTGAGGCTGAGAAATTAGCCAAGGAAATCGGTTTTCCTGTCATCATCAAGGCAACCGCCGGTGGTGGCGGTCGCGGCATGCGCATTGCCTCAGATGCCGGCCAGCTGCAGAATGCTCTTAACTCGGCTCGCAGCGAAGCTTCTGCTGCATTCGGCGACGGCGGCGTCTATATAGAAAAATATTTGCGTCCAATTAGACACGTTGAAATTCAAATCATGGCTGACAGCTATGGCAATTGTATTCACCTGGGTGAGCGCGATTGCTCGGTGCAAAGACGGCACCAGAAATTGATTGAAGAATCTCCCAGCCCGGCCCTCACTCCTGAATTGCGCGCTCGCATGGGTGCAGCCGCAGTGGCTGCCGCTCAGGAAATAGGCTATGAAGGCGCAGGCACGGTGGAATTCATTCTAGCCGGACAAGACTTTTATTTCATGGAAATGAATACACGTATCCAGGTGGAGCACCCGGTCACCGAAATGATTACCGGATGCGACCTGATTAAGGAACAGATTCGTATAGCTGCCGGCGAGAAACTCTCTCTCAAGCAAGAAGACGTTAAGTTCTCGGGCCATGCTATCGAATGCCGCATAAATGCCGAAGACCCGGCTCGCAACTTCCTACCTTCTCCTGGTCGGGTGGATGCCTATATAGCTCCGGGTGGACCTGGTGTTCGGGTCGATAGCCACTGCTATCCCGGTTATGTTATTCCGCCCTACTACGATTCTTTGGTGAGCAAATTGATTGCCTGGGGGCGTAATCGTCAAGAGGCAATCGAGCGCATGCAAAGGGCTCTTGATGAATATGCCGTGACCGGTATCAAGACGACTATACCTTTCCATCAAGAAGTGCTCGCCCATCCTGTTTTTGCCGCCGGTGATGTAACTACCGACTTCATTGAAAAACATATGACGCTGCAGGAAGCTAAATAGAGGTTACAATAATTCCTACGGCTCCGTAGCTCAACGGTGGAGCGTGCGACTCATAATCGCCTGGTTACTGGTTCGAATCCAGTCGGAGCCAAGTTTTTCTATATTTGAGCACAGTTTCTAGAGATGAAGCACAGTCTCTAGCGCTTAACCAAAGTCTCTAGCGCTTAACCAAAGTCTCTAGGGCTTAAGCAAAGTCTCTTTGACTGAGCGTTTCATCTGTCTAAATGTGGTTGAAATGTATTCGGTCAGCTCTTCAGAACGTTGTCTGGCGTTAACTAGTTGCAGTTGGCTGGCGTCTAGATATTTCTGGTCGGGCTTGCCTTTAGACTTGGCATAGGTTTTTTCCACCTGCACTATCTGACTGAGAGCTCTCTCCAGGTTGTGGGTGATTTCTTTCTGCATGCGTTCCGACTCTAAAAGAAAATAGCCGGCCGAACCTTTGCCGTGTGAAAGATTGAGGAGCATTGTTTGGGCTCTGTCGAATTTCTCCGAGCCTAAAAAGGTCTCTTGTGATTGAGCCACTGAAAATGTAGTCCCTAGGGCAAAAGAAAATACCGCTGTGCCCATTAATAGCTTGATCAAATGACTGCTTTCAATTGTAATTTTGGCCATTACCCACCTCCTGTCTTAATTATAGAAAGGAGAGTAGTATATAGGTCATGTCTAGAACCAGATTAAGAGCGCTTTATGGCGCCAGAATCCTTCTGCTTGCCGGCATTGTTCTGGCAATCGATTTTGCTTCTCCGGCATGGGCCGCCGAGCCGGATAGCAATACTCCGCCTAGTGCAGACGTTTCTGGATTTGAATTAACCGTCCCAGTGTCAGACTCAAAAGTTTCTTACAGCGATCTTAACCTTGATACTGTCTCAAGTCGCGATATTTTCGAGTCTGCTTCTCAAGACATCAATGGCGGTCGTCTTGATGCGGCTGAAATAAAGCTGAAAGAAGTGCTGCGCAGAGAACCGGGAAACCTTTCTGCTTCCAATAATTTAGCCTGTGTGCTTCGTTTGAAGGGCAATCAGGTGGACGCACTCAGAGAACTGGAAAGACGACCGGGCGGCAATGCTGTTTCTATATGCAATATGGCTGCTTGCCAGATAGCTTTAGGTAAATATGACGACGCTCTCAGCAATCTTTACCGGGCAATACGCTTGGAACCCAGTGTTGAGGCTTATCGAAAGCTCGGGCATGTGCTTTCGCTCAAGGGTGATGACGAAAGTGCTGTAGCAGCCTATCAGCAAGCAATCGAAACCTTTAAAGCTTCCACCGCAGCCAATGACGGCACCCTTCTGGGTGATTTGCATTTTGATCTTGGCGATTGTCTTAGGCGAGTGAAGAGATTTGATCAGGCTTTGGTTGAATATAGAACTGCCGAAAAGCTCTGCATCGGGGCTGGTCTAAAATTCAGCCAAGATTTGAAGCTGCGTCAGGCCAAATGTCTCGATGGTTTAGGTCGTTATGAAGAGGCTAGAGTCATTCTCAATGAATTATTAGAGAAGAATCCGGATGATACCGATTCGCTCAATTGCCTTGGTGTGGTGCTCTGGCAGGAGAAACAGGTGCCCGAGTCCATTTATGTTCTAGAGCGGGCTCTCAAGATAGATCCGGCTTATCCCCAAGCTCGCAATAATTTGGGCATTGCTTTATATGAACTGAAGCGCTACGACGAGGCGGTCAATGTTTGGAAACAAGCCTTGAGTCTAAAGGCTGATTATCCGGAAGCGCATTACAATATTGGTGTGGCGCTTTATCAGTCTGGGCTGATTGAGCAAGCTGTAGAAGCTTATCTAGAGTGTTTGCGCTATGCACCTCGAGACGCCAGTGCCCATAACAATTTAGGTTTGGCTTACATGAAGCTCGGCAAGAAAGAGCAAGCCGTGGCTGAGTGGAAGAAAGCCATTGAATGTAACTCTGAATGCGCTGAAGCTTATACGAATTTAGGCAAAATTCTCAAGGAAAGCGCTAAAACACAGGTAAGATAGTCTTTCAAAGAGACGGTGAGAATATGGAAAAAGCCTTCGACAACTTTAGCTTTAGTGAAGTGGTTGCCCAAGTGCAAAGTGCGGCCATCAGCATCATCTGCCATATTATTTTCGACCTGGCTGTGCATGGTCTAGCAATTGCTTTGGTCTTGCTTGTGACCGGGCTTGTCATGGGCTCCATGCGCCACAGACTATCCAAACCTTTCTTGGTTGTTGCTCGTAAGCTAGGCACGGTTTGCGGCATCGCCTCATTACCCGGGCTGATCACACTTTGTGTCAGCCATACTTTGCCTCCGGTGGGGGTTTATAACATCAATTCACTTGGCTTCCTTTCTCTCTGGAGCCTAATCAGCGCCCATATGATCGGTGAAGAGACAAACTATCAGTTCACAGTCAAAGTCAAAAATGAGAGCAATTTGGAAGAGTCTCCTGAGTAGAGCTAGACTAAAATCAGGCAGATTTCAGTAGATTTAGGTAGATTTCAGCCCCGCAGCCGTTCTAATACATTGAGGAAGGCTCTTATGTTCAAAAATAGAAAGAGAAAATTGCCACCGTTTTCTTTGAAAGAGGCATTATTTAGCGGTATCTCTGGTATTGGTTTAGCAGCTTTTTGCATGGCTTTTAATTTGCCGGCACAGGCTCAATCTACTCTCGGCAGCCCCTATAGCGGCTGGGCTCCGACCCAACAGGTTCCCGGCGCTACTTTTATGCCTGGCACTTATCCCGGCTATTATCCGGGGGCATATCCAGGAGCTTATCCGGGCACTTATCCCGGACTCTATCCCGGAGTTTATCCGGGCATGGGCACAGGACTGCTTCCCAGTGCCATTCCAGGCACAAATACGGGCATGTACGGCACCATCAATCCCCTGTTTGCGGGCAATATCGGCGCGCCAGTGCCCATGGGCGGTGCTAATTTTTCCTTTCGCTTGGGCAATGTCAATTGCAATATGTGGAGAGCACCCAGCGGTTATTATTATCCCTACTATCCTGGTTTTAGCGGCTTTGGTCAGGGCTTGGTCAATACGATTTATGTCGCCCCCAATTCGCAAGAACAGCCTGTGGCTAAGCAACCGCCGGTATCGGTGCAGTTCAGCGATACTTTTAAATTTCTAGAAGATGCAAAAAAAGACAGCAAAATAAGCGATGGCGATTATGAGCATTTGAAAAGAAGAGCCACCGACATTCAGAAAAAAGAGCGCAGTTATCGCATTGCCCAAGGTGGAACTCTGGATAGCGACTATGAAAACGAGATCAGGCGCGATCTAGACAATCTTTCAAATGAGATTGCACAGCGCGTCAAACAATAGAAAAGCGGTCGGCAAAGTGTTCAATTATGATGCGGCGTAGGTCTTCTTGCACAGCCGAAAGCGCCTTTGTCGCGTCAATGATCGAGAATCTCTGCGGTTCTTCTTCCGCGAGCTTGAGATAACCTTGTCTAACTTTATGGTGAAACTCGATGGCTTCTCTCTCCAAGCGGTCGTGTCCGCCTGGGTGTAATCTTCCTAGACCTTTCTCGCTTTCCAGGTCGAACAGAATAGTCAACTCTGGAAGCAGACCGCCGGTAGACATCTGGTTGAGAGTTTTGATTATCTCCATATCAATACCGCGGCCATAACCCTGATATGCCACAGTGGAATCGATGAAGCGATCGCAAATGACTAACTTGCCTTCCATAAGTGCCGGCATAATTAGTTCATCGACATGCTGGGCTCGATCTGCCTGGTAAAGCAAGAGTTCAGCCATGGGCGAGACTGTGCCGCCCGGTGTGAGAAGTATACGGCGAATTTGTTTGCCCAACGGAGTGCCGCCGGGATCTCTGGTAATGACATGGGCAATCCCAAGAGAGTCAAGCTTTTGTGAAAGCAGCTTGACTTGGGTGGTTTTTCCAGCGCCTTCCGGGCCTTCCAGGGTTATGAAAGTGCCTGGATAGTTTCTCTTTGGTTTGGTTGCGGTTGCCATTATCTAAAGCTGTTAATTTTTTGGGGAATCTAAATAATTGTTGCATAAATGCTATGATTGCCGCACTCTTGGGAAATTTCTAAGCACGGTCCAAATGCCTCTATCGGGGCACCTCTGGGCTTAAACATGCGCCTGAACGGCGGGTGAGAATTTCCAAATCAAGATCACATATTAGCAAGTTCTAGTGAGGTAGGTCATGGCTCAGACCCTTACGGCGCCCAAAGTCAAGGTTGATCGCAAATGGCAGTTATTCATCGACGGCAAGTTCCAGGACGGTGATAGCGAGCGCTCCCTTGTCAATCCAGCTAATGGAAAAGTTTTGACTAAGGTGGCTGAGGCTTCCCCTGGTCAGGTTGAGGAGGCAATCAAAGCCGCTCGTCGTGCTTTTGATAAAGGTCCTTGGCCGCGCCTTACTGCTTTTGAAAGAGCGCAGACACTCTTCAAAATAGCTGATCTTATTGATGCTAATGCAGAAGAACTGGCTGAACTCGAAACTTTGAACGGCGGCAAGCCCCTGCGTGAAACCAGCTATGATATCGCTGATAGTGCAAACTGCTTCCGCTATTATGCCGGCTTGATCACCAAACCTACCGGCACCACTGTTGATGTGCCGGCTCCTTCTGTGACAAGTATTGTGCGTGAGCCGATAGGTGTTTGCGGACAGATCATTCCCTGGAATTATCCGCTTCTTATGGCAGCGTGGAAGCTTGCTCCCTGCCTCGCCGCCGGCAATACCTGCGTGCTCAAGCCCTCCGAGTTTACACCTTTGACCGTAGTGCGTTTGGCTGAGCTTTTGCAACAAGCCGGTCTGCCCGAAGGCGTCGTCAATATTGT
Organism: Candidatus Obscuribacterales bacterium; assembly: GCA_019745415.1. Lineage (GTDB taxonomy): Bacteria > Cyanobacteriota > Vampirovibrionia > Obscuribacterales > Obscuribacteraceae > Obscuribacter. The sequence goes on along the minus strand of JAIETF010000070.1, from coordinate 12,438 downwards.
TCTGGGCGATGGTCCCAAAGTTGGTCAGCCAATTGCCGAGTCTAAATTGGTCGACAAAATTGCCTTCACCGGCAGTGTCAAAACTGGCAAACTGATAGCGGCAGCAGCTCTCGGTAATCTCAAGAAAGTTACCTTAGAGTTGGGTGGTAAGTCGCCTATGATTGTCTTCTCTGATTTCGATCTTGATGTGGCGGTCGATTATGCCCTCTTTGCCATCTATTGCAATTCGGGTCAAGTTTGCTCAGCCGGTTCGCGCATGATTGTTGAAGATTCAATCTATGAAAGCTTCGTCAAGAAAATGGCGGAAAGAGCACAAAAGATTAGAGTTGGTCCTGGTTTGGAAGATGACACCGAGATGGGTCCTTTGGTTTCTGAAAGCCAGATGAAGCGGGTGCTCGAATATATCGAAGTGGGCAAGAAAGAAGGCGCCAAACTGGTTACCGGCGGCGAAAGGCTGAAAGGCGATAAGTTTGGCGAAGGCTTTTATGTCAGCCCGACTATCTTCAAAGACGTAAAGTCCAATATGCGTATCGTGCAGGAAGAAATATTCGGGCCGGTGGTTGTGGTGCAAAAGTTCAAGAGCGAAGAAGAGGCTGTCGAACTGGCTAACGATTCAGACTATGGTCTTGCTGGTGCGGTTTTCACCAAAGATATCACCCGCGCTCATAAAGTGGTTAAGCAGTTGCGAGCCGGTATCACTTGGGTGAATGCCTATCACAATACCTATACCGAATGTCCCTGGGGCGGCTACAAGCAAAGCGGTTGGGGTCGTGAACTGGGCACTTTCGGGCTCGAGGCCTACACCGAAGTAAAGCAGATCAATATCAACCTCGACCCCATCGCCGTAGGTTGGTTCGAAAATCAGGAATAGCTCTTGAATTAATGCTTAGCCAACTGATTAGTCTCAATTAACGTGATGAAAGGGAGTTGTCTGAAGACAGCTCCCTTTTATAAATTTCAGCTAAGGTTGCATCCCTTCAAGAAACATCTTGGCATGCTCCTTCGTCGTGCTAAAATTGACGGGTTCGCATCTATCGAGCTTTGATTTGTTTATCAACGGCAAAACAAAATTGAAACAGGCAAAAGCAGGGCAGAGGACTGGTCTGCTTTTGATACTACTAGCGGTGCACAGCTCGCTCAGTTTTGCTTTGCCAGCCCAGGCTGAAGGGCAGTATCTCGTCGATGAAGTAAGGATTGAAGGCAATCGTCTCATCCCTACTGAAGATATCACCAGTGTGGTGAAGACCCGCAAGGGCGATAAATTCGACCGCGATCAGGTCATGGAAGATCTGAAAGCTATAAATGGTCTCGGACACTTTGACGATCAATCTTTGCAGGTCAATCCGGAACTGACCGGCTCAGGCATTTTGCTCAAAATTCGGGTGCAGGAAAATGCACCGATTACTCAGTTTTCAATCAAGGGCAACCAGGCGATATCTACTGAGGAAATAAGCAAGCTCTTCAATGATCAGCTCGGTAAGCCGCAGAACATCAACGCTCTTTCAGCCGCTATCGAGAAAGTGGAGCAGGCCTATCACGAGAAGGGCTTTGTCCTAGCCAAGGTGACCGGGGTTAAGGATGATCCCGATGGCTCGGTGGAACTGGAAATTTCGGAGGGTTCGCTTGATAGTATCGAGATCGGCGGCAATAAGAAGACTAAAGACTTTATCATCAAGAACGCCATCAAACTCAAACCCGGCGAGGTCTACAACGAAAAGCAGCTGACTGCTGATTTACGCAAACTCTACGGCAACGGCTATTTCCAAGATATACGCCGCTCGGTTGTCCCGTCGGCGACTAATCCAGACAAATACACGCTCAAGATCGAGGTTGACGAGAAACGCACTGCTTCGGTCGGGGTCGGCGGTGGCGTCGATTCGGTGGCTGGTCCTTTCGGTTCTATGAGCTTTTCGGACGGTAACTTTAGAGGGCGTGGTCAAGTCATCAGTTTGAGTTCGCAGATTGGTTCAGGCACTCTCAATAGCATGAGTAACTCAATCAATAACGCCGGTACCACATTTATGCCGACCGGTCGTACCTATAATCTAGAAGCTTCCTTTATCGAACCTAATTTGAGGGGAACCAATACATCTATGGCTGTGACCGGCTTTGGTCGCAACATGGGCTCTATGTTTATCGACCAGGCTATGCAGCGCACCCTTGGTGCCAGCGTGGTTTTCAGCAAGCCTCTCAAAGGTGCTTGGTCGGCTAATTTAGGCTTGATTGGTGAGCAAACTACTCTGCGCAATATGGCTAATATTGCCGAGAACCAAAGTATTCTCACCAGTATGACCAGTCGTGCTCTAGAAACAGGTTTGGCTGCCAACTCTCTTCAGGCTGGGCAGTTGGCCGAGCAATATCGCAATAACCAGCTCAAGGGTGGAGCCTATCTTACCGTCAATCCTTCCATAACAAGAGATACTAGAGATAGCGCCATCGATGCCAGCAAAGGTAGTTTCATCAAGCTTTCGGCTAGTCCTTCCGCCGGTTTTTCGGGCGGCTTTCTCAAAGCTGGCGCTAGTGCATCCACTTACAAATCGCTCGGCAAGGGTGTCACTCTTGCTCTCAATGCCCAAGGTGGTACATCTGTCGGGGGTCTGCCTCAGTTTGCTCAGTATCGTTTAGGTGGCTGGAATGGTGTGCGCGGCTATCGTGCCTTCTCGGATCTGGGCACAGGAGCGGGAATGCTCATGGCTACTGCTGAAGTTCGCTCCAAGATTCCGCTGCCTGAAACCAACGCCGTCTTCAGAGCTGTTAAGAAGAACGTCAAGGCTGTTGCCTTTGCCGATTTTGGACAAGTTATGGGTAACGGCATAACCAATAGTTTGCTTTCGCGCAATAGCATGGGTGCCTCAGTTGGACTGGGCTTGCGTGTTAATATGCCCATGGTTGGTCTGGTCCGTATTGATTATGGTCTACCGATTATTTCTTCGGTTCTTGGTCGCAATGTTCCGAGGCTGACTATAGGCTTTGGTGAGAAGTTTTAAATAGCTTGTCTGGATTTCAGGCAGCGAGCTTTGCAAATGGTGTAAACTGCCGCAAGACGCAGTTGTGTGTTTTGATTAGTTCTTTGGAGAGAAGAATGCAATACGTTCAGAAAAGTTTTGCTTCCGCCTTGGCTCTCGCCTTCTTGGCAATGCCTGCCATGGCTCAAAATGCTTCTAAATCGGCTATAGGCGTAGTCGATCGTGAAAAAGTCATCACTAGCTTTTCGAAAGCTCAGAAAGCCGCTGATGAACTTAAGAGAGTCGAAGATTCTGTCAGAAAGCTCTTGGAAGAATCGAATAAACAATACGAAGAAGCCAAGCTAGCCAAAAAGCCCCAGGCTGAACTGGAAGGTTTGCAGAAGAAACTGCAGAGCAGAATCGACGAAGAGTACAAAAAGGCTCAAACCCGTGCTCAATCGCTCGAAACTTCACTTGAGACCGACATCGATTCGGCCATCAAGGCTGAAGCTGAAAGCCGTAAGCTCGATACAGTGTTCATGAAGGGTGCTGTTCTGCTTGGCGGAACCGACATCACCGAAGGTGTAGTCAAGCGTCTGGCTCAAGTCAGCACCGCTCCGGCTGCTACCCCCGCAAGCAAATAACCAGTATCTGGTTTAAATCAACGAAAGGGCTTGCGTTCGCGTGAGTCCTTTTTCTTAAATCTGAAATTCAGGAGGTCTTATGCGACTGCCCCAGGAAATGCCCATAGCCATGATCGCTCAGCTTATCGGCGGACGCGTGCATGGTGATGGAAGTGTGACAGTTTCGACTGTTTCGCCTTCACCGCTGCACGCAGGTGAAGACGATCTTGCCTTTGTCTATGACGAGAAATTGATCAAAGACTTGGGCAGTTGCAAAGCCAAAGCCATCATTGCTCCCACAGGTGCCGAGAAAATGCATCCTGATCGTAATATGGTGCTAGTAGATAGACCAAATCTAGCTATTCAAAGAGTGCTCACTGCCCTGCAACCAAAGCGCTATACACCCCCGGTCGGCATTCATCCCACAGCCGTGATCGACGAGAGTGCCGAGGTTTCTGAAAGCGCGGCGATTGGTCCTTATGTCGTCATCGGACCCAAATCTAAAGTGGGCGCTCGCACCATTATCATGTCGCATACTGTTATCGGTGGTGAAGTGACCATCGGCGAAGACTGCCTCCTTCATCCGGCTTGTCTCATCGCCGATTACTGCAAGATCGGCAATCGAGTGATCTTGCAGCAAGGTGCCGGCATTGGCGCCGACGGCTTTGGTTATGTCACCGCCAATGAGTCGAACCTCGAGAAAAGCAAGCGCGGAGAGAAGAATCTTTCCACAGAGCCGAATCCACTATTGAAGATTCCTCAGATTGGCAATGTGGTACTCGACGATGATGTCGAAATTGGTTCTTATGCCACTATTGATAGAGCCACTATGGGCTCCACTGTAGTTGGAGCCGGAACCAAGATCGATAACTTGGTGATGGTGGCTCACAATAATCGTATTGGTCGGGAAGTGATGATTATCGGTAATGCCGCCATTGGTGGTTCTTGCAATATCGGCGACCGCTCGGTAGTGGCAGGAAGCTCAAGCCTTTCGGATCATGTCACCATGTCATCCGATGCAGTTCTAGTGGGTGGCTCCGGCGCTATGCGCGACATTGCATCTGGTGAGATACATGCCGGTGTGCCGGCTGTGAACGCCCGTGATTTCTTTGGTCAGGTGGCGGCAGTGAAGCGCATGCCCAGAGTTCTTGATGATGTGAAAGACCTGAAAAAGCGTTTGGCCTTGCTTGAACAGCAGATTTTAGAGAAGCAAGTGGCGACTAAGTAAGTAACATTGTTGGATGCGTGAGTAAGCGGAGAAATTGTCATGGCAGTCGCCGAAGATTTGAGAAAGAAGCTTGACCTTGGAGACAGACTGGCTACTTTTAAGGGACCTGGTCTGACCTCCAAGCAGGAAGTTCTGGTCGAGATTTTCGGCGCTGCTAAAGGCACCGGCATAGTTTTTCTCTTGCCCGATGGTCAGGGGGATGTGGTCAAAGTTCCGGCTCGAGCTGACATGGTTGTGAATACTTTGCGCAATGTCGTGCTTGGTGTCGATCGCATCAGGCTCTGTATAGTCGAGCATTTTCTCTGCGCGGCTGTGCTTTGGGGTCTTGATGATGCCTACGTTTATGTAGATGGGCCCGAGATGCCTCTGGGAGACGGAAGTTCTGAATTTTGGATTCGTCTCTTTGAAGCAAGTGGTATCGCCCGGAGTGCTGTCTCAGCTGATCTGGAATTGAAAGAGACCATTACTGTAGAGAGAGGCGATAGAAGTCTAATTGCCATTCCGGCTGAGAAGTTTTCAGTCACTTACCTGATGGATTGGAAGCATCCGCTCATCGGTCAGAAATGGCAGAGTTGGGACAGTAGCAAAGATATCAAAGACATTTATGAAAACCGCACCTTTGGAATGTTGCAAGAGCATAAGATGCTGGGTCTCGATAAAGATGTGGTCAGTTTGACGGAAGACGGATTCACAATGCCTCTCAAGCATCCGGATGAACCAGTGCGTCATAAACTGCTTGATTTAATCGGAGACCTAGCCTTAGTAGGAGTCAATCCGATGCGTATCAAGGCTCGCTTTATAAGCATCAAGGGCGGTCACGAGATGGATGTCGATATCGCCGGTAAGCTCAGAAGGGCTATCACTATTTAGAGTTAAGCCTTTTCTTGATTTGTTTTTCAAGCATGATTGCTTCTTTCGATGACGGTTCTAGCTTGATGGCTTGATCTATGGCTTGCAGACCTTCGCTTAATTTGTCTTGACAAACAAGAATCTCAGCTTTGGTTCGCAGTACCTTCGGCTTTAGATATGAGCCGCATCTCTTCAGCTCTTCATTTAAGTCTGCCATAGCCTTATCGTTTTGATTGAGACGGTGAAAAAATAGGGCTCTCTGCAGATAACCCGGATATCCTTTGTTCGCTTTGATTGCTGCATCGAAGTCGCTATGAGCTCTTTCGGTATCATTGAGCAGTTCATAGATCATGGCTCTTCGCGCAAAGTAAGAAGCGGCTTCATAAGAACATGGATTGAGTTTGATCGCCTGGTCGAGATCGCTAAGAGCTTCTTGTAATTTGTTGTCAGATTTTAGTGCTGTGGCTCTGGCGGCATAGGCGCGACTGATGGTCAATTTATTGTCGGCTGGACAGAGTTCAATTACTTTGTCATAGTCCTTAATTGACTCGCGCAAACGTCCGCTCTCAGCTAGTAAATCAGCACGTCTTTCATAAAGTTTGTAATCGGCTTGTTTTTCAATCAGCTTTGAAAGTGAGTTTAGTTTATCGAACTCTTCTCGCTTACCGATGCCCTTCTTAGAGACATAGACCCTGCTCAAAAGCGGCACCCGCTCTCGATTGAGCCAATCGGTCAATTCAGATTGGAAGAGTGGTGGGCAATCGCTAAGGGCGTCATACTGCTTTGAGATCAGATATAGAGACGGCCATTCTTCGCCGTCAGTGAGAGCTATCAGTCCTTTCTTGCCGACTAAGTCGCAAAGCAATAAACATTTGGCCGGGGCAAAATTATTCATCGAGGCCGAAACTATTGCATAACGGTTTTCTACCAGCTTGATAGAATCAGGTGGTCCTCCCATTCTGTCGAATGTGCTATCTATTAGGCTAGAGCCAGATTCGACAAGATTATTGCGGACAGGGGCAATTGCTTTCAACAAAGAGACAAAATTTTTGTCGCGCAAAAGTTCGTTTGTAGAGCGACCGGCATACTTTGATAGGAAATTCCAATCAGCGAGTGTCTTGCTCTGATGAATGCGTTGATTGCTTGTTTCTCTTTTTGCTGCTTCAGTCGGCGGCATTTTGTTTACTTGCCAAAGGGCAAGAGCAATCAATAGAAGACTGGTCTTTTCTGCTTTCATCATTTCTTTCCCATCCTTAAGGATTGTACTCAAATCAGCGTTTTTGTAAATATAAGCCAATCGCTTGTCAAGGCTCGTAGAATATACCTTCACTTGTGGGTCGAAATATTGCTCCGGGGTATTTTCAATGGTTTTTCAGTCTGCGTTGCCGTCTTTGAGAAAGCCGGTTTTGCTTTCACTTTTGGTTTTGGCAACTTTGTTTTCGGTACTGCCGGCAAAGTCTCAGAGCTCTGTTAACAATGCTGCGGGTAATGCTTCGGGAAACACTTCGGGGCTTGATGCCCTGCTTGACCGGGCGGCCGGCTCTGTGTTCAGTAAACTGAAAGGCAAAGTACCTGATAATTTGCAGGAAAAAATCAAGAAAGAGATCGATAGACAGGTGTCTAAACAAGGTGGCAACCTAAATATCGGCAATACACAGGCTTTGCTTGACAAGGTTAATGCTCGTCTGCCCGAGTCAATCAAGGATCGTCTGCCGGCTCAGGTTCTAACTCGCTTGAACGGCGTCAAAATGAAACGCTTGGAGAATTTCAGCTATGAACCTGGCAAGCTGGATATTGCCCATCAGATGAGTCTCTACACTCCGGAGAACGGCAGCAATTTCCCGCTCATTATATATGTGCATGGCGGCGGTTGGACCAATAGGCCGGCTGCCAGACCGACTTGGCTGGGAACTGCCGTGAAGAGGGGATATGCAGTTGCCACACTCAATTACCGTCTTGCACAAGAAGGAATATTTCCCGCTCAGATGGAAGATTTGAACACTGCTTTGCGTTATATCAAGGCTAATGCTACTAAATTCGCTATCGACGCGAACCGTATAGGGCTTTGGGGCACTTCTGCCGGAGGGCATCTGGTTGCTCTGATGGGGACCTCGGCTAAAGTCGGTTCGCTTGACATAGGCGGCGGCGATAAAACATATAACCGAGACGTTAAGGCTGTCTGTGACTTTTGCGGTCCCACCGATCTTTACGCTCTGGCCACCGAAACGATTCCCGGTCAAGCTTGGGATACCAGTTCACCAATGGCTTCTTTGAGTCTCTTTCTAGGCGGACAAGCTGCCAATAAGAAAGCTCTGGCTGATCAAGCCAGTCCAATGTCTTATGTCTCTGGTCTTTGTCCCAGTATTTTGATTGTGCACGGAAGAAAAGACAACATAGTGCCCTTTAGTCAGAGCGAGAAATTTGCAGCGGCGCTATCACAGAGGCAAGCGCCGGTGCAATTTGTACCTCTCGATGGTGCCGGGCACGATATTGAAAAAGGCGCCAATATCGACCTTGCCCTCAATTTCTTTGACCGCATACTCAAGAACTAAGCTAAGCAAACCAAAATAGGAGCAGTTAAATGAGATTCAGCACCAGTGCTTTTCTAGCCTTTAGTCTGATACCGCTTATGCAGATGTCGGCACTTGCAATCGATGCCAAAGATAAGGTGAAAGATAATGCGAAAGCTAAGGCCAATGATAGCGAAAGTGTGGCAATCACTGTCTATAACCAGAATTTCGGACTGGTCAAAGACATAAGAAATGTCGAGCTCAAAGAGGGCATCAATAATCTTAGATTTGATGATGTGGCCGCGGCTATAGATCCTACTTCTGTCAACTTCCTCTCTTTGACGGCACCAAATTCGGTGGTAGTAAGAGAGCAGAATTATCAATACGATCTTATGGATGTCTCGACTATTCTCTCTAAGTCGGTAGGTAAAGAGATAAAGATTAGGCAATATACCGGCGGCGGCGTGCATGAAGTAAGCGGCACTTTGCTCAACTCGCCTTTGGTTACGGTGTCGGACAGCAATGGTAATGTCTCTCAGCGATCACAATCTATAGTTCTAAAAACACCCTCGGGCATTGTTCTAGGTGCAAACGGCGAAGTGGAGCTGGCTGAACTGCCCAGTGGTCTTGTAGCGAAGCCGTCATTGCTGTGGAAGTTACAAGCCGATAAGGGGGGAGAGCATCGGGCTGAAATTAGCTATCAAACCCAAGGCATGAATTGGAAATGCGACTATGTGGCTGTGGCCAATAGTGATGATACGGCTTGCGATCTGACTAGCTGGGTCACTCTCGATAATAAGTCTGGAGCAAGCTTTAAGCAGGCGGCTCTCAAACTAATGGCGGGCGATGTGCACAGAGTGACTCAGGCACCCATGCCTAGAGGCTATGCTCTTATGAAGTCGGCTATGGCAGGGGCAGCGGCGCCGCAGTTTACCGAACAAAGTTTTGCCGAATATCATCTTTATAGTTTGGCTGGTCGCACTGACCTAAACAATAATGAAACTAAGCAACTGACTCTTTTTAATGCTGCTTCGGTACCAGTGAAAAAGCTTTTTGTTTTTGAATCTGGTTCGGTCAATCATTATGGGCAAGCGAACAGTCAGAAAGTCAATGTGAAGTTGGAAATTGCCAATACACAGGGCAATAATCTTGGTATGCCGATGCCTAAGGGGAAGGTGAGGGTCTATAAGAAAGATCAGGATGGCGCCATGCAATTTGTCGGCGAAGATCTTATCGACCATACTCCCAAAGATGAGAAAGTTCGCCTTTATATAGGCGATGCATTTGACATTGTCGGCGAACGCAAACAAACGAATTATCAGCAAATTTCGCAGCGGCTGCTCAAGCAGAGTTTTGAGATTTCATTGCGCAACCATAAAGAGAAAGAAGTAACAGTCACTGTCATAGAGCACGCCTATGGTGACTGGAAAGTGGTGAATAGCAGCCAACCCTTCACCAAGAAAGACAGTCATACCATTGAGTTTGCCGTCAAAGTGCCGGCGAATGGTGAAAGTAAAGTGACATACGATCTTGAGATCAAGCATTAGTTTGAGCAATGAAATATAGACCCAAGCATATTTAGAGGATAACCAAATGAAGAGAATGAAGCACTCGGTCTTGCCCCTTCTTGCATTGCTTGCGGTATCTTTTCCCGCCTTTGCTCAGGATGTCTCGCCATCTAAAGACGTAGCCATCACCATCTATAATCAGAATTTCGGACTCATTAAGGATCGTCGTGATATTAAGCTCAAAGACGGCATAAACTATGTTCGATTTGAAGATGTTGCGGCTGCTATAGATCCTACGTCGGTGAGCTTCTCTTCCTTGACTGCACCAAACGCTGTTAGTGTGAGAGAACAGAATTATCAGTACGATCTTATGGATAATGTCACTATTCTCTCGCGTTCGCTGGGTAAGACGGTCAAGTTCAGGCAGTTTCTTTCCGGTGGGGCCGTGCGTGAGCTTACCGGGACTCTACTTTCTAGCCCGGCTGTGACCGTTGCCGATAGCGACGGCAATCTTTCCCAGCGCTCGCAGTCTGTGGTTCTCAAAACAAGCAGCGGAATAGTGGTTGGTCCCTCAGGTGAATTAGAACTGGCAGAGTTGCCGGAAGGTCTAGTTTCTAAGCCTTCTTTGCTTTGGAAGTTGGAATGTGATAAAGCCGGTAGTCATGAAAGTGAAATCAGCTATCAAGCTCAGGGACTAAATTGGAAATGTGATTATGTAGCTGTGGCTAATAGCGATGATAGTGCTTGTGATTTGACCAGTTGGGTGACCATAGACAATAAGTCTGGTGCTACCTATAAAGATGCTTCTCTCAAGCTCATGGCCGGTGATGTTCATAAGATTGCCAATGCTCAGCCTCCGGCTCCTGCTGCTCCGATGATGGCTGAGATGGCGGCAGATGCCGCTGCCCCTCAGTTTAATGAGCAAACTTTTGCTGAGTATCATCTCTACAGTTTGAAGGGACGCACCGATGTGCGTGACAATGAGACCAAGCAACTGACACTCTTCAATGCTTCGGCTGTGCCGGTGAAGAAGCTTTATGTCATGGAAAGCGGCCGTGCCACCGAGTATGGTGAAGACGGCAGCGAGAAAATAAAGGTCAATGTCAAACTGGAAGTGAACAATTCCAAAGAAAATAATCTTGGCATGCCCCTACCAAAAGGAAAGGTCCGGGTCTATAAGAAAGATCAAGACGGGGCCATGCAATTTGTCGGTGAAGATCAAATAGACCATACTCCCAAAGATGAGAAGGTAAGGGTTTATATTGGTGATGCTTTCGACATAGCTTGCAATCGCATACAGACAAGCCAAGAGCAGGTGAGCGAACGTGTGCAGCGTCAGAGCTTTAGCATCAGCATCCGCAATCACAAGAAAGAACCGGTCACTGTCACGGTGGTCGAGCATTCTTATGGAGACTGGAAAATACTCAAGTCTAGTCTGCCCTACACCAAGAAAGATTCTCACACTTTCGAGTTCTTGGTGAAAGTTAGTCCCGATACTGAAGAGAAACTGACCTATACAATCGAAAGCAGATAGATAAAGGCGCTTTCTGGCTAGACAGCAATATTCTAGAAAGCTATTTTTTAGACAGCAATTCTGTCAAGTAGATTATCCAAGACCAGTTGGGCTGCGCCGATAATACCGGCTAGTCCTTCTAGTTCCGACTTGTGTATGGTCATCTTTTCGCCGATACGAGGCAATACGCGATCTACGACCATCTCTTGCAGAAGGACGAAATCGACGCAATCGGCTAGTCCGCCGGTTACGACAAATAGATCAGGATCGAGAATATGGGCAAGACTGGCTATGCCGGCAGCCACATGTTCGTGCCACATATTAAGGATACGCTTACCGACAATGTCTCCATTTCTAGCGGCTTCCACTATGGCATGGGTGGTCAAGCCTTCAATGTCTTTGGCGAGCGGCGTTTGTTCTGCACTCAATCCGCTCAATATGTCTCTTCCAGTGGCGGCTAGTCCGCGTCCTGAGCCGTAAGCCTCCCAACAGTCAAACAGTCCGCAGGTACAAAGTCGCTTATTGCCTAGGTTCAGTCTGAGGTGGCCAATCTCGCCCCCAGCCCAGTGGGCGCCTCTAAACATTTTGCCGTTTATGACCAAGCCGCCGCCTATGCCGGTTCCCAGAGTGACAGCCACGACGCAGTTTGAATGCATCAGACCGCGGGCGCTGGCTTCGCCGTAGGCCGCAGCATTGGCGTCGTTGTCCACGTGTACTGGCAGTAAAATTTGGCTTTCAATCACTTTTTTGAGCGAGGTGCCGCTCCATCCAGGCAAGTTGCCGGTCGAGCCAAGAATCTCGCCTGTATTGCAATCTACAATCCCGGCCGTGGCAATGCCCACCCCGGCGATACCGAACTGTGCTTCGTTGCCATCTTTCTGAAAAGCCTGGACCAGATCGACAATGCCCTTGATTATGTTGTCGGCTCCATTGGGAGTGGCTATTTGTCTTGGCTGAGATACTACTCTTCCGTCTTTGACCAGAGCTGCTCTTATTTTTGTTCCGCCCAGGTCTATACCAAGGGCCGGTAAATTATTCTTGAGTAGGCTGTCTATACTTGTGCTGTCCAACATCCCGTACCGGTTTAAAAGCGAATTTGTATATATTGCCTGAGTTATTACCCTCAGGGCAAAGCAATATTCTAACCGGCATGAGCGCCTGTCAGTCTATAGACCGCTCAAGTTACCGTGATCTGGGTTACCTTTGATTACAAGTTTATTGAAGCCGACAGGCTGACCATAGAAGATGTCGAAGCCGACTCT
>JAIETF010000109.1 GCA_019745415.1 Candidatus Obscuribacterales bacterium | reverse complement strand
GGCGGTGAGCCGGTTATCCCCGGTTGCATCATCGTCAGACAAAGAGGCACCAAGATTCATCCCGGCAAAAACGTAGGTAGAGGTTCAGACGACTCTCTCTTTGCAATCGCCGAAGGTGTCGTCAGATTTGAAATGTCCAGAGGACGCAAGTTAGTCAGTGTCTACCCAGTTTAAGCTTGGGCAACCGTCCGAAAAGACACTGAAAGAAATAATTGCAGAGCTGCTTTGTGAAAACGAAGCAGCTTTGCCGTCTACTTTCACACTTTACGACAGCCACTCCGAGGGCGAGAGCCTTGCTGAAAAAATCAAAATAGCAGGACTGGCTTATGATTCTCGCCAGGTAGCTAAGAACTTCGCCTTTTTTTCTATCGAAGGCCAAAAGCAAGACGGCAATACCTTTATTAATCAAGCTATCGAAAAGGGCGCCTCACTTATAGTTTCGCAAAAGAAAAGCGGTCCCTATGCCGTGCCACTTTTGGTTGTGCCCGACGTCAGGGTCTTCATGGCGCAGATGGCCAATATATTCTTTGAAAAGCCAAGCAAGAAACTGAGATTGCTCGGTGTAACCGGTACAAACGGAAAGACCACCACCACTCACCTAATTGAGCATATTTTCAACTTTAACGGACGCAAGTGCGGATTAATAGGCACTCTTGGCGCCCGCATGCCTTTTGCAGGCAAAACAGAATACCTGGACGTGCACCACACCACGCCCCAAGCTGCCGACTTACAAGCCTTGCTTTATACCATGGCTCAAGAAGGGGTTGAGTATGTGGCTATGGAAGTAAGCTCACACGCTCTCTTTCTCAAACGCGTTGAAGGCACTGAGTTTTCGGTGGGCTGCCTGACCAATATCACCCAAGATCACCTGGACTTTCATAAGACTATGGAGCACTACTACCGCTCCAAAGCCATCTTGTTCGAAATGCTGGCAGAAAGATCCGAAGCTTGCGCTGTTATCAATTTAGATGACAAATATGCCGAGCCTTTCCTCAATATATGCAATGAGAACAAGACTAAAATTATCAGCTATGGCAAAGACCCGAAAGCAAGCATTTATCCTATTTCTTTCCAGTTTGACGCCCGCGGTACGCAAATCGAGCTTGCCACTCCGGGTGGTGTCATAAGCTTTAGCACCAAACTGACTGGAGAGTTTAATCTGTACAATGTCATGGCTGCCATGGCTATATGCCTATCGCAGGGAATCAGCAAAGAAGAAGTTGCTGAAGCTCTGAAAGACTTTGCCGGAGTAGCTGGTCGCTTTGAAGTAGTACAACCGCCCTTCAAAACTGGTGAAGGCAGATCAGTGCCCCTTTGTATAGTCGATTACGCACACACACCGGACGGTCTGGATAATGTCTTGAAAGCCGCTCGCGCACTGGTCAAAGACCCAGGTAAGTTAATCGCCGTCTTTGGCTGCGGGGGAGATAGAGATAGCTCTAAGCGTCCGCAAATGGGTGCTATCGCCGAAGAGCTAGCCGATAAACTAGTCGTCACTTCGGATAATCCCCGCTCTGAAGACCCGCAACAAATAATTGCCGATATTTTGGCCGGCATCAAACGACTAAAAGACGTGACGGTGGAAGTAGATAGACAAAGAGCCATTCTTGAAGCAGTCAAGTGCGCCGGCGCAAGCGATGTTGTCGTAGTGGCCGGCAAAGGCCATGAAACCTACCAGATTCTCAAAGATCGCACTATCGATTTTGACGACCGCATTGAAGTAGCTAATGCACTGAAAGAGCGCGAAGATATAATAAGTATCGAAAGATAGAAATTTCCTATCTGCTCTAAATCAGAAAGGCACTTGTGGCAATCAGCTTTCACATCACGTCAGTCCGAGAAGGCACGATTTTCAATGTCATGCAGTTTCTCAGCCTCGAAAAAGTGACCGGCGTCTTGACCGTGCGCTTCGGCAGACAACTGCCGGAAGTGACCATCTATTTTGTAGCAGGCTCAATAACCACTGCCGAATTCGGCTCCATTGTCGGCGATTCAGTGCTTGACATGCTTTTGTGTCAGGAATTTGCCGTCAAGGAAGTATCTTTCGCCCCCGGTCGCATTAACCAAGTTAACGAACAAGCCATTATTGTCAGATCGACCAACTTGGCCTCGGTCATGCTCAATGTCTCAAAAGATGTGGACAAATGCGAATCTCGTCCGCTTATCTATGGTCTATTGCCCATCAACACCCAGAAAGGCGAGAGCGCTCCTTCACTCTTGCATATTCTCAACGACTTCGCCCCCTGGCAGGAATCTCTAAGTTCGCTCCCACGCTCAGATAAAGACAAGAAGGCGCCCTTGCCTCAATGTGTGCTTTTGCACCGCGCTCTGGCCAAGGGCTATATCACTTATCAACGCCCTCTTATATCAATCAAGGCGCTCAAGCCTCTTCTCGAAATTTTAGGCGCTTTATCTGATAAAGAAACGAACAATCTGCGCGGCTATCTGCGTTCACTCTTGCCGCACCCGCGTGCCACCCATCTTTCTATCGAACGTTTCTATGCCTTTGCCTCGGCTATCGAATCAATCGCCCAGAGACGGTCCCCCGAAGTGGGAGACCGCGCCAGAAGAGCCATTCATATGCTCATTCAAAATGCCACGAAGGTGCAGGACAGTTCGGAGGCTGCCAATGCATGAGCCAGGAAGAGAGCCCAGATAAGATTGATCGCAAGAAAGAGCGCGAGAAGCTCAAAGAAGATCCACGAGACTTTGAGCATCGCCTCCATAATGCCAAAATGTCTTTTCTCAACTATATGGCGAGAAAGGTCTTGCCTGGGGGCTTTTGGTCGGGGAATCGGCTGCAGCCGGGAGAGAGCGCTTACAAGCAAGACGACGCCACCGCCAATAGTGACACAAACCAAACCACTCTAGACGGAAATGGAAAAATAAGACTGCATCTCACCTTTGATGATGGCCCCGACCCAGGCTCCACCCCGGCATTGCTCAATTTATTGGCTGAAAAAGGAGTGATTGCCACTTTCTTTTTTATTGGTGCCAATGCAAAAAAACATACCTCACTGGTCAAAGAAGTACAAAAAGCCGGACAAATAATCGGCAATCACAGTATGAATCATCTTTTTCTGCCGGTGCAAACAAGCAAAAAGATCGAAAGCGAAATAGACGAAGCTAATCAGGTCTTGGAAGAAATTACCGGTGAACGTCCCAGTCTCTTCCGTCCCCCCTTCGGATTAATTGATAGGCGAGGGGCAGAGCTTTTGGCCGCTCGAAGAATGTCACCGGTCTATTGGGGAGCGGTGGCCGACGATTGGCAGTATATCGGGGAAGAAGCTGTCACTAGACGTATTCTCAAACAGTTGCCCCGGGAAGAATTAATTGTGCTGCACGAAGGGCCGCATCTGGGCAAGCAAACAGTCAATGCTGCCGCCCTCTTGATTGACCGCTGTCTAGAATTGGGCTTTTCATTTGATAGTATTTAACGGTTATCTTTCTTATCAAGGCAAAGGAAATAGCAGTGCTTGACTTCAAACCGCCAAAAGACACGCCCTTTCTTTTCTGGTGGGCAAAAATAAATCTGCCTCTGCACATGAAGTTCAGCATGAGAGGCACGTCCATCAAAATCATGGACGGTGCTCTGGAACGCTTTGCCAAACTAAGGGGCGAACATACAATGGTCTGCCCTAACCATTCCAATCGGCATGACCCGCAAATTATGTTTAGTTTTGGCGTCAAGGCCGGCGAGTATTTCAACTTTGTCGCGGCGCGCGAAGTTTTTGACTATGACCATGGCGTCAACGGCTGGTGGCTGCAACACCTGGGCACCTATTCAGTGGTGAGAGGCGCAGCCGACCGGGAATCATTCAAAACAACTAGGCGCATTCTATCGGAAGGTCATAAAAAGCTGGTGCTCTTCCCCGAAGGAGAGATATCGAGGCAGAACGACACAATCATGCCCTTAGAATCGGGTGCAGCCCAACTATCATTTTGGGCGATGGCCGATTTGGAAAAGAAAGCGCAAACGGCAAAGAAAGACGAGAAGAATGAAAGTGGTGCTGATGATCTCGGCTTTGAGCCGGTCTACATTCAGCCGATGGCTTTCAAATACACTTACCCCGAAGATATTGCCAGTGAACTAAGGGGTTCGCTCAAGACTTTAGAAATGCGCCTAGGGCTGAAAGTCGAGGAGGAAGGAAGCTTCCAATCTCGCATCAAGAGACTAGCTGAGACTTTATTGAGCACGCTTGAAAGAGAATACAATTTCAAGCCTAAAGACGCAGTCAATATGAACGATAGAGTCAAGCAGCTGCGAGTGCATATTTTGCAGAATCTAGCCGGCATATTGAGTGTCGAACTAGAGCCCAGTGCACGCGAATTGGAATGGGTTAGAGTGCTGCGCAATAAGCTCGACGACTTCATCTACGAAGACGAGAAAGATATGTCTGAGTATGAGAAAGAAGTGCATGCCGAAAAGGAAAAGACCTATAAGACCTACTACAAAGACCTCAATCGTGTCGTCAATTTCATTTCTATCTATGACGGCTATGTCAGCGAACGCTCAACCCAAGAAAGAATTGCCGAAGTGCTGGAGCGCATGGAAACCGAGGTCTTAGGCGGTGAAAGCCCACCCAAGGGCGCCCGCGAAGTGATGATCGATGTGGGCGAAGCAATAAATTTAGGCGACTATTGGAGCCTCTACAAGAAGAACAAAAAAGAAGCGGTAAACCAAGTCACCGAGCGCCTCTTTTCCGAGATTTCGCGCATGCTGGCTGAAATGGATGCCAAACGAGAAGTGCGCTATCTCTAAATACCCCCGAAGATAAAGCAAAAGAGACCAAGATGAGAGATTAAGAAAAGTTCCTATTACTTAATCGAAATCTTCTCTTAGCAACCACCCTTTTCGATGGTATATTCAGGTTTTAAGAGGGATAGGTAACCTTTCGATGCAAAAACTCGCCTTGATTGGACTTGGAGCCTCCGGTTTATTCGCCCTGAAAGAACTCGCCGGAGCCGACGTAGAAGTACACGTTTTCGATGTCGGACCACCTTATGACAAACGTTATGCCTGCCCAATCGATCAGGGCAAATTAGAGGTTTGCCCGCCCAAGGCTTGCTCTTATTGCGCGCCCGGTCAGTCGGCCGGTAGTTGGAACGACTTTAAAGTTATTTTGTCGGCATCGCCTGTTATCGGCGGCAGACTTTACGACCTAATCGGCGAAAGCGAGCTGCAGAAGCGACTGGATGTGGTGCGAGCCACCATTCTCGATCATGCTCCCTGCCAGATACCAGTGGTCAAGCCCAATGAAGAAGATCTGAGCTGGATAAAAAAGAAAGCCACATTAGCAGGCATGACCTATCACTATCAGGAGCTTCTGCATTGCGGTTCCGACAATGCTCCGGCTATCAATACAAGCATACTGAACGAAATCAAAAGCAAAGGGCAGAACATCAGCTTCAACTGGGACAGCAAGGTGCTTTCTGTATCGCGTCGTGGTGATAAATTTGCCGTGCGTCACGATCGCTACCGCAAACCGGGTGAAGAAAAAGAAGAAATCTTCGACTATTGCGTCATTTCAGTTGGACGCGGCGGCGCCCACTGGCTCACCCAGCAAGAATTCTACAAAGCTCTCGATATTTATCCCGGACAAGTGGACATAGGCATCAGGGTGGAAACATCTTGCTATTTCACCGAAGAAGTCGACAAACGCTTCTACGAACCAAAAC
Source organism: Candidatus Obscuribacterales bacterium (assembly GCA_019745415.1). Taxonomy (GTDB): domain Bacteria; phylum Cyanobacteriota; class Vampirovibrionia; order Obscuribacterales; family Obscuribacteraceae; genus Obscuribacter. Next base: position 70,297 of record JAIETF010000109.1, on the reverse strand, counting down.
TCTATTACAAGAGCAGACATTCGGGTGATGTGGTGCGCAACTTCTGTTCCAATCCGAAAGGCTTTGTCACGCCTGAAAATCACCGCGAATACGTGCTGGTCAACGGTCACTCAAAAATGTATGAAAAGTCTGAAAACAATAACTTTGCTGTACTAGTAAGCAAGACTTTCACCAGACCATTTAAAGACCCGCAGATGTATTCTCAGACCATCGCCAAAATAGTCAATATGCTGGCCGGCGGCGGACCGCTTGTGCAAAGGCTAGGTGACTTAAAAGCCGGAAGACGCACAAAGTCGCTCGAGAACAATCTCATCAAGCCGACCCTGGAAGCAGAGTGCGGCGATATCTCGCTGGCTTATCCCCACCGCATTCTGCAAGGTATTGTCGAGTATCTGGAAGCCTTGGACAAAATCTGCCCTGGCGTAGCCGGCGAGCACACCCTTCTCTATGCCCCCGAATGCAAAAGCTATCCCGACTCAATTTCGGTGAGCAAGAATATGGAAACCAATATTGCCAACTTGTTCATTATTGGCGATTCCAGTTCCTGGACCAGAGGCGTCGGACAAGCAGCCACAAGCGGACTTCTGGCCGGAGAAGGCATCAAGAAGAAACTGCTTGTACCACAGCCTGCATCTGCACCGCATTCGGTGCCAGTCTAAGCTGCTTTATCTAAGGTTAATCGCGCCAGAGAATTTCGGTGGTCTCGCCGTCATCATCGTCGGCAATAATTTTGCGCTGCAAGGCAGCATAGCGGCTCACAAGTTCTGCAACGTCGGGATGCTCGGCACCCAGGCTCTTTTCTGACACTTCCAAACCCCAACGGTATAGTCTATCGGCTTCATCAAAATTGTCTTGCTCTTCAAAGAGCTGAGCAAGACGACGCAGCGCCTTAGCCACACTTGGATGGTCATGCCCCATAGACTCCTGAATAATTTCGACAGCTCGCCAATAAAGTGGTTCTGCCTCCGAAAACTTTCCCTGGTCGTGATAAACCTCGGCAAGCGAATTGAGCACCTCAGCCACATGCATATGCTTGGGTCCCCAGTCTTTCTGTCTTAGTTCCAATAGAGTTTTATATAAGGGCTCAGCCTGGTCATACTTGCACTGCACATGGAAAAGCAGGGCAAGATTACTCAAGGTCTGGGCTGTACTAGGATGTTCTAAGCCTAGAGCAGTCTGTCTTATCTTGAGGGCGCGCCAGTGGATCTTCTCAGAGCGAGGGAAATCACCAAGACTTCTGTAAAGCTCAGCCTGATAGTTCAAAACTGTAGCAAGAGAAGGATGCTCAGGACCCCACTCTGCCTCGAAAAGGCGCACGGCTCTCTCATAGAGAGGCTCTGCCTGCTCATATTTGCCGCCGGCATGGTAAAGCATGGCCAGATTATAGAGACTAGAACCAATGCTGGGATGATCGGCTCCTAGAGAGGCTTCGCGCTTAGCCAGAGCCCGCTGGAAGAGAGGCTCGGCTTGGGAATATTTGCCATGAGCCCGTAAGAAATCGGCAAAAGTCTCCAACATTTCAGCCAGATCAAGGGCTGAACCATCGCCTTCAGCATTCTCATAAATGGTAAGGGCGCGGCGCAAAAGCGGCTCCACACTAGAGTAGCGCCCTTGAGCCCGGTAAACGGCCCCTAAACGAGTCAAAGCTTGAGCCACTCTTTTGTCTTCACTATAAAGCCTCTCTGATATCTCCAGAGCCTGCTTGGCAAAAACTTCCGACTCCTTAAGATTGCCCATCTTTCTGTACATATCAGACATACTGGCTGAAATATCAATCAAGCCTTGTTCCACCCGGGTCTGACTGGGACTATTATCAGACTGAGACTGCACCCTCCGAGCTAAAGGCGGAGCCGGAGGCTCGCTTGTTCTCTCCGCTTGTACCTTATTAAAAGATTCGGTGGCTCGACTGCCGACCGGCTCGTCTTCCTCTTTCACCGCCACAACAAGACCTTCGCGCTCGTCCCCGCGCAACACCGAAAGCTCACGCCTCGCTTCAATTAGAGCTTTCTGGAAGAGTTTCTCAGCATCTTCCAGCCTGGACATCTCGAGAGCCCTAGTACCAGCAGTGAGATAGGTTTCCCAGCCTATATTCTCTTTTGCGCTCTTTTCTTTTGAAGGGTCCATAACTCGACCAATCTCAGCAACCAACTAAGTAACTCATGCCCGCTGCACGGTCAAGATATCATAACGCCCCCTATATTTATGAACAGTACACTTTTGAAATTGTCGGGCCGGTCCACTCAATTCAGCAAAGCCCTCCTACGATTGAAAAGTAAGCTACAGAGAGGCAGTCGCGTTATGAAAATGGCACTTGCAGCAGAAAACAAAACCAAGCCTAAGAAGAAGAAGAAGGAGCCGCTCACCCTAAGGCGCATTCTCATCGATCTCTTCAAACTCTATGTCTTCTATGTCCTACTCTCCCTAATCATAATATTTGGAGTAAAGGACAAATTAGTGCTCTTTCCCAGCCAGGACATGAGCTGGAAAGCTTGCCTACCGATACTGGATAGAGACCTTAAGTGCCAAACCAGTAAGATAAGCATTCCGACCGGCAATGGCAATAAACTGGCTGGACTTTACATAAAGAACCCAAGAAGCAAGTTTTTGACCATAGTCAATCATGGCAATGCCGGCAATATCGGTCATCGTATTGTCATAGCAGCCAATCTAGTTGGAGCCGGTAGTTCGGTACTTTTGTACGACTATCAGGGCTATGGCGAATCAAGCGGAGAAGCCAAACTAAGCAATCTTGTGCCCGATGCAGAAGCAGCCTATGACTATGCAATAAACAAGCTAGGTTACGCATCTTCGTCCATCATCCTCTACGGCGAATCAATTGGTTGCGGTGTTACCAGCGGTGTCATGAAAGACCGCACACCACATGCCTTTATCTTGCAATCACCCTTTGTATCACTGATGAAAACGGCAAAAGACAAACTATTCTTTATGCGCACCCTGCCCGACTTTATCGATCCAGAACCGCAACTGAATAATCTTGCCGCGGTTGAGAGAAAGCACCCACCGCTCTTGCTCATGCATGGCGATAAAGACAACACTCTGCCTTGCAAATACAGCCAAGAACTATTTGAGAAAGCGAGCGAGCCGAAAGAAATATTCCTCGTCAAAGGAGCAGACCACAACGACATATATTGCCGCGGCGACAACTCAGTGTTCTTGACACTCAAGAAATTTATCGAATCAATCTAAAGCCGAATCTATGTTATCGACAAAATCAGGCTAATCAACAAACTCAGGAACTATAAGCTCTTTGGTGACGCCTTTCTCATAAGCCATCTCAAAGAGTTTGCGCACAGCCTGACGACCGCGCTCACCATAGTCCACCGTAAGCTCGTTGACATACATGCCGACAAACTTATCGGCCAGTTCGCGCTTCATGTCTCGGGCAAAAGTCATGGCATAATCAAGGGCGTCTTGTCTGTGCTCAAGGGCATAGACAATGGCGCTTTTGAACATGTCGGTCACTTCTTTGACCAGGGTGTCTCCCAGATCTTTTCTGACCACATTGCCACCTAAAGGCAAAGGCAAACCGGTTTCTTTCTGCCACCAGACACCCAGGTCGACGATAAGTTCAAGACCGCTTTCCTTGTACATCAGCTGTCCTTCGTGGATGATCAAACCGGCATCAGCCTTACCTTCCACTACATAGTCGATGATTTGGTCGAAAGGCACTTCTACTACATTCAGACCCGGCTGCCAAAGATTGAGTGTGAGATAGGCGGTGGTCAACTTGCCGGGAATGGCCACAGTCTTATCCTTAAGATTTTCGGCATTGACGCCCGGTTTGGCTATGACCATCGGTCCATAGTTGTCGCCCATACTGGCACCGCAGGGCATCAACTTGTAACGATCTTTCACCAAGGGATAGGCGGCAAACGAAATAGCCGAGACTTCGTATCGACCGTTAATGGCATCTTGATTGAGAGACTGAATATCTTTTAGCACCTGATGCACTGTGAGACCGCGGGTATCCAGCTTGTCTTTAGCCAGAGCATAAAACATGAAGGCATCGTCCGAATCCGGCGAATGAGCAATTGTTATTTCCTTGGTCTGAACAGTCACGGCTTTTCTCCCTGGCTCAGCTGATACACCCTAATTGTCGCTCTTAAAGAGCTACTTAAGCATGAACAATTTCAAAGAAAGGGTGCTAAGCTCAGACCCATTCCCTTCTTCCATCACCTTAAGCAAAGGTCACAAGTCATGAAAAAACCGCAGGCTCTGCTTTTCGCCCTGGTGTCCCTCTCACTGCTTTCTTTCCACACAACTGCCCTAGCCGGCGGCCAATTATATCCAAAGCTTTACGATGCCACCTACGAGGTGAAAACACCTAACGGCGTTTCATCGATGCGTTCAATTTCAGACGGTAAGGGGCACTTGCGTACTGAAGTAAATGTCGGTCCAAGCAAAATGGTGACTATCATGGACTATCCGGGTAAGACCACCTATACCCTGATGGAAGCCCAAAAAATGGTGATCAAGAACCCAATCAGCCAAGAATACGAAGGGGATCTCACTCCCGAGTTGGCTAAGAAGAAAAACGCCGAAGACCTCGGTTTCAAAGAAGTTTTGGGTCACAACTGTCATGGCTGGAAATTGAAACTGCCAAATGGCGTATCTGAACACTGGGTTGATGAGAAAGCCGGTATTCTCGTGCATTCGCGCACCCAAGCCGGGAACTACATCACCGAGAACAATCTCAAATCGGTGAGCATGAACCAGCCCAAACCAGATTTGTTTGTTGTGCCGGCAGGTTACAAACCGATGGGTCAATGAAATCGGCTTGTTTGGTCTAATAGCCGGTAGCCCATTCCATGGGCTGATTGAGCGTCAGATTGGCAGGCAGGGGAGGCGACTGGTAAAGCCGTCTGAGTGTGTTTATATCTCTTGCGCTCAGCCCAATCGTGCGGGCAAAGACCTTGGCGGGCGCAGTCCCGGCCGGTGGCTGATACATCAAGTCTTCAGCACGGTCGCTCTTGCAGTAAAGTCCCATCACATGGCCAAGTTCGCGCATGAATACTGGAGATAGCGCTCTTTCAGGTATTTCGGGCGGATAGAAGCTGGGCCGCAGCAGGTAAATCCAAGTGCGCATGCGCCCGTCTTTCACTGCCAAACGAGTCACACCCAGGACACCCTTTGGCAAAGTATTCACCCAAATTATCTCGGCATTCACTTCTTCTTTCGGTAAGGCCAATTTGACAGGCAGATACTGACCCCAACGAGCGATTACCGCTTCCACACTGCGGGTCCAGCTATCCGGCGTGCCTGCTGGAACCTTGACTCGCACAGGGAAGGTAGTCCAACGGGCGTAGGTAGTACCACTACCGGTGGCACCGGGGAAGGCGGTGACGGCGGAGAGATAATCACCGGCATTGCCATCAAAGGGCAAACTAGAAGCAACCATAGATGCGTCGAGCGAAAGCCCGCCGGGAGCGGCTGAAGCTGCGGCTGCGGAAGAAGATGATGATGAGGGCAAGGCTGACTGGGGGTTAGTCGCAGACATTGGTTTACCATACTGCGACAAAGGCGCGGGAGGGCGTCCGGCATAATTTAGAGGCTGCCCTTGCATTGGATACTGAGGCGATGGTCTTGTACCAAGCGGAGCATTAGCCCCCCCGCCAGCCGGAACCTGCCAGCCCGACTGCGCCGGAACTATATTTTGCGGTGTCATATTTTGCGGACTCTGCCAGCCAGACTGAGATGGAGCTGTATTTTGCGGCGCCATATTTTGTGGACTCTGCCAGCCCGACTGAGATGGAGCTGTATTTTGCAGCGCCATATTTTGTGGACTCTGCCAGCCAGACTGAGCCGGAGCTGTATTCTGCGGTGTTATATTTTGTGGAATCTGCCAGCCTGACTGCGCCGGAGCCGAATTTTGCGGCGGCATACTTTGGGGATTTTGCCAGCCCGACTGAGCGGGAGCCATATTTGGAACAGACCCTGAAGGTAGACTGGCGACCGGTCTTGAGCCGCCTCCAGCACTACCAAAAGCACCACCAAAAGTACTACTAAAAGTACTACCGGAGCCAGCACCAAAGGCGCTACCACCCAAAAGCTTAGTTTCCAGGCGCGCAATCCTTTCACCGAGGGCACCTTGCTTAACCGAGCCAAAAACTTCCTTCTCTAGGTGATCAAGTCGATCGACTGCTTCATGTTCACTATATGTGGTACCAAAAGCCTTTTGCTCCAAGGCTGTCAACCGAAACTCATCTTGTGGTGTAGCAGCCTCCCGAGGCTCATCCAGAGCCGGCTCGGCAGGTGCAAAGGAACTCTTCGCTCCCTTACTGAGCGGCTGCCCTTGAATGCTTGAGCCGAAAGGATTGCTTGGCGAGGCAGCGCTCTGCGGCGGAGGGGGAGGGGCATCCATCTGAGCCGCCTCAGGACTTATAGGTTGCAGCTTGAGTTCTTCACCCTCGACGCGAAGGGCACAGAAAGAAGACGAAGCAAGCAAGCTTGCCATGAAAATTGTCTTTATCTTTAGTTCGCTTGGACTCATGACCTCAAAAATATCGCTCTAACACGTCAACCAAGAAGATTATCGGGCATGGCTAGTCCGGCTCGCAGACTAGCTTGCAAATCGAGGATCGGCTCGACCAGTACTGGTGAAAAATGCAAATGCGGCTTCTCTAGAATCTCAGTCAATATCTTGCAAATACCAGGATCCATCGCCTGCAAAATCTGTCGGCTTTCGGCAATAGAAAATGCAGCCACGGCCTCGGCCCAATACTCTTCTTTAGAAGTGGCCGAATAACCGGAAATAAACTGACGGAAGTTCAAGCGCTCCGGTCTGACAAGCTCAGAGTAACCTTCATAGCCTGGCGGTGGTGGATTATCGATTCGGCATCTATCTAAGCGATTGCGATATAGTTCGCCAATACGGTCTTGGCTGGCCTGTGACAAACAAAACTGCAGTTGGTGCCCAAATTCATGCGAAACTACCAGATTGACCCTCACTTCGACATAGGGCGGAAAGGGCGATGTCACACTGGCAAGAGTGCCGAAGCGTTTAAACAAATCAATGTCGCGATCAAACTCTTCAGCATCTAAATCGACCATACCGGTGCGCACACGAGTAACCCCGGCGGCGCCGTGTTTGACATTACCCATGGCACAATTGCCTTCACTTTTGCGCACCACCTGCAAAATGCCAGCTCGTGCCCAGATGTTGAGACTGTCCACAACATACTTCTTCTGCTGTACACCAAGCCGATCGAAATCTTGAAAATAACGGATAATTTCATTCTCGCCATAGCTCTTATCCCGACGATAGAGAGGCTTGAGATAATCTTTCTTGACGGACTTGCCTTCCGAAGTCTGCCCTTCAAAATAAAAGGCAAGCATATTTGCTTCTTCTACCCGGCGAAAAGGCGTCATGGTATGGTGATCTCTCACCGCTAAAGAGAGCCCATCGTCCATGACTCCGATCAAATGATGATCGGCGGTAGCCACTCTACCATTGGTAACAGTCAGATGCCTTTCGTTATAGTAAAGGTCGCCGGTTGGTCCGCCCTCTTTCAAAATAGGCAAGGTAAGCTCTAGACCGCGCGAGTCTATCCCTCTAAAGACGCAATCTTCTAGATCGTCAATAACGCGTAGTTCTCTAGATTCTTTCTCGGAAGCGCCCAAAATCTTGATATGGCCGTCTTCATAAAGAAATCCAACCACGGTATCTGACATCAAAATATTGCCGAAATCAACCACTAGAGTATTGCCGCCAAGCTCTAGGAAGCCGCTTGGCCCAAACTCTTCGCCTTGATCTCCCGCCTTATCCAGAATGGTTTCTGCCTGCAATTTAAGACCCATCCTAATTATAGACAATGCCCTGCCTCAGTCGCCTGAAACAGGGCAATGCCTTGCTCACTCTTACTTAGCTGCAACAACAGCGCCGACGCTGTCTTTAGCTTTACTCCAATCGGCCAAGAAAGACTCAACGCCTTTATCGGTGAGGGGATGAGAGACCAGCTGCTTGAAGATCTTGTAGGGCATGGTGGCGATGTCGGCACCGGCGAGGGCTGCCTGGGTGACATGCACTGGATTGCGGATGCTGGCGGCCAAGACTTTAGTTTCTAGATCATGGATAGCAAACATGTCGGCAATCTCTTGAATGAGTTGAGACCCATCCTGGTTTATATCGTCCAGACGACCAACGAAGGGGCTGACAAAATAAGCTCCGGCACGGGCGGCCAACAAGGCTTGATTGGTGGAGAAACAGAGGGTGACATTGACCTTGATGCCTTCTTTAGAAAGCACACTGGTGGCTTGCAAACCAGCCGGGGTGAGAGGGGCTTTGACAATTACGTTCGGAGCCCACTTAGCAATCTCCCGTCCTTCCTTGATCATGCCCTGCGGGTCGGTGGCGATCACTTCGGCGCTGACCGGGCCAGGCACTATTTGGCAGATCTCTTGAACCAGTTTCTTGAAATCCTGTTTCTCTTTGCTCACCAAAGAAGGGTTTGTGGTTATACCATCAAGAACACCCCAGGCGGCAATCTCACGAATCTCGTCCAGATTGGCTGTATCTAAAAATAATTGCACGTCTAACTCCCTTTGCAGAAATCTACAAAATTAAGGCTCAATGCCCAAAGTATAAGCCTTTGATTACTCATATAGACAAGCCTGAGCATAAGAAAGAGCCCCTTGTAAACAGAAGTAAATAGAAAAGACCCTTATGCCTGGCACATTCCAGCCATTTAATGTCAAATTTCGCTTGGAATGGCAAACTTACCGACGGCCTAAAAGTGCCGCAAAGAAACGCGGTAATTTAACATCCTCTTAAAATCCAAGGTAAGCAAGCTAACCAAAACCAGGATATTAAATGAACCTGACTTGGCACAAAGTGTAAGTATGAAAAGCAGATTTTCTGAGCCGCATATAAATAGATACCCGAAAGCCTGGCAGGTCGTTGCGGCGACCCTGGCCGGAGTAGGCATCGGACTTACAGCCATGCACTTCCTGCCTGCCAAGACCGGTAAATCGTTAGCTAGACAGACCGTGAGCGGTAAGCACAGCCAAAGTAAGACGGCGTCTACCAATCCGCTTGAAGCAGTTAATCTTTGGCCCAAGCTCGATAGCCGTATGAATGTCCTATTGATGGGGGTTGACAGCAATGGTCGAGATACCGAAAGGTTCAACGGCTGCCGCTCCGACACAATCATCCTTGCCAGCCTAGACCCCGAGACCAAGAAAGTTTCGCTCATTTCCATTCCCCGCGATAGCCGGGTGCGCATTAATTCGCCCAACGGCAAACATACAGTCGAGAAGATCAATGCCGCCCATGCCCTAGGCGGTCCCGAGCTAACGGTGCAAACAGTCAGCGAAGATTTCGGCGTACCCATCGACCATTACATGGTCATAGACGTGCAAGGGCTGAAGCAACTGTTTGAAGCACTTGGCCCCGTTGAAGTGATGGTGGAAAAACCAATGCACTATCGCGACCGGGCCGGACGTCTGAACATTGCCTTAGAACCGGGTCTGAACAAGCTTGATGCCACCAGGTTGGAAGAGTATGTGCGCTTTCGCCATGACCCCAGGGGTGATATCGGACGCATCGAAAGACAGCAGTGGTTCTTGCGCCAGGTCAAGAAAAAGCTGGAAGAACCGCAAGTACTTTTGAAACTGCCCGAGCTTTGCAAACTAGCCGGTGAATATGTGCGCACCGACCTCGAACCGACAGATATGCTCAAGCTGGCCGCTTTTTGTAAAGACCTAAAGACCAACCAAATTCAAACCGCCACCTTGCCGGGTGAACCGGTGACCATCAATGGCGGCAGCTATTGGGTACCAACCCCAGATACTTCTGCTCTGGTTTTACACCGCATGGCCGGTGCTCCTCTTTCGGTTTCAGTGATTGCCACCAATACTGGTGCGCATATTCATGCCGTGCATAATAGCGATATGACAAGCGACCTGAATGATCAATCATCGGTCTCTTATGCCGCTTATTCCAACGACCTAGTCAATTCTGAATGTGCCCAAGCCGCAGGAACCAAGCCGCCCTCAGTGGTGGTCAAATATCCAAAAGGATGCGAAGAAACAGCCCGAAACCTAGAAGGACGACTGAAAGAGAAGGGATACAATGTTCGTTGGATTCAGAAAGCCGACCTAGCTGAATGCCAACATGAACTTCTCGTGCAGACTTCATTTAGAGCCGACGATCAGCTCACCCTGGCCGTCAAGCAAGCCATTCCCGAATTGGAAGCTTATCCGGTCAATGTTTCTCCAGAGCCGCGCTCGAGCTCAGACTTCGTCATAGTAGTTACGCCGGGTTCCAAAATAATTGGACCTACTGCAAAAGAAACAGAAGAAGCCGATCTTCCCCAGAAGAAAGAGGACGCTCACGGAGCCTGATTTGAAATCTTCGAACCGGCTAGTGAGTTTCGAGTTTTTACCAGCTTGCCGTGCCGGCCTGCTAGGAGCTTGTCTGGCTCTGCTTCTCTCTTTCTGCCTTCCTTTCTTTTCTGAACCGGCTTCAGCAGCACCGAAGCCGAGGTACCCAATAATTGAACAAGTGTTGGAGAGCTCGCTGCAAGGCACTTATCTGATTAGGCTGAGCGAAAAAAGTATCAAAATAGAATATCACTCAACCGGCTTTATTCTCCTTGCTAAGGCTCCCGATTGGCTCATTACAGTGGTTTCGCCCGAATCTAAAAGCTATACCGTTTGCACAGCAAAAGAGTGGCGGGACTTCTGCGACAGCGTTCAATACTCATTACCAGAACTCAAGAACTTTAAAAAGGTAGGCAGCAAAAAATCTATCGATAGCGCCACCAAACTGCCTCTGAGCGAGACAATTTTAAAAGGACAAGAGAGAACCGGAGCCGGCGATCTCTGGCACAATGAAGAGATGGAAGAGCTGACTGGATGCCGCTTTATCACCTATGACCTGAAGTTGGAAGAGGCGCCGCTTTCGATTGTCTACGGCTGTTTCGGTTTGCCAAAAGGCGACGGACTGATTAAGGGCTTGCTGAAGGAAACTAAGGACGGAAGAATCTACTGGACGCTCAGGTCGAAGAACCTGAAAATCTTGTCTCAGCAAGATGCTGCCTACAAAGAACCAGACTACACAGTGCCCAAGAGCTACAAAAGAGCAAGCAAGCTATCAAGAGAACTAGTCTATGGCAAGGCTACACCAGTAATCGACGAAATGTTTAAAACCTTTGGAGAAGCCAGTCGCTAAACCGTCACTAAAACCCAGAACCAAGGCCAGTATTAGGGTTTAATCCTCCAATCTGTCCAAAAATCGGCTAGCCCGGGTATAAAGCTATGTATCCCGGAAACACTTACTAAATGGCTAGCTCAGGCGATAGTAAAACAGAAACAGCAAGGGAGGGCGCCGGCAAAGCGCCTGCGGAGCAGGGCGATAAGACACCCAAAGCCGCCGATACCCAAACAGTGAAGGCCGAAGCTTCAACTAAAGCACTTAGCGAGATAACAGCCCAAGACCAAAAAGAATTTAGAGAACAGAAAGAAAGCAAGACCAGTGACAAGCCTGCGGCCAGCGCCGCCGAGAAAGCTCTCCCTTCAGTAAGCCTGGTCGATTCTCAAAAAGCCCCCGACCGCAAAGCTTTAGAGAAAGATGCCGAAGCGATTCGCAAGGCCACCGGCAATGACAATTACATTGCCCGCTGGTCTGACAACGAACGCATTATCAATATTCTCAAAGGCAAAAGTGAAGCCGAAATCAAAGTTCTAGACGAAGTTTACCGCAAAAAATACAACATCTCGCTTGAGAGAGAAACAGCCTATATGTCGGGCTCAGACCGCGAAAAGGTCATGGGAGCCCTCTACAAAAAAGACAATGACAAAGCCGGCTTAGAAGTAAGCCGCGTTGCCACTGCTCTGGCCGAAGGGCGGGAATGGACCGGCAGATCGCAGACCATGCTCGATAAAGACCTGCGAGACTCACTGAGGGGCGCAACCAGTGGGCAGATTCAGGAGATGGAAAGAGAGTATCAAAGACGCCACGGCATAAGCCTCAGTGCCGCTATTGAAAGAGACGGCAATATCGGCAAAGAGACAAAAGAAGCCTTGAAGATCTATCTCAAAGGCAGCGATAAGCGCGATGCGCAAGATATAGATAAACTGGCGACACTGGCTCTCAAGTCTTCCGATCTGCAGTTTTTCAAAGAAGTGATGAAAGATGCAAGCCCCGCAGACCGGGCTCGCTTTATGCAAAACGGCGGTGATAAGCGTCTCTCCGATGCCTTCTCGGGCAATGATTTAGCCCAAGCCAAAGACTTTGTCAAAGAAGGCAAGCTTTCGGCGGCCACCCAGGTAAAGGAAAATACCGGCACTTTCATAGACAATAACCAAGGCATAGAGCTGGCGCTGAGCCGTATGACCGATGAAGAACGGGCGCGTTATCGTATTGGTCGTCATCTTGCCGGTAAAGACAAAGAGCTGTCAGAGGTAGATCAGAAGAGCCTGAGCGCCATGCCTGAGGCTGAGAAGACTGCCGCGAGCGCTTACTACAAAGAGCTGAGGAAAAGCTTGGAAGGTGCCGGCAACAGCACCGAATTAGCCCGCTGGGAGTCGCTGATCAATACTCGCAACGGCTCTTTCGTCGCCTCTCTTGATCAGCACCGTGGTCTATTCTGGAACGCCTCCACCGCCACCATAGGCTCTGCCGTAGAAAATATGAGCGAGAAAGACTGGAAGGATGCCAAAGCCAATCCGAACGCTCGCAAAGAACTAGACACCATGCTCGTAAGCCTCAACAAAAGCGAGCAAGAAAGAGCAGCAATCTTGAAGATCTTCGACGACAAGATGAAAGCGCAAAACTTTGCCGAAACCAAAGACACTGGGCGAGTCTCAGTCAAGGATAAACTGGAAGAGAACTGGGGAGTCTTCAAGAACGATCAAGGAGCCATGCTGGAAGCCATCGGTAAGATGACGGCAGAGGAAAGGACTCGCTATAGAGAGGACGCAAACTTCCGCAAAGAACTGGACCGCAAAGTAGAGCGATATCTGAGCGGTGATACCGAAAAGGAAGCGCAGCGATTACTTTCGAATATTCTTACCGACGGCAAAACAGGCTCGGATATTCTCACCAAACTAACCCAGCATAAAGCCAATCTCTTCACCGATGAAGAAGCAGCTTTGAGAGATATTGACCAAGCCCTGAGGCAAGATCCGAAACTGAGAGAACGCTTGCAAAATCCGCAAAGCCAAGCCGATCTTCAGTTTAAGGCCGACTTTGAGAGAATCGCCCGCCAGACCCTGGGCAAAGACCGCTATGAAGCTCTTGTCCCCGAGCTAATCGCCAAAGGCGGCTTTGACCTAGAGAAAATGACCAGGCTTTCAAAAGGTTTCTTTTCAGACGACGAAGAGACCACATACAAAGACATCGCTGCCGCCTCCAAAGAGTCGCGCGATCGCCTGATCAATGACAAAGCCTATCGAGATCAAGCCCTGAGCCATCTCAATGAAGACGAAAAGAAGATTGCTCTGGCAGTGGCGGCGCAAGGAGAGTTTAAACCAGAAGACAAAATCAGACAAATGGTCTTGGGCTTTGGCGGCAGCAAAGAAATTGTGGGCACCTTGAAAGACCTGGCGCCCGAGCAGCTTAAGGAAGTGAAGGCCGCCTATGCTCTCAAGTACGGCAAGAGCTTCGAAAACGATCTGATGGATAAACTCGGCGGTCAAGAACTGGCTGAAGCAAGAAGAATACTCAGCTCAGACAAAGATCTGAATACTAGAATAGATGCCGCCCGCGATGACATTTATGCCACCAGAAGCGGTGTCGGTGCAGGCTTTGCCGATGTCTTCAGTGCTACCGGCAAACAAGCCGATGACACTATGGACGAACTGCTAAAGACTGCCTCCGATGCAGCCAGAACAGGAAGAACTTTAAGCCCGGAAGAAACAAAGGCGCTCTTTGAGAACTACGGCAAGGCGGTCGACAATCACAGAGAATCGAAATCGGCAGCAGCCGACTACACCGCCGATGCCATCATTGCCGGTGGCACCATCGCCTCAGTAATAGCCACCGGCGGCACCAATCTGCCTCTAGTGGCGGCTGTTCTAGCCGCCGGCGGAGCGGCGACCAAGGTCGGCACCAAAAGTTTGCTCATGGGTAACGACTATGACTTTGCCATCGGCACTGTGGCAAAAGACGCCAGCATAGGGGCTCTGACCGGCGCCACCTCGGTATTTGGGCAAGCTCAACTGGCCGCTGTCTTTAAGATTGGCCAACAGAGCGCTGCTGCTGCCAGCGGCAAAGTAGTAGAAACTTTGACCAGAAAGAGCCTGAGCGAAATCGCCAAATCAGCCGGTCTATCGGTGGCCGATGATGCCACCTATTTAGCCCCCGGCTTTGAAAAACTAATTAGCGAAGGAACCGGCGCCACCATGCGCAACTTGCTTGCTAATGGTGCCACAAAAATAGAAGAAAGGGCTTTCCAAGAAATCGCTGAGAAAGCAGTCGACGCCAGCATTCAGGGTGCTTTGAGAGAGGCGGCGGTACAAGCCGTAAGAAAAGAGTTGGCTGAAAAGGCCACTGAAGAATTTGCCAAGCACACCGCCAACTGGCTTACTTACCAAGCCACAGCCCAAGCCCTCAATGCCGGCGCCGGCGGTGGCGCCAATAGCCTGACCGGGGCATTGGAGGGACTGACCAAATGGGACTCGAACAAAAGCCTTGCTTACAACATCAAACATGTGGGCATGGAAACTTTCGCCTCTACAATTGCCGGCGCCGGTGGTGCCCTGGCTTTCGGCGGACTGTTCAAAGCAGCTGAAGTAGGCCATGCTAGATGGAGCAGTGAGCCCAGTCTAAAAGCAGGCGAGAGCCCCGAGTTAAGACCTGAAATCAGGCCGGATAGTAAACCAGATCTGAGTACTCCGGCTGTCTTAGACTTTTCACCCGGAAATGGACACTTTGCTGCAATTGATAATTCAGCAGCCCCGGAAGGCAAACTCTGGCATCCACAGCGCGACTTTACCAAACTCGAACCAGCAGAAAGATCAGCCCTTTTGGGCAGGCTAGGCAACGACCGTTCGCCTTTAGCAGGCAAGGCAAGCATCGAAACATACATTAGTGACTTCGATGCAGTCGCCCGGGGTTGGGATGAGAAAATGGGCAAATTGCCCGCCCTGAAAGAAAGCGGCCGGGCGCATCTAGAACAAGCAACCAGAGAAGCAAGAGAACTTTCAGAATCGCTTGGAGTACCGGTCAAAGACGGACATATAGATATCGATGCCATGCGTGCCAAAGCAAATGGCGACGCGCAAGTGGAACAAACCATCAAAAACTATGAAGAGAAGCGCGGAGTTTATGCTGCCCTCGTTAATGCCGAAAACTCGCAGGCAGCCCAGCGTGCTCAAAGTTTGCAACCGGTCTTTGATAAATTTGCCCAAGAACAAGGGCTACCGCCTATCAAAATCAAAACAGGCGATGCCTTATCTATGTCTGGGCAAGCCGCCTACTATCGCAACGGCGAACTCTATATTCACCCGCATTATCTGCTCGACGGCAGTCGCAAACTCGATTTACTAGAGCTGGGTTATCACGAACTCACCCACCACGAGCATTCTTTTACTGTGGCAAGATCTTATGCCGACGCACTCAAGCTAAACGGCACACCAGATAGAAACCAGGCCGAAGTTCTCAGTCATGTATTCAAACAACAAACCGGGCAAGACCTAAGCCCCGAGGCAGCTCTGACTTTCTTAGAGAAACGCCATAGCTTGGCAAAGCCCAATCTAGACGAACAGGGACTAGCTAGAGCAAGAAGGCTTGAGGCAGCTTTAGCCCAGAATCATCCTATCGGTGCCAAACTAGATGATCTGGCCACAAGCTTTAGAGTAGCCGAAAGCGCTCTCAAACGGCTTGACGACAAAGATCAAACCATTGAGCTTCTCACTAGGCTTTATGCTCCAAACGGAGAAGGGAAAGCCCTCTCATTGAGACTTTTCGGAAGCGAAACGCCACCGGCTTCGTTGACCAAAATCTTAGGCGGCGATGCTGCAGATAAAGTCGAAGCAGCGGCGGCAGAACTAAGAGCCACAATCACCAAACGCATGGATGGAATCAATCAGGAAAGACGCCTGGCTTATGACTCATACATGCAAGACCACGAAGTGGACGCCTTTCTCACTGGACAGAAGGCCAGAGTAAGAGCCACCGAACTTGGCATCAAAGATGGTCCCAGCTACAGTCGAAGCAGCACCAGCGCCGGCAGCCTGGATGTCAGCCTAGATAGAGTCGACGCACCGAATTTGGCGCGTGCAACTAAAGACATCATTGAGAGCATCAAGAAAACAGAGGAAGTAGCGGTCAAGCCGCCCCGTATGCAACTGGGCATTGGCAAAAACGCCGGCACTCCTACCGATTTCAATCCCCAGAACGGCACCTTCTACTTCGAGAAAGTGACGATAAATCAGAAATTACCCTTTTCTGCCACCACCAGCAAAGCGCAGCGCAATCTAAAAGTGGGCGATGAACTAAACTTAAAACTGCATCCGGAAGGCGCTCTTGACCGCACGCCGCTGAAAGTTATTGCCATCACCAATGAAGAAATCACCCTCAGCTATCAGGGGCGCTTTGAAATGCGAGCTGGTGATGCCAAAAGACACAATCAAGGACTAGCCGACGACCTAAAAGCCTTTGCAGTCTCTAGGATGTCCGCTCGAATCGACGAACCTGGCTTCCGCCTTGATAGCGGCAATCCCTATCTAAACGACTTGCTCATGCATGGCAACAATCTGCAGAGAGCTGATATAAAGCTGCTCAATCAAGCCTTGAGATCGCAGCAGTTTGATGGTCAATTCAGATACAACCTGCTAAGCGAAGTAAAAAGAAGAGGGGCACTTGGCGAAATAGACGAGAACACAGGACATGCCTGGCTCTACCAAATCGCCGAAAGAAGCGGGGCCTCGAAACTTGATAAAGGCAAAGAGTATCTAGACTTCTTTAGAGCCATGCCGGACGAAACAATTGCCCGTATGGCTAAAGACAAAATCAAAGCCGAGCCTCTGCAAAAGGCACTAAACGAAGTGGTTGTGGGCAGCAGACTGGACGCCCTCAGTAGCAAAGAAAGAGCAGCCGTACTGGTGAAAGCCCTCAAGGCTACCCCCTCTAGAGAAGATGGCGGACTGACGAATAATACTGCAATCACCAGTAAGATTTTCAAAAATTTTGAACCAGAATCGCTCGATAGTCTCAGTCAAGCCGATAGAGCGCTGGTCTTGGACCGCGCCCGCACTCTAGCCCGCTTTAGAGAAGGCATAGAAAATGCCAGCGAGAAAAGTCGCTCCGAGCACGTTGCCGAATTATTTGGACTGATTCATAGAGCCGAAGTGGTGAGTGAAGGAACCTTGAACCGCGCCCTAGACAAACTTTCACCCAATGAAGTACGAGCCCTTAGAGAAGTTTTGGAGGAAGACAAAGACTTCCTGACCATGTCTGGTTTCAATCGCAAAATCGATGAACTTGTCGAGACCTTAAGGGCGCATGACCGCAATGGGGCAGACCGTTCTTTCATAAGAGTAGCAAAACCTAATGAGACCGAAGCTCTCTTTCGCAACGCCGAAATAGTCTCTGTTTATGTCAATGATGATGACGCCGGCAGGGCTCTAGCCTATGCCTTTCGAAAGAGAAGCGGCATCTCAGTCGACATTCATTCACCTTCGACCATGGAAACACCAAGAGCAAATATGGTACTGCTCACCCGGGCCGAAAATGTAGCAGGCTCTAAAGCTGAAGACTTAATCAATAGAGGGCAAGCCCATTTAGCAGAAGCTTTCGCCGACTTTGACGAGAAATTCAACTTTATGGATATCGCCAAGGCTGAGATAGCACCAGATATCTTTGAGGCAAAACTGAAGAAACTTGCTCAAGAAAGAATGAGTAAAAGCGAGGCTAGCGCTGCTGCTAGCCAGAGCGGTGACGATAGAGCGGCAATAAAACGACTACTCGCTGACGGAAGTGCAGAAGAAGAGTCCCTGCAAGAGCGAGCCCTGCTTGCCATCTTGCGCATGGAGCAAGACCGCGCCCATGCCACTGCCGAAGCCTTCTTGGAAGCATCGCAGGTAGTATCACTGAGAGATCTATACAAGGGTGCCAGAGGACTAGCCGACAAACTACATGCCGGGCGCAATCCGGAAGACTTTATCTATGTTGTAGACGGAGACGGCGAAGGCAGCGGTCTATTCGTAACCGAAATCTTCAGGCAAATGAATCCGCGCAGCCAATACATGACGAGGAGCTATATAGACCTGCATGAACCTGCTGAATTAAGAGGCAAAACTTTTGTCATTTTGGATGACTGTGTCTATTCGGGAAGTTCAGCAATAAAGCATGCCGGGCTTCTCGAAGACTTGACCAAACGCTTCGACGGCACAAGAGCAGTGGTCGGTACAATCGATGCCCACACCGAAGGCTTAGTTGAATTTGCCGCAAATAGACACAACCTCGCCACTAAGGGCGAACAAAAACTAGCACAACTGGTGGTGGCTAATGATACTCGCCCAGACTTCAAACAAGCAGTGAGAGCCAGTCTTGTCAGAATGAAAGGTGAAGAGTTGGCTACGCCTGAAGCCTTAGAGGCTTTAACAGCGAAGTCGGAGAAAGCACAGTGGAGCAAATCTCCGCTCGTCAGCGGCATGATTTATCCGCATATGCTGCCCAACAATAATCCTGATGAATTCAATCGCCTAATGGGTTCGGTCCTAGACCGAGCCGGTGCCCACTCTGAAAGCCCTGTGAGATTGCAGCGTCAACCTTTGGAATATGGTCCACAGAATGCCGGTAGGGTGGACGACTTGGTGACAAGAGGGGGCTCTGGTACAAGAGAACAATTAGATGAAATAATCGCCGCCAATAACGGAGGCATCATCATCGATCTTAGGGCTTCAAGCGACGGCAACCTCAGGCTTGAGGCCACCCCCCGTAACAAGACACTCTCACCGAGAGCGGAACAGGAGTATATCGAGCGACTGAAAGCCACCCATGCCCATAAGTACGAGACTTTGGAATATCATCCCCTTGGTCTTTCCACCAGCGCCGACAAACAGTTGACCGCCGAGCAAGTAGAGCAGTTCTTAGCCCTCATGGACCGCGCTAATAAAGAAGGCATACCTGTCTATGTACACTGCGAATTCGGCAGAGATCGCACCGGGCTGATGATTGGTCTCTACCGCATGTGGCAACACAGACAAAGTGCAGAAAAGGCTTGGGAAGAAGCTCTCGCCTATGGCTTCAACCGCAACCTGGTGCACATGGCAAACAAATTTTTTGAACTAGAACTATAGAAAAGTGATCAAGAGCGCGTCTGCGAGAGTTCCTGATAGATCTTCATCACGCCGCCTTCTTTTCTGACAAAGAGCACAAACCAAGAATCATAGTTCTTAAGATTGCTGTGTCTGAGAGTCGTAATCTTGACACCTTTGCTTTCCAGGCTATAGGTGGTCTTTGAATAACTGTCGGTATCTTTAGCAGCTTTGGCGGTGGGTAGAACAGCAAGAATCATCTTCTTATACTCAGAAGCAGGCAAGCGTAATGTGCGACTCTTGCCGCCCACATAATAGCGCGTGCTTTGTATATCGGCGTTGTCTGAATAGAGATCTACGATAGCCGGATCAAAGGAATTGCTTAAGGCTACGTATCGCTCAAAGAACTTCTTTGCCTCGCCAATGAGAGGGTCTTGCACAGAAGAACCGGCTTGAGGAGATGGCTTGGACTCTTTAGCAAAAGAGGCAGAAATAGAGACGGTCAAGGTCAGTAAAATGGCGATGAATCCGGCTAGCAAGTTCAACATATAAACTCTATTTATCACTCCAATACTACCATTCAAAATCTATAGTAAGTTGCACATAGGCACATTCATCTTCTTCCTCGCTGTCGAGATTTGAAACAGTGAGCCCAAGTAAGCGCACACTGCGCGTCTCGACCTCGGTCATGGCAAGAAGTTCAAGAGCCACAGCCAGTAGGTCTGCTCTCTTTGAAATAGACTGCAATAAAGTACGACTGCGAGTAATCTGCTGGTAGTCGCCATATTTCACCTTGAGAGTGATGGTGCGACCGCCGGTTTCATAACGCTCCAACCGCCGTTCCAAAGTATCGGCAATATCACCAAGAGCTTCATGTATAGCCTGTCTAGAGGTGAGGTCATCGGCATAGCTCTCTTCTGCGCCAATCGATTTTCGCACTCTATTTGGTATCACTTCTCGGTCATCTTGACCGCGCGCAATGCGATAATAATAACTACCGGCTTTACCAAATTTCTTGACCAGTTCTATTTCAGACAAAGCCTTTAGATCTTTGCCTGTATGAATACCAGAGGCTTTCATGCGGGCGGCGGTGACATCGCCTATGCCGTAGAACTTCTCTATGGCCAATGACTCGGCGAAAGACTCAGCTTTATCGGGGGGAATGAGAGTGAGCCCATCAGGCTTACGCAAACCAGAGGCGGTCTTAGCGAGAAATTTATTGATTGAGACTCCGGCCGAGGCGGTCAACCCAGTGGTTTCTTTGATGCGGTTCTTTATCTCGCGGGCGATGAGAGTAGCCGAAGATCTTATAGCCGGATTCTCGTGCTTATTTTCAGTAACATCGAGATAGGCTTCATCGAGCGAAAGCGGCTCAACAAGCTCTGTGTAATCGTGAAAGATACGATGAATCTCTTCTGAGACTTGCCGATAGACTTCAAAGCGAGGTTTAACAAAAACGAGAGCGGGACAGCGTTCTATGGCAGTGCGCGCCGGCATGGCTGAATGCACACCAAAAGCTCGGGCCTCATAACTAGCGGCAGCGACAACACCGCGGCGATCTGGCGAGCCACCGACAGCTACCGGTTTACCCTTTAAAGCTGGATTATCTCTTTGCTCCACTGAAGCAAAGAATGCATCCATATCGATGTGAATAATCTTGCGAATACCCTAATGCTACCAGTCGCGGGGCAAGGCTTTACGCAACTCTTCGGGATGGTTGATGGGGGTGCCGCAATCTACACACTTGGGTAGACGACCAACGGTCCAGCCGCTTGTCGGCAATGTATGACCATAGATATTACATTGCCTGTCTTTGGGTTGAAAAGAATAAGTAATGGCAGTCCACAGATCGACTAGATAGTCCCAAACTGTGGTGCGGCGAATGCCTTCTATCTCTTCCACTCGAATAGCTTTCTGCTTCAAAGTTGAAATTTGATCTTTCTGCAACGGCTGCGAGCCGGGTGCTCTCTTGCCGATTACCGAACGATTGATCATTTTTTCGACTCCTCTACTTATACTGACAAATTATAGCTTTACAACCAGGCTATATACAATAAACATAAGTTTATCATGCTTCAATTAAGCGCAACTAAGAAAAGAGAGGGCAATAACGCCCTCTCCCTCTCTTTAGCTTAGCTAGAGGCTTAGATAAGTTCTTCGATAAAGCTATCGAAGACTTTTTTGTCAGCCTTGAGTGATTGCTTGACCAACGGTCCTTTCTTGAAGGCCAGTTCGCCGTCTTCATAAGTAGGCATATCGGTCTTGTAGATAACGCCGAGCGGAATCTTATCGCCCCACTCAAAAGCTTTCTCCATGCTCTTATGGAAGTCGGAAGGATCCCAACCTTCGTCTTCGAGCTTGTATACACGCTCTTTGAACCAAGGATAGGTGTTGACTTTGTTATAAGTAACACAGGGGCTGAAGACATCGACAAGGCTGAAGCCTTTGTGCTCGATAGCACCAGCGATGATTTCAGCAAGCTGCTTTTGCTCGCCTGAGAAACCACGGGCCACATAGGTGGCGCCGGCAGTCAAAGCCAGAGCGAGCGGGTTCAAGGGCATTTCGATATTGCCTTGCGGTGTCGACTTGGTTTTGTGACCGAGTGTGGTGGTGGGCGATGTCTGACCGGTGGTCAAACCATAGATTTGGTTGTCCATCACCACATAAGTCACGTCCAAGTTGCGGCGCATAGCGTGCAAGAGGTGACCGACACCAATACCATAACCGTCGCCGTCACCACCGGTGATGACTACTTTCAAGTCGGTATTGGCTAGGTGCGCACCGGTTGCCACTGGCACCGAACGACCGTGCAAGCTGTGGATACCATAGGCATGAATGAAGCCGGGCAGGTTGGAGGAGCAGCCGATGCCGGAAACAACGAGAAGATTCTCGGGCTTGATTCCGCATTTGGCAGCCGCCATCTGCACGCCTTTCAACACACCAAAGTCGCCACAACCAGGACACCAGTCAGGATCGACTGGTCCTTTGAAAAGTTCTACTGGAAGCTCTATTACAGTTGCCATCCTTTTAAATTCCTCACTTTAGATATTTACGAGAAGCGGCTTATTCGGCAGCCAGCTTTTCAAAGCTATGAGTAGAGCCGGTAGAAACACCAACCAGCATGCGAGCGCCGGGTTTGCCGGTGGCTCTTTCGCTGAATTCGATGTTCCAAACTTGCTCGCCGTATCCGTTGGCCGACTCTTTGGTCAGTTTGGACGGACGCAATTTTTCAAGAGCATGTGTACGCAGATAGTGATAGCCGATATCTTTGGCTTCTTCCTCGGTGCATTCGAGAGAGAGCGGTTTACCAGCCAAAATGCGCTCCACATGGGCAACTACAAAGAGCGGCTCGATAGGCTCGCCGTCATACTTGTTGACGTGGGCATCCATCGAGATACCGGTTTCAGCCTTGATGTGTCTAGCCATCTGGCTGGTGTAGTTGACTTCGACAGAGATTTTCTTCTTGGCTTTACCGAGAATCTCAGCCACTTCTTTGGCATGGAAGGGAGCGATGTATTTGATATTGAGCATATTGGTCTTGATGCCTTTGGCATTCAAGAGTTCAACTGCTTCCTTGACTACGCCCCAGGTCGAGCCCCAGCAAACCAGGGTGACATCGGCATCGGCAGGACCTTCCAGCTCAGGTGCCGGCAGTTCCTTGAGAAGATTCTCAATCTTGCGATTGCGCTTCTCCATGATCATGCGGCGGGTGCCGGGTGAGGTGAACATATCAGAGATGAGGATGCTTTCTTCATCGTGATCGTCGGTAGCCGATACATAGTTGCAGTTGGCAGTACCGGGCAAAGCGCGAGGCGAAATGCCGGAAGGTGTGAATTTGAAGCGCTTGAACTTGCCTTGCTCTTCCTTCCACTCACTGACTACTTCGCCGCGATCGATTTTGACTTCGCAGTTGAATACTTCGGGGTCTACTGTCTCAGGGTGCTCAGAGAGGAGCAGGTCGGACATCAGTAGAACAGGAAGCTGATATTTGTCAGCCAAGTTGAAGACATCGACTGTGGTGTCATAGGCATCGGCGATAGATTTGGGAGCTACGATCAGGCGGGGGAATTCACCCTGCGATGCACCGTAAACTTGGAAGAGGTCGGCTTGTTCGGTCTTTGTGGGCAGACCGGTGGAAGGACCACCGCGCTGCACTTCAACAACCACTACCGGCACTTCCATGATGCCGGCCATACCGACCGCTTCGGTCATGAGAGCAAATCCACCACCGGCGGTTGCACACATTGTTCTAACGCCGGCGATACCGGCACCGATAGCCATGTTGACCACAGACAATTCGTCTTCGCACTGCTTGACGCAAATGCCGGTCTTGGCGGCATGGCTTGCCATCCAGTGCAAAATGGTTGAAGCAGGAGTCATCGGATAAGCGCTGTAGAATTTGCATCCTGCCGCGTAGGCGCCGAGTGCAATCGCTTCGTTACCGGTGATGAAAGGACGCTTCTTGTGGCTGAACTTCCACTCTTTGGTGAGCGGCTGGCAGTTTGCCTTGGCAAACTCGAAACCAGCTTTGAGCAAACCGACGTTAAGGTCGATAACTTTCTCGCCTTTGTGGCTGAAAGTATCGGTCAAAACAGAGGTGGGCTCATAAAGACCGATATTGGCCAAATAGCAGACAGCGCCAACGGCTACTGTGTTCTGCATGATGGCTTGCAAAGGACCATGGGTCTTAACCACTTCTTCTGTGACTTTAGACATAGGCAAGCCGAGAATCTTGACGCCTTCTCTTACTTGCGAAGGATCGCACTTGATTCTGTCTGAGTTGAAGATTACTACTCCGCCTTCCTGCACTTCGCCGGCATGGCGTTCAATAGAATCCTGGTTGAGAGCGACCAAAACGTTGAGGTTGTCGCCGTGGCTGAGAACTTTGTTCTCACCGACTCTTACCTTCAACCAGATATGACCGCCCCTAATGATTGACTGATAGCTGTTGTACGCATATACGTGAAGACCCAGTCTTCCGCACGAGCGTGCTAGGGTATCGCCGGATTTGTCGAGACCGTCACCGGCAGCTCCAGCAATCCCAATTGTGACTTCCTGCATTTAATTAACCTCGAAACAACGACTTAGCAACGACTTAAGAAGTTTTGATTTGCCGCTTACTTAGATGGGTCTCCCCACAAAATAAGACCTTTCGAAGGCGCATAGAAATACGCCTGAATACTCGCAGCATAAGATATCACAAAGGTCTTATAAGATCGCCGGAAGAAGCCTGAAGCGGCTTAATCGGCAACAAAAGTTGAGGTTGCGAAGTAGCTATTTCTTAATGATGCTGGCTTTCTGAATGCTGCTCGGAAGCGCCCGCCTCACCGTGAGCGCCGCTTGCACTTTCGTTTAGAGGAACAGTCATCCACCAACCCATGACGCCTATCAAGAGAGCGGCAGCCGCAAAAACTACAGCCTTTAACAAAAGATCATGCTCGGGTGCGGCTTCGCCGCTGTGACCATGACTGTCGCCATGTCCGTGACTGTCATGGCTATGGCTGTCATGATCATGACCGTGACCGTGTCCGTGATCATGACCGTGACCATCATGGTGATCGTGATCGCAATTGCCGTGGTTGTCGCTATTTGACATTTTCTCTTCCGTTTAAATTATGAAGACAGTATGGTTAACAAACAATAATCCAAGCCTAAGCAAGGACCTACCTGGGCGGCAAGTTATAGGCCAACCAAGCGATACCGGCCACCGAGGCAAAGATAACCAGGGCATAGTATTGACCCCTGCCGTTCTGCAGATATTTCAGAACTTCGCCCATGCACATGGTGCCATAACCGGCTCCATTGACCACGCCTTCCACTAGCTTGCCGTCCACTCTTGTCCAGAGTCCTTTGAATGAAGGCAAGAAAACACGATCAACCAGACCGAAGTAAAGGTTGTCCATGTACCACTTGTTGAAAGAGAAGTTGTAAAGCAAGTGGGCAAAGCCTTCTTTCGATTCGGCAAAGGTCTTGTTGAAGTGCAGGGTCTTGGTCTGATACATGGCGAATGCCAAGAAGATGCCAACAGCGGCCACGGCAATAGAGGTGCCCATCAAGGTCAGATTGCAACCTTCGAAATGAGGCCCCATTGGGCCGTAGACAAAGGCGGCAAAGTGATTGGGCAAACCATGCTCGGCAGAGGCGCCGGCAAAAGCGGCCTGCAAATTGGCTGTATTGAAACCAAGATAGCCGGTGAGCATCGAGGGCACGGCCAAAACCAAGAGAGGCCAGGTCATCGAAGCGGGAGACTCATGGGGATGAGCGTTGCCGCGATAGCTGCCGGTAAATGTCATGAAGTAAAGACGGAACATATAGAAAGCAGTCATACCTGCTGTGGCCATCATTAGCCAACCGATAACCGGATGACTGTGCATGGCGGCTGAGATGATTTCGTCTTTTGAAAAGAAACCACTGAAAATGGGGAAACCGGAAATAGCCAGAGTACCAATCAAGAAGCAAGCATGGGTGATTGGCATCGACTTATTGAGACCACCCATATGTCTGATGTCTTGCTCACCATGCAAACCGTGAATGACGGCACCGCTGCAAAGGAAGAGCATGGCTTTGAAGAAGGCATGGTTGAAGAGGTGGAATATACCGCCGGTGAAAGCACCGCAACCAAGACCGACGAACATATAGCCCAACTGCGAGCAAGTGGACCAGGCAAGCACCCTCTTGATATCGTACTGACTCATGGCAATTGTGGCAGCCATAAAGGCAGTGATGGCGCCGACGATTGCCACCACGTGCAGTGCTTGACCCATATGACCGTCCGGTGTGAGCCAGAGCGGATAGGCACGGGCCACCAGGTAAACACCGGCGGCAACCATTGTGGCAGCGTGGATGAGAGCCGAGATCGGTGTAGGACCTTCCATGGCATCAGGCAACCAGACATGCAAGGGGAACTGCGCCGACTTAGCCATCGGACCCATGAGGATAAGACAAGATATAAGGAATAGAGATCCTTCGTTGAGGAAACCTGCGTCTACAGCTCTATGGATGACACCGGACAAATTAGTACCGTTTTCACCGATAAAGCCTAGAACCACAGAACCCTGCCAGAAGTCTTTGGTAGCCAGGAAGAACATCAAGATACCGATCAAGAAACCGAAGTCGCCGATACGGTTGACTACAAAGGCTTTCATACAGGCTTTAGCAGCCGACTCTTTGTACCACCAGAAACCAATAAGAAAGTACGAGCAAACACCGACAAGCTCCCAGAAGCCATACATCTGGAAGAGATTGGTAGAAACAACCAAGCCGAGCATTGAACCGGTGAACAGAGAAAGGTAAGCGTAGAACCTAGAGTAGCCGGGATCTTCACGCATATAACCGTGGGTATAGATTTGCACCAGCAAACTTATGCCGGTAACAACGATGAGCATCAAAGAGCAGAGGTTGTCAACCAGCACTCCCACCGATAAAGTGAAAGCATCTGATACATACCAATCAATATTTTGCTGGAAGAAAGGCGCTCCGTAGCCGCCGGTAGCCAGAGCCTGAAATATGGCGATGGCGTGGAATAGACCGTAGAGCACGGCACTTATTGAAACAACCATCGACAAAGTCTTGGAAGCTCTCAAACCCATAATAATAAGGAAGCCCGCTAAGAATGGAGCTGCGACGATTAGTCCTGCATGCTCGACAAACCATTTGAGCTGATCTGGGGAAAGTGGAAGCATTTCTTCTCCGGATTGTTGTTACCCACTAGATATCTGATGCGCCTGTTTTGGGAATCTGTTTAGAGCGGTGTGCTCTTGACTAGATCGGCTTACAGCCTAGATTGTAAAACTATACAATCATGACGACTCTCTCAGTACCTTTCGTCACGCTCTGTAGAGACTAAAAAGTTTTTCTATTCAATAGTGAGCAGCTGTACCAACATTCCATTTATACTGTCTCCGAGTAATTTCAGGATCCTCAGGAGTCGGCTGTGAACGAACCACAACACCTTTTGACAGCGCTGTTCTTAATTCCGCTGATCGGCATGCTTGCCATCGCTTGCGGACCCGAGTCGGGCGCTCGAAAAATGGCCATAGCGTTTTCAAGTGCAATGTGCGCCATGTCCGCATGGCTCTTGACTATGTTTAAGCTAGACTCTGCTTCGCAGTTCCAATTTGTCGAAAGACTGCCTTGGTTCACTCAACCCTTCCCGGTGCAATACTACGTCGGCGTTGACGGCATGAGCCTCTCTCTGGTGGTCTTGACCGGCTTTATCACGCTCATGGCGGTACTAGCCAGCACCAGCATCGGTGACAATCGCCCCAGACTTTACTACAGCATGCTGATGCTGCTCATTTTCTCTGTGCAGGGCGTCTTCCTTTCTCTTGACCTCTTGCAGTTCTTTATTCTGTATGAACTAGAGCTGATCCCGATGTATTTCTTGATCGCCATCTGGGGTGGTCCACGTCGTTCTTACGCTGCTCTCAAGTTTCTTATTTACACATTCTTCGGCGGTGTTTTGATGCTCGCCGGATTGGTCTATATGTATAGCCAAATGGGCGTAGGCTCAGGTGGTATGGCCACTTTCGATATGGTCGAACTGGCTAAACTGCCCCAGCTTCTCCCCAAAGACATTCAGTGTTTAGCTTGCCTGGGCTTCTTCCTTGCCTTCATCATCAAGCTTCCTTCTTTCCCTGTTCACACCTGGCTGCCCGACGCCCACGTCGAAGCGCCCACACCCATTTCAATGCTCCTGGCTGGACTGCTCTTAAAGATGGGCTCTTACGGTCTTGTGAGAATCTGCTTGGGCTTCTTCCCTTATTTCTTTGTCGACTATGGCCCTCAGATAATGGCTTTAGGCGCTTTCAACATTGTTTGGGCGGCTATGGCCTGTCTCATTCAGCAAGATATGAAGCGGGTAATCGCCTTGTCTTCAGTCAGCCACATGGGCTTTGTTCTTTTGGGTGTCGCCTCGCTATCATCGGCTGCCTTGAACGGTGCCATCTTCCAAATGATCTCGCACGGTGTGATTTCGGCCCTGCTCTTCTTCTTAGTGGGTACAGTTTATGAACGCACACACACCAGACAGATTGGTGAGATAGGCGGTGGTTTAGCCAAACAAATGCCGACCCTCTTCTACTTCTGGATGCTGGGCACCATGGCCAACCTTGGACTACCTGGTCTTTCCGGCTTTGTGGCAGAGGCGGCTGTATTCTACGGCTCTTTCACATCGCCTATGGCCCAGCTCGCCGACAAAGGTGGAATGGTGCAAGGCTGGATAATTTTTGCCGGTCTTGGCGTGATTCTTACCGCCGGCTATATGCTCTGGCTTTTGAAGCGACTCTTCTACGGCAGCGAACTGGAGAAATGGAAAGGTCATTTGTCGGATGCCACGCTCACCGAACGTGTAGTTGCCTACAGCCTCTCTTTCTCAATCTTGGCCCTTGGTATTTACCCGCTCATGCTCAGTAAATATTCAGCCCCCTTGGCTGACAAGATGGCGAAAGAAGCCCGCGGACATATGACCATGACGTACGAGAGCAAACCGGCTGAAGTAGCGGTCAAGTAGAGATCGCGGTCAAATAAAAATTGCTTACTTAGTCTCGTTTTGCTTTAGCTCATTTTGATTTGGCTCACTCTGATTTATTTCTTTCATGGGCTCAATCGGCACAAGCTCAGGTGGCGTAAGAATATTTTGTAATGCTGGGGAGGTGGCGCCGTCGCCGGAAGGTCTTATGATCACGCGCCCTTCGATCGCTTTACTGACCGAAGCAGAGACACTTTCTATTAGTTTGGCGGCGGTGTCGGCATCATAATATTTCCCGCCCGACTCATTAGCGATGCAATTGAGTTGGTTGCGTGAAACAGGATCGCCTCTTAGGTTGAGCCCGACAACGTCCACTTTGATCTTGATTCCATACTTGGGCAGCTGTCTAATTACTTCGCAGGGATTGCCACCACAGGTATCTTGTCCGTCCGAGATAAGAATGATTGTCTTATTGCCGGTTAAGCCCCTAAAGTCGCTTGCTGCAGCCATTTCAATTGAATAAGCCAGAGGGGTCATGCCATAAGGTCTTATCTGTCTAACCTTTTCAATTATGGTGCGGCGATTGCCCGTGCCAATCGGCACAAGCAAAGCTGAGTTACGACATTCATTTCCTAAGGCGGCAAAGCCCCCACCGAATAAACTATTGCGGTTACCAGCGCCTTGATAGCCATGGCCAAATACACGCAAGCCAAAGTTGACATCGGGTGGAATACGGGCGATAGCATTCTGCAGAACCTGTTTGGCTGCATCTATCTTCTGCGTGCCGCCACCGAGACCTTCCAGCATACTGCGCGAAGCATCAACGATAAAGAGGACATGAACTGGTCCACCTTGCCTTTCTACGCCGGTCTGGAGAGTGGTACTGTCGGTATTTACCTGTAATGTAGTACTGCCGGTACCAGTCTGTAATGTAGTACTGCCTGTTCCAGTCTGTAATGTAGTACTGCCTGTACCGGTTTGCAAATAGGGATTATTGGAAGAACCGGAGGGAACCGGCACCATCATAGGCACATAGTCTCCGGCTTGCCCATGTGCCGGAGACCCGGCGAAAGATGCAACTGCTAAACTCAGCGCCGACAGAGCAAAAACCCTCAGGCGGGCGAATTCAGTCATCTTTCTTCTCCTCGGCTTTCTCATCTTTGCCTTCTGCTTTAGCGTCGCCGGACAGATTCGCTTCGCTCTCTTCTCTAGATTTCTTGTCTTCCTTCGACTTTTTCTCTTGTTCTTTTGCCTTCTTCTTCTCTTCTTTTAACCGCTTCTCTTCCTGCTTCCTTGCCTCTTCAGCTGCTTTCTTATTCTTTTCAGCTTCTTTCTTTGCTTGCTCGGCATCTAGTTTGGCTTGCTCGGAGTCTTTCTTGGCTTGTTCGCTCTTTGCTTGCTCGCTATCTCTTTGTTCACTATTCTTTTGCGAGTTACCTTCCACCAGAATAACTCGACGACTTATTGGTATAGACTTCTGCCCCTTGCCCAGTGTTCCCCAAACAGTGACATAATATAGCCCTTCTTTGTTCTCATTGTTGAGAGGCAGTTTGACATTGAAAGATGCCCCATCTAACTTGACCCCACCTTTCACCGGTATATCCGAAACCGGTCGAGGTTCGCCAGGGGAACCGGCCACAGCAATCAAGGGCGCCGCCAGAGCAATTGGCGGAAAGAACATGCCACCAGCAACGGCGGCCACCATGCCACCAATTTTGATGGCAGTCACGGCTTTGCTATAGTCATGCTCAGAACGAGCCGAATAAGCAACATAATCTAGCGGAGGGAAGTAGGGCAGCGCTTCTTCACCATCGTCACCGGCAGGGGCGGTACCGCCTTGATTGGCTTCCCAGGCGAGAGTGACTCTATCGAAAACATAGGGACTATTCATCACTCCTTTCACTTCGATTTTCTCACCCTGTGCAACATGAAAAGGCAGAGGGCCCATCAAAGCGTGTCGGCTGACTACATTGCAAACCGCGACAAAACGACCGCTTGATCCAAGTGCATTGACAGAAAAGCCGATATGGGTGGCGTCGGGAGAGAGTATAGAATCTCGGTCGTCCTGCCTGCTGAGAAAGACCTTGAGTAATCTAGCGGCAGCTGCCTTGCAAGGCTTGACGGCACCAACGTCCGTGCACTTGACCGAGGCGATACTTTCAGTGAGGGCGTCTGTTCCTTCCACAAGAGTGTAGCGACGATCTGGCCCCAGCCCCGACTCGTCAAAGTGTGAAACCTGCCCGCGCGATGACAAATAGGCACCGTGGGTAGTAGCAAGCTTTTCCGCTAAATTATCTGGAGTCAAAGGCGAAAGTCCATAATTAGCCCTTTCGGCATTGACAATCTCGATAGCAAAGCGCCCTACCTGGTCGGGAGTGCTCGCCTCCAGATTCTCCCGTTTGCCGGCAATCTCATCAAGATAATGCGCTTCCTTTACCGTCTCTAGCGGCAGACCACCTGGACTTGCCCCTATATCATCAAGAGAAGGAAGCGACTCTACAGCCCGCTCCTGCTCCATACCGCCTAAGATTGTCTTCTTGAGTCTTTCGGTACGATCAAAGAGCGTATCTTCTCTGAAATCTTTCTTGAAGACAACCTGCTCCAAAATCGAGAGTCTTTCGCCTATAGGTGCACCACTATTGGTGCGGCCGAGAGTAACTTCCTCAAGCCGACCAATAGTAGGATACTGCTCAACTCCGTTGTTCTGGTAGCCAGTCGTCGGTCTGCTGGAGGCAGCACCCGTGCCATAGGGATTGTTGCTGCTGTTATTGTTAGTAGTGTTAGTAATAGATGTCGTCGGCGGCGCTCCACTCGAGGTGGCTGGCAAGGAGTCTATCTGGGGCACACCTGGTTTGAACAAGCCTGGCGCCCCGGGCAGAGCCCCCGGTCGAGGAGAGGCGCCACCACTGGTAGAGGCAGGCACCGGCGCGGTGACCGGGCCAGTGCTGGACCTTTGACTAGTATTGGCACCATAGCTAAAATTGGCATGATGGGTAGCACCTGTTGAAGAAGCAGACCCTGAAGTTCGCTCCGTGCCAGCCGGTGCCGGCTTCGGTTCAAAAGTTTGATTATTGCTCTGAGTCGTGTTCTGAGCCGAGCCTTGACCGAAACTTTGCTTATTTTGATCAACAACGGCAGGTACCTGACCGCCCGCTTGGATTGGTTGATGAGGAGAAATAGCATTTGCCCCCTGACCAGGGCGACTAATGCGGGTAGGAGCCGACAAGGGCAGGCTAGTTGCCGGTGCCGGAATAGATGGCGCATTTGTTTTCTTGAAAAATGACGGTTCGGGAGGGGGCGGCGTTGCCTGTCCGAATGCGGCAGAAGCAAAGTTGGCCGAAGCAAAGCTGAAGGAAAGGGCGGCAGCAAACAGCCGCCTGTAGATTGGGGCGGACTTACCTGTCGACAATGCTGCATTTCGATGGCACATACCATATAAGGATAGCAGGAGCGGCCGTTTCGGGCTTAGCGCCGATCATTGCCTAGAGCAGGCAGGCAATCGCCCCCTGCCGACCGGTAACGCCGCCAGATTGCCGATGAGAGAAGAAAAGCTCAGGTTTACAACTGGTACAAAAGGAAGTAACGTCAACCTCCCCCACCCCTTGCTGGAGGAGCTGTAAAGCATTTATTGCCTTGAGATTAGGACGGGGCTGACCATCTTCCTGGCGAACAATCAGGGACTCAGCCAAGCCTCTAGCCTCTGCTTGAGAATGCGCTTGGTCTGGGCAAACTGTAGCCATTAGCCGAACAGCGACATCTTCACCGGTAGGATAGCAACAGGTGCCTATAGCCGGTCCGACTGCCGCCAACATATGTTTCGGCTCACCACCAATTTCGATCATTCTCTTTACCGCCTGCGCAGCAATAGCTTCGGCAGTCCCCCGCCAACCGGCATGCACAATAGAAAGCAAGCGCCGACGACGCTCATAGACCATGACCGGCACACAGTCGGCAAAGTGGAGAAAGAGAGGCAGTCCACGATCGGCCGTAGTCAAACCATCAACACCGCTCAAGGCTTGCGAGCCTGGCTGCACAGCGCTCTCAGAGCCAACATGCACGACATTACCCGAATGCACTTGCCCCGGCACATGCAGACGGTCATGGGCTAAGCCAAGGGTTTGGCAAAGCTTCTCTCGATTGAGCAGTGCGGCCTTCTTCACAGCCTCATCACCGACGCTGCGCCCCAGATTGAAACTATCATAAGGCTCAGGACAGCTACCGCCGATACGAGTGGTAAAGGCATGCACCAGGTCTTTTTCAGAGCCGAGAAGGGGCGAATGAGCCAAACGCAGACCCTCGATATCCTTGATATGCCAATCATTTACGTGCAGAGCGCGGCTCAACAAATGAGAATTCATAGTGAAAGACCTCCACATATATTTATAGCCTGTCCTGTGATTCCTTGCGCCTGATCGCTTGCCAGAAACAAAACAGTTGAGGCAATTTCATCGGCGCTGAGGAATCTTTCTTGAGGCACCGAAAGCTTTGTCAGTTCCATAGATTGGTCGGCAGGCAAACCGTTCAAGGCCTGCCACTCGCCGCTGCCAATCTGTTCTTGAGCTAGGTCTGTCAATACCCAGCCAGGACAGACAGCATTGATAGTAATGCCGAAGCGGGCATTCTCTAAGGCGGCGGCTTGGGTAAGCCCGTTCAGAGCAAACTTGGCGGCACTATAGGCAGAGCCCCAAGCCTCGGCTTTACTGCCGGAAATTGAGGAAATATTGATGATGCGTCCAGATTTTCTTTCGATCATCGGCGGCAATAAACTCGACATAATCAGCATAGCGGCATTGAGATTGATATCGAATAGACGCCGCCAGGAAGCCAGGCTGTGTCCAGCTAAAGCTTCAGTTTGATATATACCGGCATTATTGACCACGATATGGAAAGACATCGCTTGCTTGGCTTCTTCCAGCATCGCTTCTACTTCTTCAAGCTGCGAGAAATCACAAGCCCGATAACGAATCACCCTTGAAGCATCTCTCGATGTATATATAGATTCAAGTTCTTCGCTGAATTTCTTCAGTCTTTCGGCATCTTTTGCCACCAAATAGAGGTTGGCGCCATATCTTGCAAAAGCAAGAGCGACCGCTCGCCCGATGCCTCGCGAAGCGCCGCTTAGAAAAACATTTCTATTTTTGAAGATATCATCGGCAAAGAGAGCGCCCGACGAGTTCTCAAGTATCACAATTAGAGCGCCTTTGTTACGGAAAGCTAACCTTACATTATAGCGGGAACCTTGCTAAACTTTTGCAGTCTATTAACTGCACAGAGCCATGGATGGCGCCAATTTCAGCAATTTCTCCAATAACCCTTACACCATAAACAACGGTAAATAAACAATGAAAGCAAAACTCACTGACACTAAACTTTCGATCGCAAAATCAATCAGAAAATCTGTGCTGGCCGGTTTTGTAATCAGCCAAATAGCCACTGCCTCGCTGCCCCTTTCAGCTATGGCTGCCGACAATGAAATCAGATTCGCCGGTCAAGGACTCTTTACCGTAGGCGCTTCGGGTGGATTGACCGCAGAGAAACGTGCTGAAACCATCCAGACCAATCTAGACAATGCCCTGGTAGCGAGCAAAGATCGCACTCCTGCGGCAGTGAAGATCACCTATGTGAAAGGTCTACCGGTTCTCACCCTGGGTGGCTACCAGGTAGTCACTGTCGATAGTGCCTCCGCCAAAGCCCAAAATACAACCCCTGCAGTTCTTGCCACAAAGTGGGCAGACTCACTACGCACAGCTCTCAGAGACCAAACAAGTGTGCAGAGCTATGTGGCTCAACTATCGGGAGAATATGACTCTTCCGCTCCGACGGCTTTCAATAACCCGGCGCCGACTCAGACCAATACAATGCCGCCGCAACAAGCCTATCAGCCGCAACCACAGCCTTATGGACAACCCAGCTTCAGCACCCAGCCTTACGGCGCTCAGCCTTATGGCGCTCAGCCCTACGGACAAGGTGGTTACAACCAACCTAGTACAGGCTATAGACAAGGACGCATCACCTACGCCCCTGCCGGTCTAGTACTGCCGATCACCCTCTCTTCAGGTATTTCAACCCAGGTGGCTAAAGCCGGAGATATAGTGCAAGCCGCAGTCAGTCAGACGGTAATGCTCGGCGATTCGATGATCCCAACGGGATCAGTAGTGATAGGTACGATCACCGATGCCGAATCGGGCAAAATGCTCGGACGCTCCGGCAGCCTCGGTATCAAGTTCAACAAACTACGCACCCCTGATGGAGTAGAAACGCCGATTTCTGCACACCTCGTAGGCGGTATCGGTAAATATGCTGGCGGACAAGAAGAAACAGTCAAAGGTGAGACCTGGAAAGGCAAAGTTGTGCAAGCCGGTGTAAGAGGTGCCATTGGTGCCGGTACTGGTGCCGCCCTCGGTACAGCCGTCGGCGCCATTGCTGGTGGTGGCAGAGGCGTCGGCAAAGGCGCTTGGTCAGGAACCGCTATCGGAGCTGGTGTCGGTGTTGCCCAAAGCTTGATTCTGCGCAAAGGCGCCGACGTCAATGTCCAAGCCGGAACGGCAATGCAGATACAG
This sequence comes from Candidatus Obscuribacterales bacterium, assembly GCA_019745415.1. Taxonomy (GTDB): domain Bacteria; phylum Cyanobacteriota; class Vampirovibrionia; order Obscuribacterales; family Obscuribacteraceae; genus Obscuribacter. The sequence continues at coordinate 35,044 of JAIETF010000109.1, read as the reverse complement.
CTCGATCAGCCGGTCAGCATTGCCGGTACAGCACCGGCAAACCCCTACTAAATCAGGGCAAATCAAGCTAGAGAAAAGGCAAAAGGAAAGGGGCGCTCAATGAGCGCCCCTTTTCGGTCTATCTTAGTTAGTTGTTAGTTGCCCGGTCCAAGCAACTGGAAGGCGGCCCAAGTGCGGGGTGAACGGTCACGAGAGAGAGCTGCCAGCTGTGCTTTACGCAAACTCTGGGCAGATCCTAGTCCAGACTGCTTGCTCTTGTAGAAGTTGACAATCTCATCGATACGATTGCTCTCGGGCTGAGTCCAGAGACTCATCAAGACATTCCTGGCACCGGCATAACTGAGTCCGCGACTGATTACCTTGACTGCATTACCTCTTACATCTTTAGAGTTGACCGAAGAAGCAGACCAAACAATCAAATCACTGGCCATTTTCGTACCGCAAAGTTGATCGGCGGTTACTTTCACATTCTGACCGTCGCCGCCGTCAGAAAGAATAGGCAGCACCGAACGCAAAGGATTTGCCTCCAAAAGGGGCAACTTAGACGAGAAGTGAACAACCGATTTACCTCTAGCTTGCTCTTCCAGATTACCTAAAGCAGCGTCCTTACCAGACAGAGTGGTGATTCTATCAGTGCCAACCACGCTGGCAATCTGTTCAGTCTCAGCTTTTTCAGAGGCTTGGGCATTGCCAGATCTGGCCACTACTATTGAAAGGTCTTCGGCGATGCGCGGCTGACTATCAAGCAAGACAGCGGCGGACGAGACCATGGTGAGCAAATGTCTTTCAACAAGAAATTTACCCTGATCATCGATGAGAGCAGCGAAGGGCAGGTTGTAAAGCGGCCCGTCTGGAATAACCACCAGCATTTGATCGGCATTGCGGGGCAAGAACTGTCTGATGGCAGCCGGCAGCAGTTCACCATATAGAGATTTGAGAACGGCACGCTCTGGGTCACTACCTGTGGTATCAGAGGCGGCTAGACCAGCTGCGGCGGTTAAGAGCGAGGTGATTTGGCTCTTAAGACGGGCTCTGCCGACAGGCAAAGATGATGAGGTCATGCGTCCGCCCGGTTCAATGGTGAAAGCCATCGTAAAGTCCGGCCCAACGAGATAGTCGATGGCAACTGCATTATTCTTCTCAACTGCGGCTGCAATATCTTGGGCATGGGTCGGTACGGGCGCAATCAACCTGGCTAAAGCGCGGTTAGTCTTGACCAAGCCGCTAAATCTTTCCATCCAGCTCTTCCACTCTTTGGTGACCTGGTCTGGGGTGGATGCTGCCTCAGCGGCATGCAAACGAGCCCGCTGGGTAGCTAATTCTATATATACGTCCCGGTCTTCAGGCTTAACTTGAGCGCCTTTGCGATTCCATTCACCAATGAAATTTTCTTCCTTGATTTGTTCAGCCGTGACCAAAGCCGCTTCGGTCATTCCTTGGGCAGCCAGCTGTTGCACCAAGAGAGCAGCCATGTCTTCACGCGAAGTTGGATATGAGACCGACTCAGCCGAAACGAAGTCACCGGCCTGAGGTGATCTGAAATAAGAAAGGGCGCTATTGATTGACTCTTTGGCGGGCTCTACTTCACCCCTGATACCTTGCAGCTTAGAGAGCATGGAGTAGGCACGCCAGAGGTTGGAGTCATCATTTATCTTTGTAGATATCTCAATGGCTTGCTTAGCATAAGATTCAGCATTGGTTAAGTCTGAAGCTCTCAAGGAGATTTCGGCAAGAGCCTGCAAGATCTTGGCTTTAGCTTGCTTATCTACCTGTTTACCCATGGCATTGATGGCACCGGTGAGATGGTTCTTGGCGTCGCGGAAAGATCCGGCACGACCTTCGGCACAACCAAGGTTAGCCATTGTGATGGCATGCAGCCTAGGTGACTTAGGTGTAATTACAGCGTGAAAGTCGAGGGCTTGTTGGAAATAAGTGATTGCTTTGCCAGTTTGTCCATCATTCAGCTCAACCACACCCAAAGCATTGTAAATCTGGGCGACTGCCAAAGTTTCGTTCTTGGCTTTCAGCACCGAAACAGCCTTAAGAAGCATGGTGCGAGCCTGATCATAATCGCCGCAAGCCGATAAAACAAAACCATAACCTTCTTCTATATTTGCTCGGGCCACTTCATTGACTTGCTTTGTATCCAGCTTAGACATCATAGCCAGAGCCGTCTCCAAAGAACTACGAGCAGCGGCATATTCGCAAGCGGCATACTGAGCATTACCAATAGACTGATAAGCAGTTACCTGAAAGACGTTTGAATCTTTCGGTGATGATTTAGCAACAGAAAGAAGTTTATTTGCTTCCTCAAGAGCGGCGACAAACCATCCTAAATCGATCAAAGAGTTGACCACAGCCGCTCTTACCTGTACAGCCTTAGCTACGTCACCCTTCTGATAACTGTACTCAGCACCCTGCTGAAAGAATTTGACTGCATCTCTGGCTTTGCCGAACTTGATGGCCAGACTGGCACAAAGATACATGATGCGTGAACCCTCTTCGGGATCTGCCAGTTGTCCATTGTTGAGAGAACGCAATGCTTGGTCAAGCTGCTGCAACGCCCACACCGGGTTGTCAAGACCAAAATAAGCTTGAGCAAGAACGACCCTTGCCTGGGCTAGAGCCACTTCATTGCCGGCTGTTCCCAATACTTCCAGGGCATTTTCACCCAAGTGTTTAGCTTTGATCCATTGACCCTGGTCAATATATATCTTCGCCATATTGGTCAAAGCACGCCCCTGCCCTTCAGCGTACTTCATATCCATGGCCAGACCATAGCCCTCTTGCCAGACACTGAGCGCCTGACCGAAAAGCTTTTGGTCGTAATACTTCTGCCCTTCTTTCTCAAGCTTCTTGACTCTTTCCAAATCCTGAGGGGTTTGCTCCAGCTCAGTCATTTTCTTAAGCTCTTTGATAAGAGCTTCAGATGCAATCGACCTGTCTGTCACCTTGGGTACAGGCAGAGAGGCACCGGTCAAGGCACTATTAGCTTTCGAATTAGAAGTCGCATCGGAAGCAAGTACGGGGCTCAAACCCGAAACCGATGTAGTCAGAGTCAGCGTGCATGCCAGGAATACTGTTTTTCTCATCTACTCAACTCAAAAGATTGGGACAACTCAGAAATTTAGGTTTGCCTTCTCTGGAACTCACTTAGAGCGTCTCTAAGTAATGAAGCTCCAAAGACCTTATCCGCTGCGATTCGCCTGAACTCTTAATCGTTCACTGGCGAAAGCCCAGGGATAACCGATAAGGATAGCCAATCGAGCGGTTTTTTACCTGTGAATTCAACCAAAATTGAAGACATATGGGCAAAAAATAAGGTTTCGAAGAGATAGTAAAATTCGGCTCACAATGGTTTTTGCGGCGGAACATTGGCAGTCGGAGAACGTCGCGCCAAAATTTAATCAAAACTTTTCAGCGCCATTATTCTGAAGAAGGAACAAATTGGCGGCTTTCGACGACTACTAAAATCCGGTGGCGGCTACAGTGACATCATGGGTGGTGTGCAAAAACAAAATTTAATGGTAGCCTCTACTAAATAGAAGAGCAGGTTTTATGTGTATTTCAGCTAGAACTAGAAATCGGAGCAAAGAAATGAGTAACCTTCGCCAAGTCGCATCTATAGCCCTTACCGCAATAACCTTGCAGGCAGCCGCCTTGACCCCGGCCCTGGCAGACACATTGCAGGCTGGAGTAAGCAAAGGTACCAGTCAAAGTAAGGTAAAAACTTTCTTCCAAAACCATGAGAAAGTCAGACAGGCAACCATCGGCGCCGGAGTAGGAACCGCAGCCGGAGCCGTCACTGGACTGGTCTCGGGCAAAGGACTAGTGCGTGGGGCCGCTATTGGGGCAGGAACAGGAGCCACCGTAGGGCTAGTAAATTCTAGTAAAATTATGAGTAAGCACCCGGTTGTAAAGGATGTCGCCAACGGCACCATCACCGCAGCTGGTCTAACCTGGTCGGCCTCCAAAGGCAGAGGACAGACTAAAAACGTCGCCAAAGGAGCGGCGGTGGGTGCGGCTCTCGGCCTTGGTATGGGACTCCTGAAGGATAAATTAAGATAAGTCATGCAAAAACGCAGTCAAATTCTCGAAGCATTTAAAACCAAGGAATTTGACCTGATCATTGTGGGAGGCGGTGTCGTAGGGGCGGGAGTAGCCCAGGACGCCGCCTCTCGCGGCTTATCGGTGGCTCTGGTGGAAAAGGACGACTTTGCCTCGGGCACAAGCAGCCGGACCACCAAACTCATACACGGCGGACTGCGCTATCTAGAACAATTTCAATTTAGATTGACCCGCGAGCTTTGCCAAGAAAGAGGTCTTTTAGAGCAACTAGCACCGCACATGGTGAGAGATTTCAGCTTTGTCTTACCGGTCAGGAAAGGCAAGACATTTTTTGGACTAAAAGCCGATATCGGTCTCACTTTATACGACATACTTTCGATAAATGCCGCTGGTGTAAGAAGACATGAAAGGCTCTCAAGAAAAGCAGTTCTGAGCGCCGTTCCTTCTCTTTCACCCGATGGCGTGCAAGGTGCTCTGCGCTTTCACGACTGCATTACCGACGATTCGCGCATCGTCATGGAAGTCTTGAAATCAGCCGACAAATATGGCGCTCATTGCTTGAACTATATGGAAGCAGTGAACTTTGAAGGTACAGAAGAACACATTGCCGCAGTTATCTGTAAAGATCGAATCAGCGGCGAAGAGATAAGAATCAAGGGCAAAGCCTGCGTCAATGCGGCAGGGGTCTGGACCGATCGCTTGCTAAAACAAATCAAAAGCGACTGGAAAGACAAAGTAGCGCCGGCCAAAGGCACTCATATAATGCTGCCTCTATCTTGCTTTGAGACCAGCACCGCCTTATTCTTACCCACCGATGATGGACGTTATGTCTTTGTCGTACCCTGGCAGAAAACATTAATGGTCGGCACCACTGATCTAGCCTACGAGGGTCCTCTAGAAAACCCCAAGCCCACCGAAGAAGAAATAGCCTATCTGATTTCTGTTCTGAACTCCTATAGCGCTCATTCAAATAGTAATGCCGCCTCTCCGGGCAAACGTCCTGTTGAAAGACGAGACGTAATCGCTTCTTGGGCGGGGCTCAGACCGCTAGTACTGGCGGAAGGCGAAGAAACCAAGAATATTTCCAGAGAGCACCTCTTATTTACAGGTCCAATGGGGATCATCGGACTTATCGGAGGCAAGCTCACCAATTACCGCATGCTTGCCATTCATCTCACCGACATGGTGCTGGATAAACTCAAGGCTAGACAAGCCGACGTGCCGGCATTGCCTGCCAAAACCGGTAGCATCATGCTTGGTGGCTGGGAAGATAAGAGTGATTATCTAACCAGTTCGGCAAAAGTTTTGAGCCAGGCGAGAAAATTAGCCTTAGACCCGGCTTCCATAGAACACATCATTGCCACCTATGGCAAAGACGCACTCAAGATTCTGCAGCTAGTAGAGGAGCAACCCGCCTTAGTTGAGAGAATTTGCCCCGATTTTCCTCCCATTATGGCCGAAGTAGCTTTTGTGGTGGAAAACGAGCTGGCAGAATGCTTGGTCGACATTTTGGCTAGAAGAATCAGGCTGGCTTTTCTGCACCACAGACAGTGCATTGCCGCCGCTCCGAAAGTAGCGAAATTGGTGGCGAAGTATAAGCCGGGCTTTGACAATGAGCGTATAGCCAAAGAAATAGAAAATTTGGTCGACACACTCTATGAAAATCAGGCACTTTATGCAGCCAATATTTCATAGCGCCGTGAGCCTGGGCAAATTGCCCGAAGACTTAGTGGACAAACTCGGTCAATTTGTCAAAGTAGAAATCGTAGACCGCACTCAGCCTTTGTCTTTAGAAAGAATGCAAGAGCTAGCGGCTTCCTTTGATGTCATTCTTTCTGAACCACAGGATAGATTAGACCGTCAGACCCTTGAAGGCGGCAAAGTAAAGATGATCGCCCAGCGAGCCGTAGGCTTTGACAATATAGATTTTGAATATTGCAAAGAGCAAGGAATTCTGGTGGCAAATACGCCGGGGGTACTCGATAAAGCAACAGCCGACCTGACCTTTTCGCTTTTTTTGGCTTGTGCTCGACGCATCGTAGAAGCAGACAAATATGTGAGAGCCGGTCTTTGGAATGGATTTGAAAACGAACTTATGCTCGGACATGAAACTGCCGGCAAAACCTTCGGCATAGTCGGCATGGGGCGCATCGGCAAAGAAGTAGCCAGGCGCGCCCAGGCTTTCGATATGCGCATTATCTATACTCGCTCAGATTGTAGTGATTCTTTTGAGAGCGACGAAAAAGACTTAGATCTGCAACAAAAATACGGCGCCTGCCGTGTCAGCCTCAATACACTGATGAGGGAAAGTCACTTCATAAGCCTGAATTGCCCACTCAACAAAGATACAGCTGGTCTTATTGGGGCGGAACAAATAGCGCTGATGAAAGACCAGGCGATCTTGATCAATACCTCTAGGGGAAAGGTCGTAGATGAAGCAGCCCTTGTCAAAGCCCTAGTGGAAAACCGCATCGTAGCAGGGCTCGATGTTTTTTCTTATGAACCAAATGTTCCAGAGGCATTAATAAAGCTGAACAATGTCGTACTGGCACCGCATATAGGGTCTGCCACGGAAGAGACTCGTAAGGCCATGGCCCAGCTAGCGGTGAACGCTGTCATCATGGCGGCACAGGGCAAATCGGCAGCCAATTTGCTCAATCAGTCGCCAGCTTTATGAGTTATACCAAGCTCTTCAGCAACCCCAAAAATCGTACCAGGCTCTGGCTTATCTACATTTCGCTGCTCTTTTTCTGGGGACTGCAGGGCTATGCCTACTTAGGCAAGACCTATAGTAAAGGTGAGATGTTCGCCCAGATAATAGAGGGCAAGCCCTATGTGAGCGACTTTATCAATTCTTATGCCGCGGCCAGACTGGCTCGCCAATGCTTGCAGATCAAACTGAGCGGCTCCCCGCAAGAAATGCCCCGAATCTATGACGCGGCAGTGCAAGCCCGTCTGCAGAACGAACTAATTGCGCCGGTAAAGCCGGAGAGTCCGTTTTACAATCAATATGCCCCGGTCATGTACCTGCTGTTTCTGCCCTTATCTCTCTTTTCCATGCCTCATGCTTGGCTTGTCTGGTGCTTTGGCACGGCTTCAACCATTCTGTTCATATTATGCAAAACCGTTTTACCCCACTATCAAAATCTCAAGACTAAAATCTCCATACCAATAGCTACCTTTGCCTCTTTTCCTTATTGGATGAGCTTCAAACTCGGGCAAACCTCGCTTTTTCTTTTGCCCGATATGCTTTTGTTCTGGCACTGGCTTTCAGGCGGGCGACATTTCATAGCCGGTCTCTGCGCCAGTCTGGTTATATTGAAGTTGCAGTACTTGCCGGCCATAATGGCTATAGGACTAGCCCTTGGCCGCTTCAAGTTTCTAGCCGGTTTCGGCAGCGGCGCAATCTTTCTTGCCACTGCCTGCACCTTGCTTCTAGGCGTCCAAAATATTCTCGACTTTCCTGGCGCCCTTTTGCAAGGCGAAACCGGTCATTCAGTCACCGGTGTCGCGCCTGAGATGATGCAAAATCTGCGCGGCTCGCTCTTTCTTCTTACCGGGCAAGACGCCAAAATCGAACACCAGATTGCCTTTGCAGTATGGCTGACGACGGCTATCTTGATTTACTTTCTATTCAAGAGTGAGAAGAACTCCAGCCCGGACAAGCGCAATCTAATTTTTGCCACAAGCCTCTGCCTTATGCTTGTCTCTAGCCCGCACTGCCATATGCAAGATTATGTACTTTTGGTCTATGCCCTCGAGCTAATTTATCGCACCAGCCAAAACATCAAGACCGCATGGCTGGTGCCAAGCCTAGCTCTTGTTCTGGCTTTTCCTATCTTGAGCTGGCCGTTCTTCATGCTCATGATGGTCTTTCATTTTCTTAAGTTACAACCCTTCTTTATTTATGCCTTAATCACTCTCGGCACACTGAAGGGACTAATGAACAGTCTTGAAAAAGCGCTCGGCCAGAAAACTAAAGAGAATCTTGAAAAGAGTCCTCATGAGAATCATCATGAGGATGCTTAGTTGAGGCTTCCTCGAGATCATCACCAAAATCCGGATCAGACATAAAGCTTTCCTGTTTCAGTTTTCGTCTCGATGTCTGTCTGTATCTTTTGTTTAGACGTGGAATACTGACGGCATTTCCCTCGCCGCCCACAGTCTTCACCGACTTCTCCACTTTAGTGGATGTTTTGCGGGCCTCCAGGCGAACTTGCTTACTCTCTTCCACCAAAGTCAAATAGCTCTGATAACGGCGTTCATCGATATTGGTCACGGCGCAACCTTTTTCGACTGTATGCAAACAGTCTTTGAAATGACACTTATCCTTCTGCTCAGCAATTTCAGGAAACTGGTCGGCCACATCTTTGGGCTCGGGGTGCAGAAAATCATAGAGGTTGAAACCTGGTGTATCTGCCACCCAGGTCTGCGTATCGAGATTGAGACAATAGAGTTCACTGGCGGTGGTGGTATGTCGACCGACTCCGAAATCATTCTCCATTACACCGGTCTTAAGTTCGAGTCCAGGTGAAAGGTTGTTCAGAATCGTCGACTTTCCGACCCCAGAAGCCCCGGCAAAGACCGAAATCTTACCCGACAGCATATTGCGTAGTTCGTCTATGCCTGCGCCAGTGCGGGCGGACACAAATATAACAAAGTATCCAAGAGGTTCATAAATACTTCTTAAAGCTAGCTGTTCATTTTGGCTGGCTAAATCACTCTTATTGAAGCAAATCACAGGCTTCGAAAAGGGCATGGCCAGCTGGAAATGTACCAAGTAGCGATCACACAAAAGGGGGGAGAAATCGGGCTGCTTGACGGCCTGTACAATAACAACCTGGTCGACGTTGGCCAGCGTGGGTCTTTCGAGTAAGTTCCGACGTGGCAGCTGGGCGGTGATAACTCCCGTCAAAGCTACCTCATCAACCTCCTCGACTTCCACACGGTCTCCGACGACTATGGACACTCTCTCTTTTTTCAAGCGTCCGCGCGCCTGACAGAAGAAGATTTTCCCAGTCAGGCAATCAACAAGATTCACCAGATAACCGCCAGCATGGCTTCTTAGCACAACGGCTTGAAAGGTCATAAAACTCCCGAAAGCGATTAAGTAGGCTAGCAATGCCACAAAAACAATCCTAATAGAAACAGGTCTGAAAAACAAACAATGAGCACGGCAATAATGGAACCAATGACAGAGCAAGCTAATACCGGCGCCAATGGCACAACGAAAGAACTGGAGCATATCCGGAACATCGCCATCATCGCCCACGTTGACCATGGCAAAACCACACTGGTAGATGGTTTCTTAAAACAGACCGGCGTTTTTAGAGAAAATCAGGAAGTCGTAGATTGCGTAATGGATTCGAACGACTTGGAAAGAGAGCGTGGTATCACCATTCTCGCCAAGAACACGGCCGTTAAGTATAAAGACCATCTGGTCAATATTGTCGACACCCCCGGGCACGCAGACTTTGGCGGTGAAGTGGAGCGCATCCTCGGTATGGTGGACGGTGCCCTTTTGGTAGTGGACTGCGGCGAGGGCCCCATGCCCCAGACTCGCTTCGTCTTGCGTAAAGCGCTTGAGCGCGGTCTGAGACCGATTGTGGTGATCAATAAAATAGATAGACCTAATATAGATCCTCATGTGGCAGTCGATAAAGTATTCGACCTCTTCGTCGAATTGGGCGCCAGCCCCGAGCAGCTCGACTTCCCCTATCTTTTCGCCTCGGGCGTCAAAGGCATCGCCATGCACGAGCCCACCGAAGAAGGCAAAGACCTGCGCCCCTTGCTCGATCTAATTTTGAGCCATTGCCCAGCCCCGGACGGCAGCACAGAAGTGCCCTGCCAGATGCAAATCAGCATCCTCGACTATTCCGACTATCTAGGTCGTATCGGTATCGGGCGCATTCACAACGGCAAACTGAAAGCCGGCGAACAAGTCAACTTAATCAAGGAAGACGGCGCCATTGTCAAAGGCAAAATCAGTAAGCTCTTCACTTTCCACGGTCTCAAAAGAGTGGAAGTGGAAGAAGCCAGAGCCGGAGAGATCGTTGCTATAGCAGGTTTCGCCCAGGCCAACGTTGGTGACACCATCGCCAATGGCGAGACACCGGAAGCTCTGCCACGCATCAAAGTAGACGAGCCCACAATGAAAATGGCTTTTCTAGTGAACGACAGCCCCTTCGCCGGTCAAGAAGGCAAATTCGTCACATCAAGACAGCTGAGAGCTAGACTCTTCCACGAATTGGAAACAAATGTCAGCCTGCGTGTAAACGAAACCCAAAGCACCGATACTTTTATTGTCAGCGGTCGCGGCGAGCTGCACCTCGGCATCTTGATCGAAACTATGCGCAGAGAAGGCTTCGAATTCCAGGTCTCAAGACCGGAAGTAATCATGAAAGAAATTGACGGCGTCGAATGCGAACCTTTCGAAAGACTCTTCATTGATGTACCCGATGAATACACCGGTTCAGTCATGAACGAACTTGGACCGAGAAAAGCCGAACTACAAAATATGAATGTAGAAGGCAACCAAGCCTTGCTCGAATTCGTGGTGCCCACCCGCGGTCTCATTGGTTTCAGAAGTGAATTCCTGAGACTGACAAAAGGTAACGGCGTCATGAATCATGCCTTCATCGAATACCGACCTTTCTGCGGCGAAATTGCCCGTCAGAGAAACGGTGCTCTCATCGCTTGGGAAGAGGGTGTGGCTACTGCCTATGCCATCCAGGGTGCAGAAGACCGCGGCGTCTTCTTCATCACCCCCGGCGCCAGAGTCTACAGCGGCATGATTGTGGGCGAGAACAATCGTCCCCAAGACCTAGATATAAATGTCTGCAAGACCAAGAAATTGACCAATATGCGCAGCGCCTCTGGCGATGTGCTGGTCACTTTGCAGGCACCAATCGAAATGAATCTGGAAAAATGCCTAGAGTATATTCACGACGATGAACTCGTGGAAATAACACCGCAGACGGTGCGTATGAGAAAGCGCATTCTTACCGGCAAGCGCTAAGCGAAAGTAGCCGAGCCAAAATACATATAGACATAAGAAGTGGCTGGGCTCAGGCTCAGCCACTTCTTTATTGGACACAAAAGTCGGCCGAGAGCTAACGATCTATCTGTACAAAGGGGGCTCTCACCCGCAAAGCACTGCCCTTATCCAAATTAACGAATGGTGCTCGCACCTGAAGGTTCTGCGCACCATTCTTAGTATCAATAGAAACGAAAGGGGCTTTCACCTGAACTCCCTCTCTAGTATCAACACTGACAAAGGGAGCCTTTACCTTGACTCCATCGGCAAATGATCCGGCAGCCGAGACGGGAGCATTAGAAGAATTCGGAGAACTTTGTGAATTCGGAGAACTTTGTGGATTCGGGGTGCCTTTTACTAGTAATCCATTGGAACCGGAAAGCAAGTCTTGCACCAGACCGAAAACTCCGCCCATAAGCATGCCTAGGGAAGAAGATGCATTGGGAAAGCTCGGCGCCTGGGACTGGCTCTGCGTCTGAGTCTGCCCCTGGGACTGCAAAGGCAAAGAAGAATCGCCAGGCAAGCTGCCAGTTCCCACCGCTGCAGTATCTTGAGCATTTGCACATGCCTCTTGTGCCCTTGCATATGGCTCCTGTAACTTTGCACTTGGCTCTTGCGGCGTTGCGCCTGCACCTTGCGCAGATGCACTCGGCGCAATTTGAATCAATAGGCAGAAAGCTGCGGCGCCCAAACTAAAGGCACTAAAGACAGTCTTCTTGGTCATGGCTCTTACTGCTTACCTCACTTGGCAAAGACCGAACGGTGACTAATCTACAGAGAAAGACAAAAAAATAGGAAGCCATGCTTCCTATTTTTCTCTCTACCTATTTCACTTTCTTATTGTTCAGCCGGCTTAAGACTTGCCCCACTATTGATTTTGCAAATAGCGGGGAGTAAAGCCAACCAGTTTGCCAATTTTGTCTAGGGCCTGGGCCATCGAAACCAACTGTGTATAGCTATAGCCGCCTGCACTTCTGAAGGAAGCCTTAACTTGAGAAAGGCTGCGCAGTTCTTGTTTCGCCTGCTTTGCTTTCTGCGAGCTTAGCTTACCGGCAGCGATATCTTGAGCAATGCGAGCTTCCAGGCGAGCCTGGCGAGCATCAATATCAGTCCAAGCAATGGCTCTACCAACGCCGGTTCGATTGTCGATGTCCTTATTCAGACGCTCTAGGTCGCGCACGAGAGACTCGGTTTCAGCGAGGGTCAAGCCCCCACCAGAAGTCGAGAAGGCAACCTTAGCTTGACTAATACGGTCCAATTCATTCTTTAGCTGACTGCCGGCACCGGCGTCAACTTTCTGAGCCAAGAGAGCGTCAGAAATACGTTTACTGGTTTCTGAAACTCTGCCGTCAATCCCATTCCACTGCGGCGAAGAACCAGCAAGCTTGGTATCAAGGCGAGCCGATACTTTTTCAAGCTCGGTAATTAGGGACAAAGACTCGGCATAACTGAGACCGCTACCCGAAAAGCGATAAGTCACCTCATCACGGGCGATACGGTCTAAGTCGCGCGTGAACTCGCGAGACTGTTCACTAGTCATGCGCCCGGAGGCAACAGCATCGGCAAGACGATTGTCAATTTCGGATTGACGAGCATCCACGTCAGGTAAACTGGCGACGCTTTCCTTCATGCTGTTCTCGATGCTTGCCGAAAGTTTCTCCAACTCCAAAGCGAGGGCGGCGTGCTCACCAAAAGAAAGCCCGCCTGTGGAACGATACTTAGCTTCCAGATCCATCAAGCGATAGAACTCACGCTTGAGACTATCGGCATCTTTCGGTGCCAGACGTCCCTGCATGACCCCCTCAGTAATGCGCTGATATAGCTCCGACTCTCGTTTGGCAAGATCGGGCAAGGCTGTCTCCGAATTTTTCATCTGTGACTCAACATCTTTGATAAGCCTGTCAAGATCGGCAGCAATAGTGAGAGCTTCACGGGCATCGAGTGAAGACCCGGAACTCACACTGGTCTGCTCAAAAGAGAGAATTCGGTTGTACTCGGTGCGCAGACTCTGCACTTCCTGTGCCGAGAGTTTGCCGGTCAAGGTACCATTAGAAATGGTCTGGTCGGCCTGCTCCTTTCGGGCTTGAATAGATTTTGAGACAAATGGATTATCCCGAATTTCTTTTTCCGTGCGAGCGGCAAGTCGCTCAAGATCAAGTGCGACACTGAGTTTTTCTCTATCGTCGAGCACGCCGTCAGTAGCTCTGAAAGCAGCCTCTCGGGCCGCGATTCTATCTAGGTCTTCCAGCAGCGAGCGAGTCTCATCAGTGGTCAACTTACCAGAAGAGGTACCTTCGGCGATGCGACGACTAATCTCATCTTTGCGACGAGACACATCAGGCAATACCGCCACCTCTCTGTCTTTGATAAGCTTGAACATTTTACCGTTCAAGCGAGTTAAATCTACAGACAAGCTTATCGCCTCCTGGCTATCGAGACCCTGACTGGAAGCAGCATAGGTAGCCTTGTTGGCGACAATCTTATCAAGATCAGACTTGAGTTCGACTTCATCGATTTCAGAGAGACGCTGACCAGCTTTGGCGTCCGCGATACGCCGACGACAATCTTCTACACTAGCATCGATACCAACCCAAACCGGCTGCTTCGAATAAACTGCCCGGTCGATTTTGCCATTCAATCGCTCAAGATCGATCAAAACATTTTGAGCTTGAATAATATTCAGCTGACCACCACCGGCGGTTCTAAAATCGGCTAACTTCTTGTTGATAGCATCAAGTTCAGATTTATAAACCTGCGCTTCACTTACGGTCACAAGCCCACTAGAAAGAGCCTGAGCCAAATTTCTATCGACTTCGGTCTGGCGCTTATCAACATCGGCTATGACACTGTTCTGCACTTCCTCATCATTCAAATGTGAATCAATCTGCCCGCTCAATTTCTCTAGATCGAGAGCGAGGGTGAGTTGCTCTTCCGATGTGAGGGGACGCCCTAACTTCCTCAAGGCTTCTTCCTTGTCGGCGATCCGCTTGAATTCAGCCTTCAAGTCATTAGCTTCACGATCAGTGATTTTTCCAGAAGTAACTCCGCTTTCGATGCGCTTCGAAAGCTCTGCCTGCCTGACGTCTATCTGGGTGAGACTTACTTGTCGATCATGAACTGTTCTCGTGAGCTTCTGACTCAATCTGTCCAGTTCCAAAACCAATCTAATCGAATCAGAGACGCTCAAATGTCCTGTTTGAGCACTTGAAGCTTGAATACTCTTGTTGATTGTATCCAATTCCATTTGAATCTGAGCATACTCTTGGGCGGTGAGTCTGCCATCCGAATAAGCCACAGAAAGTCTCTTCACAATTTCATCACGGCGAGCATAGACATCAACAAAGCCGGTCTGTCTGTCAGAGAGGCTAGCTTCCATCTCTTTGACTATGCGGTCTAGATCGAATTGCAGGCGCAGACTCTCCCATAGACTCAGAGAACTATCGGAAGCCCTAAAGACGGCTTCTTGGTCTGCGACTCGAGAGAGCGACTGTTTGAAGCTCTGATATTGCGCCTGAGTGAGACGCCCGGCCCCGTATGCATCCTCAAGTCTCTTTTCAATGGAAGCCTGCCTAGCGTCAACATCAGAAATCGAAGAAACCGAAGCCAAAATCGTATTGACATCTGCCGCCTGAGCGCCGCCACTAAATCCGATTGCAAAAGTAAGCATGAGTGAAGCCGAAATTGACTGTTTCACTACTGCTCTTGCTCGCAGGTGTCGCTTCATAAAATCCTCCAATGGACCAAACGAATACTGTAGAAAACTGCAGACCGAAGATGGGCAAAGCTGCTTGTCAGCAGAGTTCGCCCGACTGCACCGAACCAAATCAGGATGTCATTAGAGCCGAAATGCTTCGAGTGCTATAGATGCATATTCTAGAAGGTTTGTTCCGAAAATTGACCTTCTAACCCTTGCCATTTCCGGCAGAAATAATCCTCTTTTCAATGCCTTCAATTGAGCCTCGGGAGTGCAAAGCCTTGACAGGACAAAGCCTCGGCAGGACTTTGCCTCGCGATTCAAAAACGGAAGCTTGAAACTCAATAGACAGAGAGTTTCAAAGTGCGCCAGAACTGAAGTTACTCCTGCCAACTTGACCACATCGAAAAGGGCGCTCTGCAATTCCAGCAAAATAGAGCGGAGAGGAACGGAAGGCAGAGGAAAGGAGTAGAGACCGGAAAGGTTTCCAAGATCCAGAATCACACCTCAACAGTTGACCAAAAGCGGAGTTAAGAAGCCGCGAATTAGATTTCTTCGAACATAGCCCGCGGCAATACAAACATCAAACAAGCTTTCCCCTAAGATTAAGCTGGAATCGCAGCACGCTGCTGTCAAACCGTCTTCAACAGCAAGCGGTTTCGACAGCAATCCTCGAACCGCGTGAGAACCATGCCCATGCCAATCGTGCTTTGTCCGATTAGCCTTGGCGAGGGTTTTGTTTCGATATTTCTCGACTGAAATAACTATTTGTAGATACTTCCTAGAGCAATTAACTCCATTCTTGTTCATAAACCCAATGAAATCACTGGCGCATCTGAGCGCCTTCTGTAACCTGGTAGATCTTTCGGCGCAAATCTCGCAACCGAAAACTCCACATTCTCTGAGTAGGTAATCATCAGCCTTCTGCTGAAGCAGTGGCACATCTCTGAGCTTACTTCGCTCCCAGCAGTCTAGATCTGGTCTTTCGAATTCTATCGCATCGCGAATAGAACTCTTGAACCCGTCCGGCTCAGTCTCTGAAAAGGACCCGCCCGAATCAGACTCCGAAAACGCTTGACGATTACCGCCAGCTGTGCCAGTGAAAGAAGAGGAAGAAGAAGAATTTAGGTTTTGCGCGTTTGCCTTTGAATCAAAATCGAAACTTGATTTACCAGAACCGTCAGTACGCTCTTTCAGGAGGCTAATTCCTTGCTTGGTCAACTGAAACTTGGAACCAGCAACTGCAATAATGAGACCAGCCAGTTCAAGGTCTGTAAGTACTTCAAGCAACTCCCTCTCTGAAACTTCTAACACGCTGAGCAAACTATCAAAACTTAGGTCGCTCTGAAAAAGGCAGTTCAAAACTGAAATTGCCAGCTCATTCAAATCGACTTCTATATGATTGGTCTCGTGCATCAATTCTGGCGCAACTGCATCTGAAGGAAAAGGTGGAGAAGATGAATAGACCTTACACAAATAGCGCTGAAAATGTTCTTCACTCTGCGGCATCTCCCACCGCGGGGTAAGCAAACTGCGCTTGCAAAAGATTTCCATAAAATGAAAAGAGCCAATACCTCTAACAGCGAGGCCCCTAGACCTAAAACTCATATCTATAGCAGCAAAAACGGAACGTAGAATCCCCCAGGCTGAAGACTGCCTAACTTCAACCAAATGAGAGAACTTCGCTGAGCTAATGAAGGCGCCCTGTTCAACGAACCAAATGGCTGCAAACCAAGCCTTCAGCTTACGTGCGCCTTGGAAAAAAGTTCCCGCAGTGACAGAAGATAGCTTGTGACAGTCACTACATCGATAAGTCCGATTATCTGCTCCGATTTTCAAATTCTCAGAAAAGCAGTACTTACAGTAAAGCAAATTCTTTGCCTTCATGATCGAACAAAATGATTTCCTTACAGAAGCTTCGCAAGGGAAAAGAGATTGAAATTCCTTCCATAGCTGTTCAATAAGTTCATCATTACAAGACCAAGCCGCTTCGCTGATTGAGGAAGCTTCCTTTGAAGAGGAGTTGTCATTTTTCATAAGAATCAATCCTCGGTCGGTCCTGTCTATATAGACGAACAAACCGAGAAAAAAGTTCAAAGAATGCAGATTAATTTGTAAGCTTATCGATATCGATAAGCTTACAAATTTCAAAGTCCAAATTAAAAAAACAACCGCAGACCAAACTTGCCGTTACCTGAGCCGAGAGAACTCACTCTTCGCGTGCTTGTAGATACTTTTTCTCAATCGCTCCATAGTCTTCAAATCATCAAGCAGCGACTGCGAAGCCGTGGCAATAGCCATATTCTCATATTTCGGACCACCGCTAACCGCCTTTACCTTTGTAAGTTTGTCACTCAAAGTACTAGATATTGACTTTAGACTAGCGAATTCATCAGACAAATCACTACTTATAGTTTCAGGCAATGTGAGTGCTTGACACTCCTGTTGGAGGTGCGGCACTAAATAATCCATTTGACTGACAAAGTAATCTACCCACTTCTTTCTAGGAGGCAAAAGCGCTCCCGTATCGATTATGCCAGTTCCGTTCACAGGGGTCAGAATAATCGGACCGACAGCATCTGGCCCTCCACAAAAAACCTGATCAGGCTGCTGAACCTCACAAAACAATGACCACGCAGAATCCTTCAAATGATGAAGGGTATCCCCTAACTCTTTCAAACTGGATTCGACAGCCAACTCAGACGCCTTAACCTGCCCCCTTAGCGCTTTTTGACTAGCAGCCTTGGAAGACAAACCATTCTCTTGCGAGTTAGTCGTAGCGGACTGCGAAATAGCAGGACAACTAGAAGTCATAGATAGAAAGAGCACACAAAGACCAACACCAAAAGCGAGCCTAGGAATGCAAAAAGACTTATATGCATAGTTCCCAGCAGCAGAGCCACTCTCAATCATCACAATCAGTTCCTTTCAAGAGTTTCTTTCTCTTTCGCATGCTCCGCAACATTAATACTAATGCCACTATCTTTTATAAGTTCACCTTGACCAGCCCTTTCCCCTTCACTATGATGCAACGGTTCACATACTTCTTGCTCAGTAACTGACTGCGCCGAGCGCATTCTAAGCTTCTCATCAAAAGCTTTAACTTCCAACTCCTCATCCAAGAGCCTAGTTTGTTCCATAAGAGTACTTTTCAAAATTTGCCTATACATACTAGCTCTCGCCAAACTTACAACCATATATGCGGGCACGGCACCAATCAAAAACACCAAGCCACCAAGAGCGGTGACGACCAACAAAATCAATTCTGTGAGCAGAACTCTAATCATCTGGCCTTTCGTGATTTCATTACTAGCTCGAAAAGATTCAATAGGACCCATCCCTCGATCGACAATTAAGTATTCATAAAAGCGAAACGACAAATCAATCCAGATTCCAGGAAAAATGAAGCAAAAATATGCAGGCAGACGAATGGTTCGCATGATAAAACTTGCCACCAAAAACTGCCAAAAGTAGCGCCAGCATTTAGTCAAATCTGCAGGAGTAGGGGTTTCGCCATCCAAGACTCTAAGCGAAACGCGTAGAAGACCCATCTGCAAAATCGGCGCAAAAATAAAACCTGAAATCAACTGAGCAAAGATAAGGAATCCGTAGAGATACCAAGGGAGCGTGTATTTGACCAGCTGCGCAGCAAATATTGCCAAACCAGGTAAAGCCATCAAAGCGGTGCAAAGCCAGTAAATGCAGAGGACGGCAAAGAATGGCAAGAACGAGTTAATCATTCCACGCCACCCCTCAAGCAGACTCTGTTCGATAGAGAATCTAGCTGGTATCTTCGGTGGCGTATCAGTTCTAGGAATTGGACTATTGGTCATGGAACAATCTGTCTCCAATTAGGATGGATCTCTCGAAAATGCATCCAATACAAGAAGAATAACCTATCACGAAAAATTAGCCATAAACGCATATCAAAGACTAACGGACCAAGGAACCAGCGGCGGAATCAGGAAGGGCTTTAAGCAATTCACCCCACAGGAAGCCCTGACCATAGTCGATACCCATCTCGATTAGGACCGGCAAGTCAGCTCGGTCCTCAATACCTTCGGCAATTATCTGAGCGCCCAAGCTCTTTGCCACATTGGCAAGTCTTCTTAGTAAGCGTGCCTTAGCCGGTTCTGCCGACAATCCAGCCACATACTTACGATCGACTTTGACAAGATCCGGCTCAAGCAATATAAGCGTCTCCAGAGAACTGCGCCCGAAGCCCACGTCATCTACAGCTACAAGTACTCCAGCATTCTTGAGAGCCGAAACATGTTCTCTCAGGTAAGCGGGCTCGCTGATGAATTCTTGTTCTGAAATCTCGATACAAAAGCGAATATCAGCCCTGTCCTTCGGGAAGAGGTCGAGCAGCTTATCTACTGGAGTCTCAAGAAGTGTGGAAGGGAAAAGGTTGATGTGGAAGCGAGTTTGCCGCGGGGGCAGGCTCTTACTGAAACTGTCGGCATTATTGCCATTATCGGTATTGCCGCCATTGGGGATATGACTGGAGGAAACTGCAGACTGAGAGAAGTGAGGGATATTGGAAAGACACAGGCGCAGACATTGCAAATCTACTGTGGTGAGAATATTGTTTTCTACACAGATGCGAAAGAAATCAGACGGGCTTTCGAAGGCACCATCCGGTCCGCGGCTAAGCACCTCGTAACCATCAGTTCCTTCATCGGCCAGGCGTATAATTGGCTGATAGACTGTGCGAAACTCTCTGACATCGAGAAGCTGCTCGACAATATCGCGCTGAGTGATTGAACGTCCACGAGCCTTCTCAGATTGGGGAGAAGACTCTTCGCTGACAGTGACGCGATTCTTGCCGGCATCTTTGCTGCGTTTGAGTGCGCTGCGGGTAAGGTTGACTGCTTCTTGCACAGAAGCGATGCGAGAGGGCAGGCTGACTACGCCGATAGAAGCAGTAACTGAGACTTGGTCGTCTGTACTCTTCATTGGATTATCTGATATCTCGCAACGAATTCTCTCGGCAACACGCATTCCATATGCCATATTGGTATCTGGCAGAAGAACCAAGAACTCGTCGCCGCCAACACGAGCCACATGATCGGTAGGACGCAAGATAGAAAGAACTCGCTTGGCAGTCTCTTTGAGAATGACATCGCCGGTGGTGTGACCAAGTCCTTCGTTCACTTTCTTTAAATTGTCGAGATTAATGAGCATCGCTATAAGCGCTTCGCCAGAACGCCCGGCACGATTTTCCTCGATCCTGAGAACCTGCTCGAGTCCCCTGACATTAAGAACATCGGTGAGATAGTCGGCACTGGCAAGTTTTTCAAGTTGAGAAAGAGCACTAGCCAAATCCCGTCTCAGACTAGTTATATCTTCCGAATTGATGTCGAGACGACCATTTCGATAAGGTTCGGCACCATTTCCCAAAGACCTTGAACCATTGCCGTTGTTGGAACCATTGACACCTAGAGAAGCGAATGCAGCATTTGTGCTGTTTGCCGAATTGGCAAGATCACCACCGATCGGGGCGCCCAGACTAGCCGAATAGCCGACACGGGAGGCGGCACCGACAGCCAAGGGACTTCCATCAGCGCTTTGAACATTGGCAGCCCCAGCTACAGCACCGGCGTCTTCTTCGAAGTCCAGATTACGTCTGTCACCTAAAAGTTCGACCAGAGCAAAAACGAAGCTGAAACAAGCGAACACGAAAGATATGAGAGGCAAACTATTGCCACGAGCTTTCACGTCACCGGAGTAAAAAGCCTGCACAGCGCTGGTTTCTTCCCTTTCCATATTGACGATTCGTTTGAAGATCTGCTCGCTTTCGGTCACTTCGCGATTAGTGAGCAAAAGAGTACTGCCCCTATTTGGCTTGTTCTCTAGGCGAAGCTTCACATCAAGTTCGATCTCGCCCAAACTTATGGCGATTTCGTTTGATAGCCGCCTCACCCTCTCGCTGCGACCGTACTGGCCATTCTCTAGAGACTGAATGGCGCTCAAGTGCAACTTCAGTTCTTCCGCAGCCTGCTTGTAAAGGGTCAAGTGCTGAACTTCACCACTGGCTACATAACGCTGGCTATTGAGCAAAACCATAGAATAGGCGTTACCCAGGGTCTGCAGTTCCTTCACAGCAGTCTGCCTTGTTTCAAGCCAATGGTCGCCGTGGTACTGCCCAAAGCCCATCATCGACAATAGAGTAGAAATCGCCAGCAGGAAGAAGGCGACTGCCAGGCAAACTAAGGTCTTCTTTTCGGCGGAATTTCCCATCTGGATGTTCGTGCCCTTCTCGGGTCTCGAGAAGTCTCCTCAGGCAAGCTAGCGGCTGATAACTGCAAAACCGTGAAACCACCTAATTCATACACAGATTTGATAAGAACTAATCGTTCTCGCCGCAGTTGCCTGAACAGGCTTCTAGAAATCTGAGCTGACCGGCACAGGCTGTTCTGTAACCCGTACATCAGGT
The DNA here is from genome assembly GCA_019745415.1 of Candidatus Obscuribacterales bacterium. Classification (GTDB taxonomy): domain Bacteria; phylum Cyanobacteriota; class Vampirovibrionia; order Obscuribacterales; family Obscuribacteraceae; genus Obscuribacter. Next base: position 13,807 of record JAIETF010000109.1, on the reverse strand, counting down.
CGAGCTTTTCCGAAGGACTCTATCTCGGCAGGCGTAAGCTTGCAGCCGTATAGATGCAGAACTTTCAAGCTAGGCAAGCCGGCCAGTTTCGCCAAGGCTTTGGCAGTTATCTGTGTCTCTGAGAGGTCTAAGGTACTGAGGCTAGGATACTTGGAGAGAACTTCGACAACGCTATCGCCAACCTGATTACCAGCCAGATTTAGATTAGCCAGCGAAGGCAACTGGGAGAGTCTCGAAAATGCCGGAGTAGACTTGTCGGTCAAACCGGAGCGAGCCATTCCCAGTATACGCAGTAAGCGACATTTAGCCAGTTCTGCAATCGAGTGGTCATCGAGCTTCAAGCGGTTCAACTGCAAAGCCCGCAATCCAGAATAGCGAGTCAGGTACTTGAGACTGTTTGCACTGACTCCGGTCCCTGAATAGTCCAGACCTTCGATATACTGCAATTTAGTGAGCGGCTCGACACTGGCGTCTGAAAATCCTGGATTATCGAACAAGAACAAATTCTTGAGATTTTTGAAGCCGGCGAGCACCTTAGTGTAAGAATCATCGATGTTGCAATTCTTCAGACTAAGCAAATTGAGCTTAGTCATGGGTACCCGAGCCAGTCCAGCCGGACTTATTTCAGAGTCGACCAAGGAAAGTTGATTGAGCATAACAGCCTTAGAAAGATAAGAGAGTCCGCGATCAGTCACCTTCTCTTTCATGAAAACAAATGTCAGATTAGGCGTGCGCTTAATCTTATGGGCGATTTCGTCATCAGCAGTATGTTCTTCTATAACCTTCTCGGCGGCGGTATCAACGACCCGCTCAACCACAGGAGCCGGCACCGACTCGCGCCCTCCGGCAGCAGTTTGAGGGCTGGAAAAATGCTGAACTAGAAAGATTACCGCGGCCAGACCGACCAAACAAAAGATTGCCGCACCGACAATAATCAACACCAGACCAGTCCTATTGGTTCTGACCAGAGCGACTTCCACCACATCGGCCGATCTAGAGTCGGCTTGCTCAGATATGGCTTGCGCAGATATAACTCGATCAGAATACCGCCCATAGCCGCCCTCAGCCGGCGCGGGTAGGCGAGCTCCTTCAGTTTGATGAAGGGCTTGGGAAGCCGGCACTGGTAGATACATAGAAGGTTCGGAATAGAACTGCCCGGTTACGCTCTTAGACTGAGGAACGGGGTCGAAATCAAGCCCGGCCAAAGATATAGAGGTTAGCTCAGTGACCATCTGCGATAAAGCCGGAGAGAGCGGCGGCGAAGTGAGTTGGCTAATCTGAATTGAGACTTGCTGCCCCAGCCGAGGCGCCACTACTCCCGGTGGCAGAGTCATCACCCCGAGTTGGCAGGCGATGGCGATTAAATCTTGCCTTAACTCTTGCGCAGACTGATAGCGAGCCTCGGGTTCTTTCGCCATGCAGCGCAAAACACAAGCTTCCAATTCGGCAGGAAAATTAAGACCAAGAGAGGCCTCCCGCAAGCTCAAAGGTCGCTCAGAGAGATGCTTATCCATAGTAACGAGTTTGTTTTCGCCCACAAAAGGCGGTGCTCCCGTTAAGCACATATACATAACGCAGCCAAAGGAATAGAGATCGGAACGGTTATCGACTCTCACACTGCGAATTTGTTCAGGACTCATATAAAGCGGCGTCCCGAGAGCCTCGCCGGTACGAGTCAAATCTTGAATGGTATTGTCATCGATATCACGCAGCTTGGCGATACCGAAATCGAGCAATTTAACCTGCACACCTCCAGTAGGCTTAACCGCCAGCATAACATTGCTCGGCTTGATATCGCGGTGCACAACGCCATGGCTATGAGCTAGTGCCAATGGTTCCAACATAGAGATAAATATCGGCAGGGCTTCTTCCACCTTGAGCACCGAGCCTTGAGAATTCTTCACCAAGTCGGCTAGAGTAAGACCCTCCACGTACTCCATGACCATATAGGGACGCTCTTCGCTATCGATACCAAAGTCATTGATAGCGACTATGCCTGGATGATCAAGGGATGCCGCAGCCTTGGCTTCTTGGTGAAAACGCAACCGTGCTTTGGGCGAAGCAAACTTGTTCTTCATCATCTTGATGGCGACGATTCGGTCAAGAAAGACCTGGCGCGCCTGATAGATGACCCCCATGCCACCGGCGCCTAAAACACCCAACAAATCATACTTTCCAAGGTAATTGGTACCGACTAATTCGTCGGTCGGTTCCTCCAAGCCAGAGCCGGCAGGAGCGCCCGCTGAAGCGGGCACTCTCTCCCCTCCGGGAGAAAGTTTCTCATGTGAATCGACGCTATCAGAGAGATTCGCCATTCGGCTGGTTTCCAAATTGCCAACGTTGATTTCGATCGAAACAAAAGTTTTGTCGACTTCGGGAACTTCTGGAGAGGGCAAAGCCTGCCCAGCCAGAAAGACCCGTCCAGAGCTGGATGATGGCGGCTCCAGCGCCGTTTTTTTAACTGTAGTTTGTTTAACTGTGCTTACTTTCTTCCTCGGCGAGACAGAGTTCTCTACCGAAACGTCTAACGCATCCTCCTTTGATATACCCATCTTCTCAGCTTCGGCATCAGCTCGTTGGGCGCCGCGAGCATCGCCACCCTCTTGCGCAGACAGATTCAGACTAGCAGCAGCAGCATTACTAGATTTAGAATCAGCTTTAGAACGAGATTGAGAACCACCGAAACCAGGAGGAAGTGGAGCAGGCGGAGGCAAAACGAAACCTTCAGGTATAGATTGTTGAGCCGGTTCTTGCTCAGAGAGTTTGGGCAGCAAGGGTTGTTTCGCTTGCACCACTTTCGCTTGACCGAGCAAATTCGGCTGGTTCTGAGCCTGTAACTGCCCCTTAACCTGACCGTGAATCTGATTTTGATTCTGGGACTGACTCTGCGACTTAAATAAGCCGGTCTTGCCTGCCTGAGATTGAGCCAAGTTTGACTGAGACTCTAGACCATCCAGAGCCGGTTCAACAGCATCAACAGCTTTGAGGGGTTGTCCCCCCAACTGCTCTGAACCTGAGCTGCCGCCGGTCTGCAAATTATCAGTCATTGGTCTGCTTAGTCACCAGCCTCAAGAATATATCTAAATGACACGATACCACAGGCAGTGCTTATCAGAAAGTCCCTTCGATTTTATAGGACGCTTAAGGACTTACCTCTGAGAGCTTCAACTTAAGAGCAGAAGAAAGAAAGAAAGAAAAAAAGAGGAGGAATCCCCCTCTTCCTTTCAAGAACCTACTGTTCGCGAGCTTACTTAGAACTCTTGTTTAGTAGACGTAGAGCATCTCTCTAAATTTAGGCAGAGGCCAGAGAGAATCATCAACAATCAACTCCAACTCATCGGCAAAAGCTCTGACTGCATTCATAGCCGGTATCACCTTCTGCTCGAAGAAACGAGCCCGGTTTAGATTCTCGGCTTCATGATCGCCCGATTCTTCATGGTGAGCCTCTTTCACCATTGATTCAAGCTTATCAATAGCAGACTGCAAACTGCAGATCTTTTCACAAAGCTCTTTGAGAAGGTGCTCTTGGGTAGAGAGATTGACACCATTGACTGCAGCACGGGTGGCGGCGATAGTCTGTGCCACTTTCTGCTGATAGTCTAGAGCGGCAGGCAAGATCATTGTACGCGCCATATTTGCGGTGAGCAAAGACTCGATATTTACTGTCTTGCAATAAGCCTCTAAGTTGATGTGATAGCGGCTGACCAGCTCTTCATTCTCAAGCACTTCATATTTTTTGAAGAGAGCCAGAGTTTCTTTATCGACCAGGCAAGGCAGAGCCTCAGGGGTGGTCTTGAGATTGGGCAAGCCACGCCTTTCGGCTTCTTCATGCCATTCACGGCTATAGTTGTCACCGTTAAAGAGTATGCGCTTATTCTCACTCAGGGTCTCACGCACAACTTTCTCTACGGCAGCACCAAGATCGGTGCCAGATTTGACCAATTTCTCGATTTCGCTTGCCACATAGTCGAGCGATTCGGCCACGATAGTGTTGAGCACGGCATTGGGCCAAGCGATCGACTGGCTGGAGCCGACTGCTCTAAACTCGAACTTGTTGCCGGTGAATGCAAAAGGCGAAGTTCTGTTCCTGTCGGAGTCGTCGCGAGGCAATTCAGGCAATGAGGTGACGCCGAATTGCAAGGTTCCAGACTGCACCGATATTTCTTTCTTGCCGCTTATCAAGGCTTCAACAACCTGGGTCAACTTATCACCGAGATAAATGCTCATGATGGCAGGAGGCGCTTCGTTGGCGCCTAGGCGGTGGTCGTTACCAGCAAAAGCAATTGAAGCTCTAAGTAGATGTCCGTATTTGTTGACGGCACGAATAACAGCGGTTAAAACTGCCACAAACTGCTGATTGTCTTGCGGTGTATGTCCGGGATCAAGCAGGTTATTGCCGCGTTCATCGGCCATAGACCAGTTATTGTGCTTACCGCTGCCATTGACACCGCTAAACGGCTTCTCGTGGAAGAGACAGCGCAAGCCATGCTTGCGAGCGGTATTACGGAAGACTTCCATAAGGAGCATGTTGTGGTCGGTAGCCAGGTTACTGGTCTCGAATACAGGCGCCACTTCGAACTGCGCCGGAGCGACTTCATTGTGTCTTGTTTTGACCGGCACACCAAGCTTGTAGAGTTCAGCTTCGGTGTCCATCATAAAGGCCAGCACGCGCTCTTTGATTGAACCCCAATAATGGTCTTCCATTTCTTGACCCTTGGGAGGTCTTGCACCAAAGAGGGCGCGACCGGCATTGATGATATCGGGACGAGCCAGATAGTATGCTTCATCAATCAAGAAATATTCTTGTTCAGCGCCGACGGTGCAGGTGACTCGTTTAGAATCATTACCAAGCAGATTGAGCAGTCTAACAGCCTGTTTGGAAATAGCGTCCATCGAACGCAATAGAGGCGTTTTCTTATCGAGGGCATGTCCGGAATAAGAGCAGAAAACAGTGGGAATGCAGAGCGTCTTGCCGTTCACACTCTCCATCAAGAAAGCGGGACTGGTTGGATCCCAGCCGGTATAGCCGCGAGCTTCGAATGTGGAGCGGATGCCGCCCGACGGGAAACTGGAAGCGTCCGGCTCACCTTGGATGAGCAGCTTGCCGGAGAATTCTAGATTAGGTTGACCTTCTTCACCGCTGAAAACCAAGAAAGCATCGTGCTTCTCAGCAGTCAAACCGGTCATGGGTTGGAACCAATGGGTAAAGTGAGTAGCGCCGCGCGAAATTGCCCAGTCTTTCATAGCGTTAGCGACAATATCAGCCATGGAGGCGTCGAGTTGCTCGCCATGATCGAGACAGCGAATCACAGCCTTGTATACATTCTTGGGCAGTACGGCACGCATGGTGGCGCGATTGAACACGTTCTGGGCAAAAATATCAGAGACCGATGTCTCAGTGTAATCAATGCCAGTGTGCACCGGAGTCCGGCTCTGCACAGCCTTGAGAGCATCGGCACGGAGATTTGCTCCTCTATCGGCATTAACGCCTCGTTTCATTACCATTCCTCTATCCTTAACTGTCATCTAAATATCTCCTAAATAGGTCGGCACATCAGCACATCTGCAAATCTTCAACTTTCCAATTCAATAAAATCAGATTCCTAAAGCTTTCAAAATGACTCTTTTACGTCTTTGTCCATCAAACTCTGCATAAAAAATCTGTTCCCAAGGTCCCAGGTCTAGTTTGCCTGCAGTAACCGGAACGGTGACCTGATGGTTGATCAAAATCCGCTTCAAGTGAGCGTCTCCATTGTCTTCCCCGGTGCGATGATGCAAATAAGAAGGGTCCTCTGGCGCGAGCTTCTCCAGCCAGGCATCGATATCTTGAATCAATCCGCCTTCCCAGTCGTTGATATAAACGCCGGCGGTAATGTGCATGGCAGAGACAAGAATAAAGCCTTCTTGCATGCCTGTTTCCTGCAGAAACTTGGCCACTTCATCGGTGATTCTTATATATTCGCGACGCTTCTTAGTATCAAACCAGAGATACTTGGTGTGGGCCTTAAGTTCAGCCTGCACTGTCATATATACTCTCCCGCAAGAGCCAAAGTCTAATCATAATCTAAAGCGCCCAAAAGACTATTAGAGCGCCGGTTTTGGTAACTTTGGCGCAACAGTGGGCTGACTCTGCCAAAAGCGTCTATTTATGCGCCTCAAGACTTGTCAGCAGGCAAACGGGTGATTAATTCCCAGACTTTTTCGCTATTTCGGGTATCAAGATTTCGTAAAGCTTCTATCGTCTTTTCGTAATTGAGTCCGCTTCTCTCAGTCAAAACCCAGTGCCGGTCTGCTTTATTCCAAGTACCAAAGAGACGAGTGGCAGTGCCAGTCTTTTCATCAAAAAGAAGGGCGCGCAGAGCCGGGCTGTGCTCAGCAGTCTGACCAGACTTAAGAAGCTTGAGCATCTGCCCTCTTTCACCGAGGAAAAGCCCATACTGCGAACCAGATGAAATGAGCCCCAAATGGCTTGTCGCGGCAATATCTTCCGGACCGGGATGCGCCCCCCTCGCTAAAGGATGGGTGTGAAAAGTAAGGGTCTCGGTCTTGTTTGGGGCAGGCAGTGCGGCTAAACCAGTCTCGGTACCGTACTTACTGCGGCTCACCCTCATACCAGCGAGATCGACAACACTACCGGCTTCTCGACCATTGTAAACATGACCAGGTCTAGCAGAAAGCGTTCTAGCCATCTCCACCAGATCGACTTTATCAGCGCGCCCCAGCGAAGCAGGTAGAGCCTCGGTGCCTGGTCCAATAAATGCCGCCCGGTTTCTAATAGGATCGACTAATTTATCGGTCACGACGGCGGCGGAACGAGAATAGATAAGCGGGGTGCCGAAAAGCTTGGTGGCAGCATAACCGCCACCGATTAGCCCCGGCGCCGCTTCAACTAAATTAGCCGTGCCAACCGCCAAGGTTGATGACTTCTTTTCGACAAAGTCTTGCCGCTCAAGATTTTTAGCAGGATTGCTACCCGACAAGCGGTCAGCCTCGCGAGAGAAGCCGGCGAGGCCGCTAATGCCGTCATATGTTTGCTTTGCCAGCAAAAGAGCGCCACCCACATAACCGAGGCGAGGGGCAAAGCGCAGTAGAGCAGTACCAGTCAGACCGATGGCGGCACCACTACCCATCTTTTGCAGCACGGCACCTTGATTGTGCTCAAGGTCGAAAGCAATTTGATCCACCGCCTTACCCGGCACCCGACTGATTATCTCTGTCCCGAGAGCAACCTTGTCGGCGAGGGGCATGACTTTAGTAGAGGCAGCGGACAGGGTTTCGGAACGCTTGACCGACTCGGATAAGAGCGAATATGCGTCAAGACTCAACTCGGCATTAAGCGTACCGGCGTTGATGTTGCCGGCCTTGAGAGGTTTCGACTCGCGACTTTGGTCAATATCCATGACAATATCCATAAATGAAGCCTAACCAATAGCCAAGGCGTTGTCATGGGTGGAATTACGCAAACCTCAGGGCTTTGCTTTGCCCAGCCCTGAAGTTTGACCAGAAAGATTTTCTGTAGCTTGCTTTGAATTTTGTTCTGGAGCACTTTCCGAAGCATGTTCGGGCTGCGCAGGCTTCACACCAGCCAGACCGTTTTGAGCCTCAAGTTGACTGGCATCGAGGGCAAGTGCCTGCTCAAACGACTTGGCGGCTTGCTCGGCCTGACCGCGACGGGCCTGAATTTTGCCTAGATGGGTCCAAAGCGAAGCCTGCTTGGGCGCAAGTTTTACAGCTTCCTGAAACTCATTCTCTGCTTTTTCCAAATCGCTTTTCGACTCAGCCATCCAGCCCAGATCTACATGCAAAGCCACAACCTTAGGTTGCAATTTGACCGCCTCGCTCAATTGCTCGACCGCTTTCTCGGCACTGCCTTTAGCGGCCAGCAAGAAAGCAAAGTCGGCATGCCCGTATGCGTCTTCTGGATCATGAGAGAAGCTCTGACTATAGAACTTTTCGGCTTCGTCGAAATGACCTTCGCTGGCATGGGCAAAGGCAATAGAACGCAAGACTTTGCCAGATTCGGGTCTATAGAATAGAGCCCATTCAAACTCGATCAGCGCGTCCTTCCATTTTGAATCAGCTGCTAACTTCAGACCAGCACGGTAGTGCTGCTTCATCGCTTCGTCTTTTATAGACTCTTGCTGCTTCTCTGAAAACGGCACCGGTTCGCCGATACCAACCACGATAAGAAGCTCGGATACTGCCCGGCCAAGATCGCCGCGACAGAGCGAGACCAGAGCGAAATCACGGTGTGCAGCCTTGAGGTTGGGTATGCAATTGATGGCAGCCTTGAGTTCTATCTCGGCTAGCTCGAATTCAAAATTGCGCATATAGGTCTGGGCAGCTTGATAATGATCAAGCGCCTCATTATTGAGCATTGCCTTAGCCTGATCTTCTTCTTTCTGCGCCCGCTCAAGAGCTTCGAGAGGGTCTTCCTTGGCAGAGTCGGCTGACTGGCCTGCTTCAATAGAACTAGTGCCGGTATCTGAATCAGACTTAGACTTGGATTCAAGCTGAGCTTGATTCTTCTCAGGATCGAATTTCTGAGCCCAAAGAGGCTGCAAACAGAGCGACTGTAGTGCCAAGGTTGCTGCCAAAAAAGCGCAAAACCGAGGCAAAGCCCGAGCCATCGACGGCAATTTCGATTTAGTTCTAGGAAATGGATTACTAAGGCTCATCGCGGTCTCCCCTCTGAACAACATCATAATATTCCATTACCAGGTGCTGTGCTGCCAATACAGCAAAACCTGAAGCAAACTCAGGGTTTCCCCCAAAGCTATTTGCTTTTCTCAGGCAGCGGAGCCGAAACAATAGCTATGCCATGCTTCTCAGCAAAGGCAATCATCTCTTCGCGGTCCACCACCAGGGTTTCTTTGGCCTCGACCACCAAAATACTGCCCTCAGCACCGCCTTCAGCTACGTCTTCTTTCAACATCGAACGCAGAGTACTCATGCCAACAGTCGGCACATCAAAGCGTTGGTCTTGGTTGGGCTTTGATACTTTACAAACAACCACCGGACCACGCGCCAGCTTGACTGCCCTCTTGATTGTTTCATCAGTGCCCTCTATGGCTTCGATAGCTACAACCATACGGTTGCGCACGACAACTGTCTGACCAATATCCAATCTGGCAATTTCACGAGCCACACCCATGCCAAACTCGATATCGGCATATTCTTCAGCGCTCAACTGGCGCTCTGTCATTGAGCCGATTTCGGGAAAGAGATGGGATAGAAATTCACGTTGGGTGAGCACCTGCACACCCATGGCTTCCATGAGATCGCCCATATGATTCTGGATTGTATCGTCATTGAAATTGGGCAACTTCGAAAGTTCGCGAATGGCAGTCCAGTCAAGTTTATGCAACTGCCTGAGCAGGTTCAGTTTGGGCACTTTACCGATAAATACCGCACAACCGCAGCCCTCTTTCTTGAATAGACCGAGGTTGCGCCCAAGTTGACCAGGGGCGATAAGAAAAGTCTTGTCGGCATGGGGTTCGATCAGGTCTCGGGCATCTTCTGACAGAGCCAGACCAACAACACTAAACCCCCTAGCTTTGGCGGATTGCGCCACTAGAGAAGGCAGTTTTCCCTCTCCCGCGATGATTCCCAGGCTCTTGGTGTCGACGTTACGGTTGCTTTCCTTGGTAAGACTCATTGTGCCCATCAGTTAATTGCCCTGCTCTAAAATTGACCTGCTCTAAGCAGGTTAGGTGCCTGCAAAATAGACCGGCTTAGTCTATCATGTACTTGGCAGCCATAAATTGGCTCGAATTCAGGCGGAAGCCCAAACCGGTTTCGTTTGAATTAAGGTGAAGCAGCAAAACCAGGCAAAATCGCTCAAAAACCGCAAGAAGAAAGCTTTTCGCTTGACATTGCCGTTTAAGAGTAATTAAACTGGCACTATGGGTTAACCTGAAGTCATTAGCCAAGAAATCGGCAGCAAAAGCGGCGCCCTCAAATGGCGCTCTCATGCAACAACACAAAGCAACAACCTGAAGTAACATCCTGAAGTAACACAGTAGACCAAAGTGGTAGCAATAATGTCTCAGTCCAGAATTCTCAACTTAACTAAAGCCTCAAGCTCTCTAACTGCATTGCGGCTGATTCTGGCCCTATCGGCGCTATTCACCATGGCAACCGAGTCGGCAGAAGCTCAGTTCACCAAAGGCCGCCGCGAAGATTTGCCCGATGCTTCTGGCTTTTACATGTCGAGACGACAATATCAAATCATTGATGACGGTCCAGTTGTGCGTAATTCAGCCGGACAAGTAGTTCCAGCCAACCAAGCCGGCTTTGGCAGCAATATCGGCGGCAGCGGCGCACCACTGCAAAGAGCCGGTTTTCAATCTTACAGCTCCAATTTGCCCCAATACAATCCATCACTCTTGCCCAAGGTCAATAACGGCGTGCCCCTGCAACCGGCAGCCACGCCCGGCGGACCAAACAGCCTCACAGCCAAAGCACTAAATATGGGCAAGAAGAAATCGACCAAAAGCAAAGGCGGCGGCAGCAGCAAAAGCTCGGGAAGCAAGCCCGCTGGAAAACCTTCTGCCTCGAACCAAGTTTCGGCCTACAACACCTATAAAGGTTACAGCCCGGCAGCTTCGGCCAACCTGCCCCTGGAACAGTCCAATGTCGGCATTGCCGAGGGGGGCTCGGCTGGCTCAGGGATGAACAGCTCGACCAATGTCAGGGGCAGTGTTCTGCACTGGTCTAAACGCCGAAATGGGCAGTAGCCAAGGCAAGCTTTACGCCTTGTAATTTTTACGCCTTGTAACCTTTACGCACCCGACAACTGTCAGTAATAATCTTCGTGGTAATATGAAATTCTTCTGCCCGTAGCCCAGCTGGATAGAGCGCATGGCTACGAACCATGAGGTCGTAGGTTCGAATCCTACCGGGCAGGATCAAGACGAAGCTATCGCTTCGGTTAAATCGCCGTCCTTAACGGGACGGCTTTTTATTTGTTTCTGATCACATCCAAGTATCGCGGTTATCGAAATAAGTAACTTGTCTGTTTGGATACTTAGCTTTGAACTCAGTGAATTTCTTTAGCAAACTCTGATAACGTCGCTCAGACGAAACAATGTCAGTGTGCTCACATTCGATCAAATAGTTTTCCACGCGAGAAAGCTTGGTATCTGAAAATCGCCAATTGCAGCGAGAAAGATCATTGAGGTTAACGACACCATAGGCGGTGATACGACCGGTATAGTCGACATAGGGGTCAAAATAACTGAGCGCTAGGTCTCGAGCACTTCGAAAGACTGGACGCCTGCCATGCAGACCTGTATCACGAGAACGCCCGACAGCTCCCCAACCGGTATCAGCCTTGAAAACAAAGAGAACGTGATCTAAGTTATCCACCGATTCAAGGCTCATCAAGAGGGGCGGATAGCCATGCTGCTCAAGAATAGCCGCAGCGGCAATAGCGCCTTCCAGACAATGTGCCGTCTTATGCCTCACCACTTCGCGAAAAGAATAGATTGTGCTGTCGCGATTATAGGCAAGAGTACGCAAGTACTGCTGCACTTGCCTTGGAGTGCGGTATCTATCTATTATCTTTAGTTCGGCAGGCGTGAACTTAGAGCGGTCCGGTTTCATAGTTTCCCAATATTCAATCTATTTTCAGTATGCCAATAATTGCAGTATGCCAATAATTACAGAGTGCTCTTTGTTGCAGGGTTCATTTAGTTTTAGATGCACTTAGCATTTAAGCAGGAGAGTCAAGTTGGCTCAAGGCTTCAATCTCAGAGGTTTCATTATCAGGGCGCCGTTGCCGCCCAAGATAGGTCTATCTCTACCAACCAAAACCTCATCAAAGGCTTTAGCAAAATCTCGCACTGTCATTTTGAAGACTCCATCTTTACTATCCATACTTTTTCCAGCGGTATTGAGTTCGGTACGACCGCGCGGATCGCGAACAGTTACCATGCCATCGGCATAATCCAAAACGCTGTAATCATGCTCAGGATGCAACCCTTTAGCCAAAGCCGTCTCATTTCCGGCTGCAATCCCAGCCACCACCGGTAGAGCTTTGCCATCTTTGAAATTATCTTGCAATAACCTCTGCACACCCTCTACGTTGTGAGAGTCTTTCAGCTTTATACCACCAGGCATATATCCTGTAAGAAGCTTCATCACCTCAGTAGCCTTACCACTGTCGGCATACTCTTGAGCACTATCAAGAAACCAACCGGCTGAATGACCCAAGATACGTTCGCGCTCCTCCGGATTATTCTTGAGATACTGCCCAAAAGCCTTTTCCATGACGGCAGGCCAAACGCCCCCAGTCCCTGTCTGGGCAAACTTACGCTGTTCTTCTAGTGTCAGTGCCTGAACAAGCTGAGGCTTGTCTTTGGCACCGGCAAATGTAACGGTGTAGGAGCCGTCGCTATTCTGTTTGATACTGTCACGAATGATGTTAGGTTCAGCTTGCGCTACGCTTGCCAAAGGAGCCATAAAGAAGCAATTGTTTATGCCGCCCTGCACAACGGCATCGTACCTGATTCCCTTTCCATCAGCGCCGAAGAGCGGCTTGTTGCTGGTATCTCTGGTTTTTGGCGAACTCAAGCCCAACCACTCAGAAACAAGCCCTATGGTTGAGGGCTCATCTTTCTGGGGCTGGGGGATTACTTTGTCTCCTTGCTTATCTGTCATCGATTTAAACTAAAAGTCTCAAAGCAAAACGGTTATCTTTCACTGGCTTGGGATTGGGAATGGGATTGGGAATGGGCTTGGGCTTGGGCTTGGGATTGGACCCTCCATCATCTATATTTATATGCCCCCGGCGGGCTCTTTTGACACGAAGAGAGGGGGCAAACGGCTACAGAAGCAGCAATAGTGGGCGTCTCGGACAATTCAACGCCTTTTACTCTTCAAATTTAAGATTATTTCTCCAAAAAAAATTGAACTTTTTGTCTCGAAACAGCGTTTATATAGCATCCCCTCTAATCAAAGGATTTACCAGCATGAACTTCCGCCAGATTTCGAGCTATCTACTTATTGCCCTCACCATTGGGATGTCGCTCTCCGAATGTTCTGCCGAAGCTAGAGGCGGCGGTCGCGGCGGAGGCAGAGGCGTTAGAGGAGCGGGTCTACGCGGAGCAGGCGCAGCTGGACTGAGTGGCGGACTGAGAGGCAATCTAGGACAAGGTCTGGGCGGAGAAAACGGCTCTCGGCTGCAATCCCTACGCGGAGGGAATCTCAACGGCGAACTAGGTTCAAGAGCCCAAGGCTTCAGAGATAAAGTCTCAAGAGGCGAAATATCACAAGACCAAATCAACTCACTTAGACAACGCTTCGGAGGCGGTCAAGGCGTGTTAGGCGGTCAAGCAAGAATGAACAGCACAAATCAGGCGCAATCAGCTCGAAACAGCTATCAAAATCAGAGTCAGTCCAACACACTCGACTCAAGCAAAATGGTAAAGACCTATTCCCATAGTGGCGAAACAAAAAATGGCGGCACATATGACCGCGACCGTTCCATAACTTACGAAAAGGGACAGGGTTTGACCAAAACAATCAGCACTGAAGGAACCACTGCAAATGGCGGTACTTACGATCGCAACAAGACTGTGACCGCAGGTCAGGGTGAAGGTTATGACAAAAATGTCACCACTTCCGGCACCACTGCTAATGGCGGCACTTACGATCGCAACAAGACAGTCTCCGCCGGGCAAGGCGAAGGCTACAATAAAAATGTCACCACTACCGGCACCACTGCTAATGGCGGTACTTACGATCGCAACAAGACTGTGACCGCAGGTCAGGGTGAAGGTTATGACAAAAATGTCACCACTTC